>CAZRNU010000005.1:0-55347 GCA_964601515.1 uncultured Bacteroidales bacterium | reverse complement strand
GTATAAAAGAGACGGTGAAGATAAACCCTTTAGCAGAGGAGGCGACAAACGTCCAACTCGTAATTTCGGAGAAGAAAAGCCGTCTTCAAGAGAAGGTTTCAGAAAGCCGTTTAAAAGAGATGGTGAAGATAAACCTTTTAGCAGAGGAGGCGATAGCAGACCTAAAAGAAAATTCGGAGAAGACAAGCCATTTAAAAGTGATAGTGTAAGAAGAACATACAAAAAGGATAGCGACAATTCAACAAGTAGTAGAGAAGAAAGACCTTTTAAACGAAGCTCTGAAAATACTTCTTCATATAGAGATGAGAAAAAGTCCAGCTCTTCAAGGTATCCAAAAACATATAATAAGCCCGAGCGCAAAAGAAGTTATACCAAAATTGATGTTTCAGATGGTGAAATGAGGTTAAATAAATATATCGCCAATTCGGGCATTTGTTCACGTCGTGAAGCAGATAACTTAATAACGATTGGTGCAATAAGTGTAAACGGGAAAGTAGTTACTGAATTAGGCATTAAAGTTAAGCCGGGTGATGTTGTTTTATACGGTGACCAAAGACTCACTGCTGAAAAAAAAATCTACGTACTTCTTAATAAGCCTAAAGACTATATTACTACATCTGACGACCCACAAGGTAGAAAAAATGTTTTAATGCTTGTGGAAAACGCTTGTAAAGAAAGAATTTATCCGGTTGGCAGGCTTGATAGGAACACAACAGGAGTGCTCTTGTTTACAAACGATGGAGAACTTGCCAAAAAACTCACACATCCCAAATATGGCGTAACTAAGTTATATCATGTTGCTCTTGATAAAAATGTTACAAAAGCTGACATTACCAAAATTGCCAATGGAATTGAACTTGAAGATGGAATAGTTAAGGCCGACAAAATTTCGTATGTTGAAGATGGAGTTAATAAGAAAGAAATTGGCATAGAAATTCACTCAGGTCAAAACAGAGTGGTGAGAAGAATATTCGAGTCACTTGGATATAAAGTGATGAAACTAGATAGGGTTTCATTTGCCGGACTAACCAAAAAAGACATGCCAAGAGGAAAATGGAGATTCCTTTCAGAAAAAGAAGTAGGATTCTTGAAAATGCTCAAGTAAATATTAAAAAAGGCTGTTTAGATTTCTAAACAGCCTTTTTTATTGTCTAATTGTTTTGTTTCTTGTGGTACCACCCGGAATCGAACCAGGGACACACGGATTTTCAGTCCGTTGCTCTACCTACTGAGCTATGGTACCTTTTTTTGCGGTGCAAAGATAGTTAAACTTATTAATTTGGCAACTTTATTGAAATATTTTTTTTAGTTTTTCTCTAATGTATCTGTAAAACAATTAGTTAAATTAAGAGATATTGTGATATTTCTTTCGAGCTTTTTAATTACTTTTGACCCCTTCATAAACTTATGATTCAGCTTATATGAATTTTACTGTAGATATTGGCAACTCTTTGATTAAAATTTCCGGATTTGAAGGTTCTAATATGGTTATGCATAAAGTGTTTGAGTCATGTAATATTGATGAAGCAAGGTTGTTTTTCTTGAATAACCTGAATTTAAAAAATGTTAATGCGATAATTTCTTCTGTTCAAAATGAAGTTTTTGTCAATAAAAACGATATAAGTGATGAAATAAATATAATTTATTTCTCGTATAAAACGCCTACACCCTTAAATTTACAATATGAGAGTCTGGAAACACTTGGAACTGACAGACTTGCTGCTGCAGTTGGAGGGAGTTGTTTATTTCCTGGAAATGAAGTTCTTGTTGTAAATGCTGGAACATGCATAACTTATGAATTCATTGATAAAGATAAAAATTATTTTGGAGGTGCAATTTCTCCCGGATTAATGATGAGATTTAAAGCATTGCATACTTTTACAGGGAAATTGCCGTTAATTACTCAACCATTTGTGAAGCCAAATATTATCGGCACCAATACTATGGAGTGTCTTAATTCCGGAGTGATAAATGGAATATGCTTTGAAATTGACGCTATGATTGATAGTTATTGCAAGTCTTATCCGGAAATTAAAATTGTTTTTAGTGGGGGAGACGTATTTTATTTTGACAAAATGTTAAAAAGTAAGATATTTGCAACCGAAAATCTGGTATCATACGGATTAAACCAAATACTTTTATATAATGCACAGAAATTTTAGCCTTAAATACCCTGCTGTAATAATAGCATTGTTGATGTCAGTAGCTGTTTTTGTAAATAATCTTACAGCTCAAACTCGAATAAGTTCACCCTATTCTATTTATGGGTTAGGTGAAATTTATTTCAATAATAACTTTGGAACTCTTGGCATGGGTGGGATGTCTTTAGGACTGCAGAGCAACACATCAGTGAATTATATTAATCCGGCCTCCTATGTGGCTGTAGATAGCAATTCTTTTGTTTTTGAATCTATTGTGTTTTCTCATTTCTATGGGCAAAATACACCCGAACAAAAACAGTTTACAAATTATTCTTCACTTGGAAATTTGTCTTTTGCATTTCCTATATATAAATGGTGGGCTTCTGCTTTTGGGCTAATGCCATACAGTGCTACCGGATATAAAGTTGTTGACCAAATCGAGTATGATAATATAGGCATGGTTAATTATACTTATGAAGGACAAGGTGGTATTCATCAGATTTTTTGGGGAAATGGATTTAAAATTGGAAAAAGATTATCTCTTGGTATTAATACGTCTTATCTGTTTGGAAATTATAAAGATATTTCGACTGTGAGCTCCGATTCAGCCAACTTTTACGTTTCAAATCAACATCGTGCTGTTACCGTTAATGGTGTTATGTTTAATATTGGTGCGCAATATAAAACCAGCTTGCCGTCAAATAGAGAGCTTATTATTGGAGTAGCAGGCGGAAATAATACCGCATTGCATTCCGACGAAACCCTTGTCCAAAGGATTTATTTGCCCGGGTTTACCGTTCCTGATACAGTCCTGAATTATGTTAATGAACAAGGTAAAATTGTAATTCCGGCCTATTATGCTCTGGGATTTACATTGAAAATAAATAAAAACTGGATGGCAGGAGCTGATTTTTACAATCAAAATTGGCAAACTCTTAAGTTT
Organism: uncultured Bacteroidales bacterium; assembly: GCA_964601515.1. Classification (GTDB taxonomy): domain Bacteria; phylum Bacteroidota; class Bacteroidia; order Bacteroidales; family UBA7960; genus PWND01. The sequence goes on along the minus strand of CAZRNU010000005.1, from coordinate 52,263 downwards.
TTTAATCAAGCGCTAAATCTAAATAATTCATATCAGATTGGCCTTGGAACTCAATATATACCGGACTCAGACATAGGGGTCGATTTTCTTACCAGAATGAAGTATTCAGCTGGTCTTAGATATAAACAAACTTATATTTTCCATAATAATAATTCAGTTAACGAAATTGGCATAGGGTTTGGACTTAGCTTCAGACTTAGAAGAAATCTTTCAGGAATGACTCTGGGCTTCGAATGGGCAAATAGAGGAAGTGTTGAACATAATAACTTGAGAGAAGATCTTTACAGATTTAACATAGGTGTTAATATTCATGAAAGATGGTTTATTAGAAGTAAATTCTACTAGAAAGTAATAGTTTTAATGATAATTTTTAAATATTTTTTTAATAATGAAAGCAACAAAAGTTTTATTTGGTTTATTAATAGGAATATCGCTGTTCTCTATCTCAGCAAATGGAAGTAACTCGTTTGAGAATAAACCTAAGAAAGATGATGCAAAAAGTGTTTTTGGCGAGGATAGTATAACGTGTGTAAGAAATCTTTCTATATATTTTGAGTATTTCCGCCAACGCAATTATGCTATGGCAGTAGAGCCATGGAGATGGGTTTATTTAAACTGCCCGGCAGCAAGACAAAATACATTTATTCATGGAGCCACATTATTTAAGTATTTACATGGTTTGGAAAATGATCCTATCAGGCGAGAAGCATACGTAGATTCGTTAATGACGCTTTACGATCAAAGAATAAAATATTTCGGTCGAGAGGGCGAGGTGCTTGGCAGAAAGGCTGTTGATCTTTATACATACAGACCAAACAGTATTGTTGAAATATTCGAGATTACTGAAAAGTCTATTGGTATTGATGATAAAGAATCTGCAGCTAATGTATTGCAAATAAACTTCCATTGTTTGGTTGGTCTGCAAGAAGCCGGATTGAAAGATGAAACAGTTGTTCTTGAAGCGTTTGATAGGGCTATGAATATTATCGACTTTAATATTAAAAATAATCCTGATTTAGCTAACCAATATCAGGTAGTTAAAAATAATATTGAAGTAATGTTTAGACCTTATGCGAATTGCAATAATATTGTAAGTCTGTTTATGCCAAGATTTGAACAAAATCCTAATGATACAGAGCTTTTGGAAAAAATAATAGACTTTCTTAGCAATGCAGGATGTACAGAAGAGAAGTTGTATTATAGCGCAACCCTTAATTTGCATAAGATTAAGCCAACAGCCCAATCGGCATTTTTAATGGCTAGAATGGAAACAACTTTGGGAAACCACCAGAAAGCTATTCAATATTATGAGCAGGCTATAAGTCTCTTTGATAATGAAGAAGAAAAATTTACTACATATTTGTTGCTTTCAGATATATTATACAGACAGTTTAATCGATACAGCGAAGCTAGAAACTATGCATTGAAAGCAGCAGAAGCTAAACCTAACGATGGAAGACCATATCTCGTTATTGGTGAAATGTATGCTGCAACTGCTAAGTCATGTGGTGATAATGAATTTACTGAAAGAGTTGCTTATTGGGCTGCAGTTGATAAATTTCAACAGGCTAAGAATATTGACGATGATAATGCTGTGCAGCAAAGAGCAGATTTGCTTATAGATACATGGACAAAGCATTTTCCAACAAATGAGAATATATTCTTTTACGGATTTGAAGTAGGCCAGGCATATACTGTTGGATGTTGGATAAACGAAAGAACTCGTATAAGAGCCAGATAAGCAGCAATGAAAACTGAATCTTATCAGGAATCAAAAAAAACTAGTAAAAGCATTGCCATCCTGCTTTTGATGGCAATGCTTTTTTCTTGTAGCCCCGACCTTGAAACTATAAGTCTAATTACTCAAGTCGACGAATCTCCTATTGAAACTGCTTTTGGGGTAAAAGTTATTTACTCAGAACATGCCAGATTGAAAATGATACTAGAGTCGCCACAGATGGATAAATATGAAGGCGAAAAAGAATACCTTGAAATGCCAAAAGGCGTTTATGTGGTATTTTACGACTCTGTTGGAAAACAAACATCTTCCCTAAAGGCTAATTATGCTATTAGTTATGAATCGGAAAATATTATGGAAGCTCATAATGATGTGATTGTAATTAATGAAAAAAATGAAGTGTTAAATACGGAACATCTTACTTGGGATAGGGATAAGGCTATAATTTTTACTGAAAAGTTTGTGAAAATTACAACTGGTGATGAGGTGCTTTATGGCGATGGATTTGAATCTGATGAAAGATTTGATAGTTGGGTGATTAAAAAACCAAGAGGAGAGTTTTATATTGAAACGGGTGATTAATATCAGTATTGCTATTTTAGTAATTTTGCAAAAAAAATAAAAATTGGAACATATTACCATTATTATAGTAAGTGTTATCTTTTCAGCTTTTTTCTCAGGCATGGAAATAGCATATGTTTCTGCAAATAAATTGAAAGTTGAAGTTGATAAACAAAGAGGAGGTTTATCTGCTAAGATGTTAGCTAAAATTGTTAAGTCTGAATCGGATTTCATTTCCACTATGCTTGTTGGAAACAATCTTGCTCTAGTTATTTTTGGAATATCCGTAGCTGAACTATTTAGTCCAATGCTGACAAAATATCTTCCCGACTCTTTTAATAGTGAAGCAATTATTTTAATTATTCAAACGGTGGTTTCTTCATTTTTTATTTTAGTTTTTGCCGAGTTTTTACCCAAGTCTCTTTTTAGAATTAACCCAAATGCTTTAGTTAGTTTTTTTTCACTTCCTGCTCTTATTATTTATTATCTTTTATTTCCGATAATTTTTATAACAATTAAAATGTCTGAATTTATTCTGAAAAATATTTTTAGACTTAAAGTTATTAATCAAAAAAAAGTTTTTGACATTGTTGATATTGATAATTTTTTAAAAGAATTTTCAGACGATAACCACGGTAATGAAGAACAAAGTCTTGAAATGCAGATTTTTAAAAATGCAATTGAGTTTCCTGATGTGAAAATTAGGGAATGTATGATTCCTCGAACAGAAATAATAGCTGCAGAATTAAATGACGATATACTTTCAATAAGAAAAAAATTTACTGAAACAGGACTGTCTAAAATTCTTATTTATGATGATAATATCGACGATATCATAGGATATGTACATGTGTTTGATTTCTTTAAAAACCCTCAAGATCTAAAGTCTATTTTGCGACCATTACTTACAGTGCCTGAAACAATGCTCGCAAATAAACTGCTAAAGAGCTTTATACAGCAAAATAAAAGCATAGCTGTTGTTGTTGATGAGTTTGGGGGAACTGCCGGCCTTATAACGATTGAAGATATTATGGAGGAAATTTTTGGTGAAATTGACGATGAATATGACTTTGATAATCTTGTTGAAAAACAGATAAATATTAATGAATATATATTTTCTTCAAGATTGGAAATTGATTATCTGAATGAAAAATATGGATTTAATTTGCCTGAGTCAGAAGAATATGAAACTCTTGGCGGGCTAATTATTAATCATTATGAAAGTATTCCTGAAAAAGATCAAATAATTGTATTTGATAAATTTACTTTTAAGGTTACTCAAGTTTCAGAAAATAGAGTAGAATTAGTTCATTTGAGAGTTAATGCATAACAGTTTTTTATAAATTTTTGTACAAGGTTTTATTATTATCAAATTCTGTTATACATTTGCAATCTTATTTAAAAACAATATAATACATTAGAAAATGGCAGTAATAGGGAAAATTAGAAGTTATTCAGGATTATTAATAGGAATTATTGGACTTGCTTTAGTGGCATTTGTGCTTCAGGATTTCTTAGGTAATAGTACTCCGAGTAGAAGTGGAGTCTCAGAAATTGGGAAAGTTTCCAGTAACAAAATTTCAATTCATGAATTTGAACAAAGATATTCTGAAGAAATAGACGCATATAAACGTCGAAAAGGGTCGGATAATATTGAACCTCACGAAGCCCATATGATTAGACAACAAACATGGGACAGATTGGTTAATGACTATTTGGTTGATGATCAAATTGAATCTTTAGGAATTTCAGTATCTAAGGAAGAGCTAAAAGAATTGTTCTTTGGTGATGAACCTCATCAATTTGTAATAGGTGCGTTTAACCCTGACCCAAATACCGGGCAAGTAAACAAGGCTGAAATGATTAGTATTTTGCAATCATTAGATCCCGGCGACCCTAGGCTTGTCAGACTTGAAAAAGAAGTCAGAAAACAAAGAAAAATTGAAAAGTATAATAGTCTTGTAAGCAATGGATATTATGTCCCAACGTTTTTTGCTAAACAAAACTTTAAGGAAACAACTGTTACTTTAGATCTTAGATATGCAATGAAGCGATATAGCCAAATTGCTGATTCTTTGGTGGTTGTTACTGATGCTGATATGCAGGCTGCTTATAATGAAATTAAGCATATTTATGATCAGGAAGAAATGAGAGATCTTGAGTTTGTTATCTTGCCTGTTTTTGCTTCAGAAGAAGATCGTGAAAAAATCTTCAATGAAGTGTTAAAGCTTAAAGAAGAATTAGAGTCCACAGATGAAAGAAATGTTGAGTCCTTTATTAACACTACCAGCGATATAAGATTTAATCCTACTTTCAGAGCTAAAGGAACTTTAATTCCTGAACTTGAGGCAATTATGTTTGACGCGCCAGTAGGAACAATATATGGCCCATATATGCATGAAAATGCATACGTGGTTTCTATGCTCAATAAAATAGAATTAAGACCTGATTCAATGAGCGCTTCTCATATCTTGATTGCATATAAAAATGCTATGATGGCTGAGCCCACAATAACAAGATCTTACGATGAAGCAAAAGCAAAAGCTGATAGCTTGGTTAATGTGTTTAAAAGAGGTCGCGTTGATTTTGCGGCTTTAGCTTCTCAGCTATCAGACGACCCCTCAGCTGCTGTCAATCAGGGAGATCTTGGATGGTTTCACGATGGTATGATGGTTGCTCCTTTTACCCAGGCTGTTATTGAAAATGCAATTGGTTCATTCGTGGTTGCTGAAACAGATTTCGGTTTCCATGTGATAAAAGTTACAGGCAAGTCTTCGGCAACTAAAAAAATTCAACTGGCGGAGTTGGTTAGAGAAATTGCTCCAAGCAGTATTACTTATGGAAAAATTTATTCTCAAGCAAGTGACTTTGCAATTGAAGTGAAAAAAACTAAAGACTTTGCTAAAGTTGCAGAGGAAAAAGGTTTGGTTGCTAGAACAGCAAACAAAATTAAAAAAATGGATAATAATATCCCCGGAATAGCAACCCCAAGAGAAATTGTTAGATGGGCTTTCTTTGAGGATGTTGAGGTGGGCTCTGTTTCAAGAATATTCGAAATTGACGATAGATTTGTAATTGCCACTGTTTCTAAAGTTCATGAAGCCGGAATTCCGAAGCTTGCAGATATTGAAGAAGCTGTTAGGACACATGCCTTAAATCAAAAGAAATTTGAATATTTTTCTGCAAAAATTAATGAATCAAATTATCAATCATTAGAATTAATTGCAGATTTTATGGCTAACCCAATTCAGGATGTATTTGATATCAGATACAAAGCCAGCATTATTGCCGGCGCAGGAAGAGAACCTCTGGTTATTGGAAAAGTTGTAAATAATGAAATTTCTGCTATTTCTGAGCCTATTAAAGGTAATGCCGGAATTTTTGTTGTTGAAGTTATTAGAAAAGATGATTTCTCTGATTTGGCTGAATACTCTTCAATACAAGCTGATATTAAGAGAAGCTTTAACTCAAGAGCCGCAAGAGTTTTATTAGAGGCTTTAAAGAAAAATGCTAAAATAGAAGACCACAGAGATTGGTTTTATTAATAGATTTTTTTTATTGTAAAAAAGGGCTGAAATCATCAGCCCTTTTTTTGTTATAAAATTTTATTTTTTATTAACAATAGAAATTTTCCTGTTTTGCGTTGATAAATAATAAGTTATGATTGATGTTTTTTTTGTTTTTCTCAATCTGATACATAGCCTTTACCTATCTTGTGTTTTCTTTTAAAATTTCTTAATTTAGCAGTTGTTTTGTCAATTACTTTTATAGTAAACTTATAAACATTCTACTTACGCAGATGTTTATGATTTGATGGGATTAAAAAAATAAATACATATTATACCTTACATTATTATTAACTAAAACTTAACGTTATGAAAAAGTTAATTACCAAATTCACAACAGTAATAACTACATTTCTGTTGCTATCAGCTTTAAGTGTTTCAGCGCAAGAAACTCAAATCTATTTTACTGGATTTGAAGCCGCTGAAGGATTCACTGCAGGTACAGTATACAATAATGCAGTAATTAAATATGACGGCCCTGTTGGATTGCAATGGGGTACTTATTATGGTACAGCATCTACAACAAGCCCTATTTCCGGTGCTATGTCTATGCAAATGAGATGGTATACCGGCGCTTCTGCCGGTTTTCTTGGGTATACATTCACTGATTTTGATTTACAGAATGTTACTAAGGTTACGTTTTATGCAGCAAATACAAATGGAATAAAAGTAGTTGCTAGATATTCAGTTGATGGAGGTGTTAATTACGTTGGGGGGCAGGAATTTGCTCTGTCAGCAACCTCTACAATGTATGAATATATAATTAGTGAAACAGCAGAATTTCCTAATGTTAGAATAAGGTTTGATGTTGTATTGCCTGATCCAATTCCTGGAACAACATCTAGGTTGTATATTGATGATGTTACTGTTTATGGAATTCCTTCAGACAATCAACCACCTGTGATTTCTAATGTTAATCATTCTCCATCTGATATTATTCTCTCTTCAAGCAATGTTTCAATTAGTGCAGAAGTTGAAGATATTGATGGATCAGTTGATGTTGTTAAAGTTCTTTGGGGCTATGAAATTGGAGAGTTATTGAATGAAGAATCAATGACGCTTCAAGGCAAATCTGGGCTTTATGTTGCAAATATTGCAGCGCAACCGGACAGAACTTTGGTGTATTACAGAGTTTATGCCCAGGATGACGAAGGAGATTATTCAATGTCATCAGTTTATCATTACCAAGTGAGAGATCCTTTTATTGCTAGTATCCCTTATATGGAAACTTTTGACACAGATCTTAGTGACTGCTACACATACAGTGTTAGCGGAGATACAAAATATTGGATGCATGGTTCATTCTCCGGGAATGGATATGCCGTTATGAACGGCTTCGGCTCTGATATGCTCGAACATGATTGGCTTATATTGCCGGGGATTAATATGTCATTGTATGCAAATAATGTGGTAGTTGATTTTGAAACTTCATATAATTTTGGCGTTGATAATGAAGTTAATTTTCTTAAGCTACATTATTCTACAGATTATACCGGACTAGGAGACCCCTCTCTAGCTACCTGGCATGAAATTGAGTTTTTAAAGCCACTTACAGGTAGTTATACTTGGGAGCCTGCTAGCGTAATAATTCCTGATTTTGACGGCGTGGTATGGGTTGGTTTTGAATATAAATATTCAAGCGATTACCGTCGTTGGCAAGTTGATAATATTAGCATTTATGAGGCTGCACCTTCCCCATTCAATGTGTATTTCAACAACCCTTATAATTGGCAAAATGTTTATGTGTATTCATGGAAGCAAGATAAAGGCCTAGGTGATTGGCCCGGAGTTCTTATGAATGCACCCGAGCCCGGCTCTCCCTGGTTTAATTATGAAATACCGGCAGAAAATAATTACATTATATTTAATAACGGTAGCGGTGGATATGGTAATCAAACTTCAGATTTATATAGAACAGAAACAGGGTATTACAACGGAATGTCATGGTATAATACTGAGCCTGAGCTAGGTCAGTTATTCCTTTCTGTTAACATGGAGTATTACATGAGTAATAATATGTTCAGGCCTTGGGAAGGAGATTATGTTGATGTAGCAGGACAGTTTAATGGTTGGGGAGAATTCCCAATTCAGATGATGCATGCTTTTAACCAAACTTATACAGCTACGATTAGCAATGTAGTTGTTGGCGAATCTTATGAATTTAAATTCAGAATTAATAATCCCGGATGGGGTGGCCCATGGTGGGAAAATGATCCTAACAGAAGTGTTACAATGGATGAGGGCTATGTTGAATATTCAGCATGGTTCAATAATGAAGAGCCGATTATTTCAGCAAATGTTAATCCTAATGTGTTTACGAAATTAATAAATTGGGAATATGAAAATCCTGCTGAGGCTATTATAACATGGAATTCTGCATCTCAAATAGTTGATATTTTTGCTTGGGATTATGAATACGGCGAGTGGTACAATTTATCTACAGATGTTTGGGATGTGGTTGATATTGACGGTTTAACAGCAACTCTATTCATAGATTTAGAACAGTTCAATGTCCCATATAAATCAAAACCAAACAAAGATGATGTTCACAATTATGAATGGACAGACATTAGAATTGTTTTTGATATGGGAGAAGAAATAAATGGCGGAATAATTGAAGCATACAAAACATTTTCTTTAGGTTTTACTTTTGAAGATGAATTAGGTAATCCTATAGAAAATGTAATTATTAGTGTTGCTCCTGTTGATTCTGATGGAAGAGTGTTCGATATTGAAAATTATAATATAGAAGTAGCCGCAAGAGCAGATTATAGTTATATTGCTACTGCTGAAGGTTTTAAAGCGACTATCGGCAATGTTATTTTTGTTGAAGAAGATAGGAATATTGAGATTGTTCTTGAAGCTCTTACAGGAGACGAAGTTTCAGCAACGATTGATACTGAAGAGTTAAGATTATATTTTAACTGGGATACTCCGGATTCTGAAATTATTATAACTTGGAATGATGCAGTTAGTGTAATTAACTTCTCTTATTACGACACTTATTCCGGTCAGTTTAACTCACTTCTGCCTTTCTACGGACCTAAGGCTGAAGGCGGTCTATGGGAAATAACAGACGATAATGGCGTTACTGCATCTTTGTGGATATACTGGGAAAATGCTCCAAGTAAAAATGGAAATAAAGAAGCTGATTATTTTCTGGATGAATCACAGTTGAAAATTGACTTTCTGATTGGTGATCCTGCATTAATTGATTTTAAAATTGCCATAAAAGCATTTACTGTAGAGTTTGATATTAGAGACAATGAAGGAGTTGTAATACCTAATGCAAATATTGATATTGACCCATCTGATATAGTGTTTGCTCAGAATGGTTATGCGTTTGATATTGCAGCAACCTCTAATGTTGACTATTTTATTACTGCTAGTGGCTATTCTCGTGCTTCAGGAAGCATACTTAATTTGGTAGCCGATGAGGTTGTTAATATTGTATTAGAGCCATTTGTATCGGCTACAATGGACCCATCTGATATTATTGTTTATGATAACTGGGATAATGAGCAATACCAATCTTTTGTAATAACATGGAATGATGCAGACGAAATTATAGAGATTCAATACGATGAAGAAAATTCTGGCAGCTGGCAAACTTTTCCAAGTTCAATGTGGGAAATAGTAGATATTGACGGTCTAACCGCCAACCTCATTATTGATATTTATAACAAATCAAATTTTGCATCAAAAGACAGTCAGCAATTAATTGATTCAGGAACATGGAGAGTTATATTTAATGATGGGCTGCCGGCTTATGGCCTAGTTAATTTCTTTTACAAAACTTTCAATATTAGTTTTATTGTTGAGAATACCGAAGGACAAGTTATTCCAAATGCATCAATAGAACTAACTCCAAATTACGATGGTTCACCAGGAACAATATTTGGCCAAAACGTTCAGGTTTTTGAGGTCTCAGCAAGAAAAGATTATAATTATTCAGTTTTTGCTCCGGGATATTATGGTTCAAATTCACAAATATTCAATGTTGAAGAAGATTTGACTGTTACTGTTAGTTTAGAACCAACAGGAGAGCCTATCCCACCGTTTATTACTCCTGATGTTATTGAGAAATATGTAAATTGGGACTATGAAAATCCGGCTAATATTACAGTGTATTGGAATTCAGCGTCCGAAATTCTTTCTCTTGAATTATATGATTGGGAATTGGATAATTGGACTGAGATGTCAACAGATGCTTGGGAATTGGTTGATATCGACGGTTTCACAGCCAGCTTATTGATTGATCTTGACCATTCTGATATTCCATTTAAGTTTGGTCCAAATAAAGACAAGGATGGAGTTCAATGGGAAGAATGGCAAGGATTCAGAATTAATTTTGATCTCGGTTACCAAGTATACGGAGGCATTGTGCTTGCCTATAAAACATTTGAAATAGCTTTCAATGTTGAAGATGAGTTAGGTAATCCAATAGCAAATGCTAATGTTGCAATTGCCCCAATTGATGCAAATGGTAAAGTTTTCAATAATGAAAATTTAATAGCTGAAGTTGCTGCAAATGCTGAATATACATACTTAGTGACTGCATCAGGATTCCAAGCTTCCATTGGGTCAACAACATTAGTGGAAGATGATCAATTTATAGATGTTGTGCTTGAAGCTCTCACAGGAGATGAAATATCGGCAACAATTGATACTGAATCTCTAACTTACTTTTACAATTGGCCTACTGAAGATTCAGAAATTATTATTACATACAATGATGCGGTAAGTGTCATTAATTTCTCATTCTCAGATGATGGTGAAGAATATGAATCATTGCTCAGTATGTATGGCCCAAAAGATGAAGGTGGATTGTGGGAAATTCTTAATGATAACGGAGAAACAGCTTCTCTATGGATTTATTGGGAAAATGCTCCTAATAAAAACTATGCAGGTAAAGAACAGGATTATATTCTTGAACATGCTTTCTTGAGAATCGATTTTTTAATTGGTGAGCCTGCAGATATTGATTTTCTATTTGCTGCAAAAACATTTGAAGTTGCATTTGATATTAAGGATGAATTAGGAGAACCAATTGAAAATGTATCTATAGAGTTAGCACCGGATTGGTTTATATTCAATCAGGATGAGTTTGTGTTTGATTTAGCAGCTACTTTTGATTTCGAATACTTGATTTCAGCTTCCGGATTTAAATCTGTTTTTGGCGAAATTATTAATCTTATGGAAGATATGGTTATTGAAGTTGTAATGCAGCCCTTCATTTCAGCAACAATAGACCCAACATTCTTAAATGTTTATGACAACTGGGATAATCCTCAGTTTGTTGATTTTACAATCACTTGGAATGATGCTGAAAATGTAGAATATCTTGAAGCATTTATTGATGGACAATGGTTTATGATGCCTTCTGAGATGTATGAAGTAGTTGATATTGACGGCTTAACAGCAAGCTTTATAATTGATTTATCGCAGTCGCCTGGAAAGTCAAATACTAAAGAAAACGATTATATTGTAGAAACTATTGATTGGAGAGTGGTTTTCAATGAAGGTGAACCTGCTTATGGGGTTACTAATATGGTTGTTAAAACATTCAACCTTGAATTTGTTGTTAAAAACAATAATGATGAAATTATTTCGGGAGCCATTGTTGAATTAATGCCATGGTTTGGTGATGATAATGCCGGAGATATTTGGGATGAAGAAAATAATCCTTTATTTGAAGTTTCAGCCAGAGGAGATTATGAGTACATTATTACTGCTCCAGGGTATATTTCTGTTCAATCTACAATTCTTTATGTCGAAGAAGATTTAGTTGTTGAAATCTTCATGGATATTGAAGAATTTGCAATCATCGGCGTAGGATCTTCTGATCCGATAGTGGTTGACTTTGGAACTCAGCTTGAAGATGTCAATCTTCCTGAAACTGTTTTTGTTCTACTTGAAAACTCATCTTGGAATTTCCTTGAAGTTACATGGGATGGCGGTACTCCTGAATACAATGCTTTAGCTGCAGGTACTTATGAGTTCGAAGGTACACTTACTTTGATTGAGGGTATTATTAACCCATATGATGCGAAAGCATATATTACAGTAATTGTTAATCCTGAGAAAGAAATTGTTGCTGTGGCTTCATTTACTCCAATTCAAGTATTTATTGGAACTGCAATTGAAGATGTCAACTTCCCAACAAGTGTTCAGGTTACATTAGATGACTCTTCTGTTAGAAGTCTTGAAGTTATTTGGGATGGTGGAACTCCTACTTATGATGGAGGGGCTACTGGCACATATGTTTTCGAAGGTGCTATTCAGCTTGTAACCGGAATTATCAATTCAGCAAGTCATACAGCTACAATTAATGTGATTGTATTTGATACTGAAAAAGTTATTGCATCTGTTGAAGAGGTTGATGATATCACGGTATTTTATGGTACTGAATTGGCTGATGTCGGATTGCCGGCACATCTTCTTGCTACAACGGAAGATTCTTATGAAGTTTCTTTATCGGTAAATTGGGATAGTGGTACACCTGAGTTTAACTCAGAAGTGCCTGATACATATGTGTTCACAGGAACTCTTGCTTTGATCCCCGGATTTACTAATCCTAACGATATAGTAGCTACTGTTAATGTAATTGTTGTACTTAAAGAAGTTGTTGCTGTTGCAGAACTTCCTGATGTCATCGTCCCTTATGGAACTGCTCTTGAAGATCTTAATCTTCCTGTAATAGTTGAAGTAACTTTATCAGATAATTCTACTGCCGGTCTTGAAATTAATTGGGATGGCGGAACTCCTATTTATAACGGGACAACAGTAGGTGAATATGTTTTTGAAGGTGCTTTAACTCTTATAGAAGGAGTTGCTAATACTTCTAACTTAAAAGCAGAGCTTACAGTTTATGTTGTTAATAAAGAAGTTGTTGCTGTTGCAGAATTAGAGGATATTACAGTAGAATTTGGAACTGAACTTGGAGAAATAGCCTTGCCGACAACCGTTGAGGTTACTCTCGAAGATGACTCTGTTGTTGAACTTAGTTTAGAATGGAATCCCGGCACTCCTGCTTATAATGGAAATGTAGCCGGAACTTATCCTTTAATTGGAACACTTCAACTTATTGATGGTGTCGCTAATACTGCCGGATATACTGCCTCTGTTAATGTTATAGTTGAAGAAGAAGTTGTTGACCTGGAAGTCGTATCTGTCGCAAGCATTGCTGACATTACCGTAGATTATGGAACAGCTTTCGGAGACCTTAATTTGCCGCCAACTGTAGAAGTTACATTAGACGATGACTCTGTTATTGATCTTGCAGTTGCGTGGAGTTCTGGCTCACCTGCCTATAACGGAAATGTTGCAGGTACTTATCCAATAGTTGGAACTTTAATTCTTATTGAAGGTGTTGCAAATACTGCAGGTATTACTGCGGCAGTTAATGTAATTGTTGAAGAAGAACAAGAAATTGTTATTATTTCAACATTCCCTTATATACAACCTTTTGAAGATGAACAAGCTCCTTATGGATGGACTGTTGAGGATAATGCCACAAAGAGTTTCGTTTGGGAATTTAACGGAATATTTGCTTTCGCCGATAGTGATGCAGCAGGAAATGGCGCTTATGTTCATACTACTTTGTATACACCAATATTCGATGTTTCATCTTTGAATAATCCAAGATTTAGCTTTGACCATTACTTCCGTATTTACGACGGATCTTTAGGAATAGTAAAATATACTACCGATGGAGAAACTTGGAACACAATTGTTGAATACGAAGAAACAACAGGTTCAGGTACATTCAATGCACCTAACTATGCTAGCGCCGTTATTGCAATTGGTGAACTAATTGGTGATGCAACTCAATTCCAAATAGCCTTTGAATACAACGACCTTGGAAATTGGGAATGGTACTGGATAGTAGATAATTTTGTGGTTGAAGAAACTCCGGTTGTAAATTCTTATACTGTTACTTTTAGTGTTGAAGGTGAAAATGGTTCAATTGCTGCATCAGTAGATGGTACTCCAATCGATTCAGGAGACGAAGTTGAACAAGGTAAGAATATCGTATTTACTGCAACTCCTGATACAGATTACATCGTAAAAGCATGGTACCTAAATGGAAGTGTTGTATCAGGTGAAACAGGAACAACTTATACATATAATAATATCACAGCTGATATTGAAGTTAAAGTTGAATTTGAATACAGCAATGTAATCACTGATATTATTACTGTTGATGTTAGAGTTTATCCTAATCCTGCAAAAACCAATGCTTTAATTAAATCTGACTCAAGAATTAAAGAAATTGTAGTTGTTGGAATGCTTGGAGATGTAATCTTTGAACAGGCTGTTGGAGATATGTCTTATAATCTTAATGTTTCAGGATTCAACCCTGGTATTTATTTCATTAGAGTTGTAACAGAAAATGGAATTGTTACAAAACGTTTAATGGTAAACTAATCTGAATTCTTTAAAAAAAAAGCCCCTTTATGGGGCTTTTTTTTTGTCTTTATTTTCTTAATCATAAGTTTTTAAAACTTTTGATAGTTTAATTCTTTGTCATATATATTCATTATTCTTAACTTTGGCGCTCTTAATTAATCGTTAACTCAAATTCTTAACTATGTTATTTGTCAAATCTTCTAAATATTCAGGTATTATGAAAAGTAATGTTTTATTCAAATTGATTAACAGCTTACTATTTGTAGCTTTTTTCTCATCATGCTCAGGTGGGAACACTCAGGAATCTGCCTCAAATGAAAAAAATGTTGAACCCAGAAAGAAAGTTCTTATTGAAACTTCTTATGGCAAAATCATAATTGAGCTGTATAATGAAACTCCTTTACATAGAGATAATTTTATTAAACTTGTAAATGAAGAGTTTTATGATGGAACATTATTCCATAGAGTTATAAATCAATTTATGATACAGGGTGGCGACCCCGACTCAAAGAATGCTCAGCCCGGTCAACAACTTGGTATGGGTGGACCTGAATACACAATAGATGCTGAATTTGTTGCTGATTTCTTTCATGTAAAAGGCGCTCTCGCAGCTGCTCGTCAAGGTGACCATGTGAATCCTATGAAAAAATCTTCAGGATCGCAGTTCTATATCGTTCAAGGCAGACCATTTGCTCATCAAGAACTTGATATGTTTGAGCAAAGAAGTGGTAAACCATTTTCAAACGAAAAGAGACAAGTTTATTCAACTATAGGAGGAACTCCTCATCTTGATGGTGAATATACTGTTTTTGGAATTGTTGTAGAAGGTTTGGAAGTTGTTGATAGTATTGCAGCTGTTAAAACCGATCAAACGAATCGCCCGCTTGAGGATATTTCTGTTAAAATGAAAGTTTTAGATTAGTAAGTATGATAGAGAAAATAAATAATCTCCTAAAAGAAATCGAAAGTTTTCAAGCTTCTAAAATTGAAGAAGTTGAACAGTTCCGAATTAAAATGCTCGCAAAGAAAGGACTTATCACTGAATTATTTCAGGATTTTAAGTCAGTAGAAGCTGATAAAAAAAGAGAGGTTGGAGCAAAACTTAATGAACTTAAAATTAAAGCATCAGACAAACTTAATGAGTTGGTCGAAAAGCTTTCTAATAGTGTTTCTTCAAAAGTGTTTGACGATTTTGACCCAACCAGACCTGTCGACTTTTCTATTATTGGAAGTAGGCATCCTATATCTATAGTTAGAAATAGGATTATTAGAATATTTGATAAAATTGGGTTTGTTGTTTCTGAAGGCCCCGAAATTGAAGATGATTGGCACAATTTCAGCGCTCTCAACTTTCCTGAAGATCACCCTGCACGAGATATGCAAGATACTTTCTTTATAGAAAAATCACCTGATATTGCGCTTCGAACTCACACATCTTCTGTGCAAGTGAGGGTTATGGAAAAATCAAAGCCTCCGATTAGAACCATTTCTCCCGGTAGGGTTTTTAGAAATGAAGCTATCTCAGCAAGAGCACATTGTATCTTCCATCAGGTTGAAGGTTTGTATATAGATAAGAATGTTTCTTTCGCTGATATGAAGCAAACTCTACTTTATTTCGCCAGAGAAATGTTTGGTGATAAAACCCAAATACGACTTAGACCCTCATTTTTTCCATTTACAGAGCCATCTGCCGAAATGGATGTGTCTTGTAATATTTGCGGCGGCTCAGGTTGTAATATATGCAAATATAGCGGCTGGATCGAAATTATGGGCTGCGGCATGGTAGATCCAAATGTGTTAAAAAGCTGCGGTATTGACCCCGAAATTTATTCAGGATATGCATTTGGAATGGGAATAGAAAGAATGACTATGAATCTTTTCCAGATTAATGACTTAAGAATGTTTTTTGAAAATGATGCTAGGTTTATTAAACAATTCACTTCAGTGATATAAAAAAAGATCTGTTTTAAAAAGAGCCGTCTGTCTGGGTTTTAGATAGACGGCTCTTTTTTTTTATGACAATTAAAAAAATATTACTTTTTTTAAAATCACCTGTAACTTTTGCTTCATTAAATCGTCTTATACACAAAAAATGACAAAAATGAATTCAATTAAAACTAAAGAAACTATGAAAACTAACGCAAAAATAAAACTGATAAGCTTTTCAGTATTGATAATTGCATCTCTCCTTGTTTTTCAAGGATGCAATTTGGCATGCTCAAGAAATGCTGTAAAAGGAGATGGAAATGTATTAACGGTAAATTATGATGTGTCCGATTTTAACTCAATTGACATCAGAGGTATGTTTAATGTAATTCTTACTCCGGGCGAAAAGGAACTAGTTGTTCTAGAAACTGATGGGAATCTGCATGAACTTATTAGTGTTGATGTTAATGATAATAAGTTAATTATAAAAACAGCTAAAGAAAAGTTCATTAATCCTACAAAAATGAACTTATATATTCATTTTAAGGAAGTATATGAAATATGTTCCGGCGGAGCATCCACAATATCAGCCACATCATTTATAGAATCACAAAAATTACAAATTGATTTAAGTGGAGCTACAGAAATAAATCTGGATTTAAGAATAAATGAACTTACTACTAATGCTTCAGGAGCTAGTAATATTCATTTTTCAGGAATTGCAAATAATCATAATATTATATTGAGCGGTGCAGGAAAAATCAAAGCTGATAATCTTATTACTAACTCGACAAGTATTAGGCTTAGTGGAGCAGGTTCTGCATATATTCATGCTGATGAATATCTTGATGCAAAAATATCCGGTATTGGAAATGTGTTTTATGCCGGAGATCCTGATAAAAAGAATATTGAAAAAAGTGGATTGGGTTCAGTAAGCAAAATATAATTAAAGTAAAAAATTCAATGAAAACTAAAAATAAATCTCTCTTTGCAACCATGATTGTTAAACTAATAAAATTTAAAACTATGAAACGAGCAATTTTTCAAAAAAGCATTATATCCTCAGTTTTTGCAGGATTATTATTTATGACGAGTGTTGTAGCACAAGATGTTACAGTTAAAGAAACCCCTGAATTTAATGCAATTGAAGTAAGTGGTATATTTAATGTTTTTCTTACTCAGGCACCGGTTTGCCTTGTTGAGTTTGAAACTCAAAATGTAGACCCTGAAAAGATTGAAGTAATAGTTAAAAAAGGAGTATTAGAGCTGTCGTATGATGGATCACTCCCCAGAGGTGGAAAAATAAATGCGAAAATTTCTGCACCATATTTCAGCTCAATTGAAGCATCCGGAGCAGTAAATCTTCAAAGTACAAACACTATCGAGCATGAAAAGATAGTAGTTGAAGCTTCAGGAGCAACTAAAATCAAGCTAAGTGTGAACACTGCAAATTTGTCATCTGAAATATCAGGTGCATCAAATGTCTATTACGAAGGAACGGCAACTGTTCATAAAATTGAAATAAGTGGCGCCTCACTAATGAAAGCAGATGCTTTGGCAAGTGATGTTGTTGTTATTAATGCAAGCGGAGCATCTAATATAGAGGTAGATGCTAAATCTAGCCTTAATGCAGATCTTAGCGGAACAAGCAAGCTTACTTACGTGTCTGAGCCTGAATCAAAAAGTATTGCTGCCAGTGGATTATCCAAAGTTGGTTCAAGAAGTAATGGCGATGTTTCTTATCAAGACTCTAAAGATACTATGAGAATTAAAGTAGCAGGACAGGAAGTTTGGATTATGGATGAAGATGGAAAAAAATCTAAAAAAACTAAGAAAAATAAATTTAGGAAAACTTGGAGTGGTATTGATTTTGGAATGAACGCATATGTTAGTCCGATTCAATCGCTTGGGATGCGACCAGAAGCTGAGTTTCTTTCACTTGAACATAATAAATCATGGGTTATAAACTTCAATTTATTCCAAAAGAGTTTTCCTATTATAAGTAACAATGTTGGTATTGTTACAGGTATTGGGTTCGGATTTAATAACTATCGATTGGCTGACAACACTGTTACTCTTGTTTATAACCCCAATGGAATTGACTACATAAATGAACCGGATCTAAGAATGAAAAAAAATAAATTGGTTTTAGCTCATCTTAATATCCCACTGTTGCTTGAGTTTCAAACACAAGGCCCAAAAAAGTATAACCAATTTAATTTAGCTGTTGGCGGTAACTTTGGAGTATTACTGGATTCATACACAAGACAGACTTATGATATTGATGGAAAAACTATGAAAAGAAAAGTAAATGAAAACTTCCATGTTGCACCATTTAGATATGAGGCTGTTGCTAGAATTGGTTATGGTGGAGTACATCTGTTTGCTAGCTATGCGTTAAATTCATTCTTTAAAAAAGATAAAGGACCTGAAATTTATCCATTCTCTGTTGGAATTAGCCTTACCAATTAAGGTTTATTATATTACCCGATTAAATATTGTTGATGTTGTTTAAGCTGCCTTCAAAAGAGGCAGCTTTTTTTTCTTTAGAATAGGTATTTTTTGAATAAATATTTTGCTTTTTGCTAATTTTGTCATTCAAAATTTCAAAAGTAATTTTTTATGTCAGGTCATAGCAAGTGGTCAACAATTAAAAGAAAAAAAGGCGCATTAGATGCAAAACGCTCTAAGATTTTTTCTAAAATTATTAAAGAGATAACAGTTGCGGTTAGAGAAAGTGGTAGCGATCCGGAAGGAAATCCTCGACTTAGGCTCGCAATTGCCAACGCTAAGGGTGTGAATATGCCCAAAGACAACGTTCATAGAGCAATTTCCAAAGCAGGGGATAAAGATGCGTCAAACTTTATTGAAGTGTCTTATGAAGGTTATGCTAATTATGGAGTTGCTGTTTTTGTTGAATGCATGACAGATAACCTGCAAAGAACTGTTGCAAATATTCGTTCTTATTTTAATAAAAATAGTGGGAAGCTAGATACAAACGGAGCTCTTAGCTTTATTTTTGATCGCAAAGGGGTGTTTTCAGTGAGCAAATCTGCCGTGAAAATTTCTGAAGATGATTTTATGATGGAAGTTATTGATGCAGGAGCCGAAGAAGTTGAATCAGAAGAACAATTTTATACTATCTACACAGCTATGGAGGATTTCGGGCAAATGATCAAAAAGCTCGAGGACATGAATGTTGAAGTAGAGAATGCTGAACTTCAAAGATTGCCAAAAACAACAATAAAACTTGACAAAGATTCTGCAGCTAGCGTTTTAAAGCTTATCGAAACATTTGAAGAAGACGAAGACGTTCAAAATGTTTTTCATAATCTTGAACTAACAGATGAAATGATTGCAGATATGTAGTATCAACTTTCAGCTTTCAACATACGACTTACGACTTACGACTTTTGACTTCCGACTCTATACAATGTTTCTGCCTGTAAAAACATAGGCCTGCTTAATGCTGCCATCTTCAAGCACAATGTCTAATTTTTCTCTCTGATAAGTTGTAGGAACGGCTTCCCACTGATCTGCAATCCTAAGTTGAGATTTATTCATTTTCAAAAGAAGACCTTTTACCTCATCTCCCTTTAATGGCTTTACATAAGGATACTCTTTATCTGTAAATACTTTCCAGTTTTTTAAGGTTGCATTGCCTACAACCGGCAATATTGCTCCAAATACTTCAAGTTGAACAGCCCTGTCTTTGAATGTGCCGTATGAAAATACTAATATGGTAGGTTTTTGTGTCATGGTGTTTTTGATTAGTTAAACCAAATATATAAAGTTTTTTATAAAGCTTTTCATTTGTGTTTGTTTTTTTTAATAATTAAATGAAATTGAATGTGTAATTTTGAAATTGTTTGTAATTTGCAATCTATTTTTGAATTAATAATTGTAATTATTTAGAGTATAAATATTAAAACTTTTTAATTATGAGTAAAGTATTGATAATTGGTGCCGGAGGTGTTGGCAATGTAGTTGCAAGAAAATGTGCTTCAGTGCCTGAAGTGTTTACTGATATTATGCTTGCCAGCAGAACTCTTGAAAAATGTGAACAAATTGCCCGCGAAGTTGGTGGAGGCAGAATTAAAACCGCTCAAGTTGATGCTGATAATGTTAGTGAACTTGTAGAGCTTATTAATAGGTTTAAACCTGAAATGGTTATTAATGTTGCTCTGCCTTATCAAGATCTTACAATTATGGAAGCTTGTTTGCAAACAAAAACACATTATTTGGATACTGCCAATTATGAGCCTAAAGATGTGGCAAAGTTTGAATACTCATGGCAATGGGCATATCACGAAAGGTTCAAGGAAGCCGGATTATTGGCTATTCTAGGTTGTGGATTCGACCCGGGAGTAACAGGTGTTTTTACAGCTTATGCTGCAAAACATTATTTCGATGAAATTCATTATTTGGATATTGTTGACTGTAATGCCGGTGACCATGGGAAAGCATTTGCAACAAACTTTAATCCTGAAATTAATATTCGCGAAATTACTCAAAATGGAAGATATTGGGAAAATGGTAAATGGATTGAAACAAAACCATTAGAAATTCACAAACCTATAGAATACCCTGCAATTGGAGCTCGCGAATCATATCTTCTATATCACGAAGAACTTGAATCTCTTGTGAAAAACTTCCCTACTCTTAAACGTGCCAGGTTCTGGATGACATTTGGCGCTCAGTATATTAATTTCTTGAATGTACTACAGGAAGTTGGGATGACAAGCATTAAGCCGGTTAATTTTAAAGGTATTGATATTGTTCCTCTGGAATTCTTAAAGGCGGTCCTCCCTGAACCATCATCTCTTGGCGAAGGTTATAAGGGTCAAACATCTATTGGATGCCAGATTAAGGGAATTAAAGATGGTAAAGAACGTACATATTTTGTATGGAATAATTGTGAGCATGCTGAGGCTTATCGTGATGTTAAAGCTCAAGCTATTAGCTATACTACCGGAGTTCCTGCAATGATTGGCGCAATGATGGCACTCACAGGTAAGTGGACAGGAAAGGGTGTGTTTAATGTTGAGGAATTTAATCCGGATCCTTTCATGGAAAAGCTACCAATATATGGTTTGCCTTGGCACGAGAAAATTGATGAGCCTTTACCGGTTGAAAAATAGTAAATTCAATTGAACTTATAACTTTCAACTTTTAACTTTTCACTTTTAACTTTTCACTTATATAAAATGGCTGTTGATTATAAAAACATCCCATCTCCTTGTTATGTTCTTGAGGAAGAGCTTCTTATTAAGAATTTAAAGCTCTTGGAAAAAGTTCAGATAGAGGCAGGTGTTGAAATTATTTGTGCTTTGAAAGGTTTTTCTATGTGGAGCACTTTTAATCAATTGAAAAAGTATCTCAAAGGAGCAACAGCTAGCTCTCTGTTTGAGGCTAAGCTTATTAATGATGAAATGGGTTGCCTTGCTCATACTTATTGCCCCGTTTTTTTAGAAGATGAGTTTGACGAAATAATGAAACTCAGCAGCCATATTACTTTTAACTCTTTAAGCCAGTTTAATCATTATAAGGCTTATATACATAAGTTTGAAAGAAAAATATCTGTCGGATTGCGTGTAAATCCGGAATACTCAGAAGTTGGGACAGATCTTTATAACCCCGCTCGTCCCGGATCAAGATTGGGAATTACTTCAGATCAATTTGATTCCAAACTTCCTCAAGGTGTTGAAGGTATCCATTTTCATGTTTTATGTGAAAACGACAGCCATGTGCTTGAACGGACTTTAGAAAAAGTAATTGAAAAGTTCGATAATCTTATTATGCAAGCTAAATGGGTTAATATGGGAGGCGGTCATCTTATTACAAGAGAGGGTTATGATGTGAATCACTTAGTTAATCTCCTTAAACAATTCAAAAAAAGATATCCGCATCTGGAAACTGTGATTCTTGAACCGGGTGGGGCTATTGGATGGAGAACAGGATGCCTGGTTTCAACAGTTAAAGATATTGTTGAATGTAAAGGAATTAAAGTGGCTATGCTTGATGTAAGTTTTGCAGCCCATATGCCTGATACACTAGAAATGCCTTATAAACCATTTATTGTTGGCGCAGAAGATGCTAAACCCGGATTATTCAATTACAGAATGGGTGGAACAACCTGCCTTGCGGGTGATTTCATTGGTATGGGTGATTATGGTTTTCAGAATAAACTTAAAATTGGTGATAAAGTCATATTCGAAGATATGATTCATTATACAATGGTAAAAACTACATTCTTTAATGGAGTTAGACATCCTTCGATAGGCACATGGAAACAAAATGGTGATTTTGTGTTGCATAGAACTTTTACCTACGAAGATTTTAAAAGAAAACTTTCTTAAGGGTTTATGAATTAATCCTTTTCTTCAGTTTTTTCTGTTTTTTTCTCCTTGCGGTTTTTAATTATCGACCATATTCTGCCAAGCAAATATCCAAGGAAGAATATAGATACAATAACTATAAATAATGGTCCTTTTAAATCTATAAACAGTAATCTTACTGTTATCTCTTCTCTGTTTTGTATAGAGAAAATTAATGCCACAATTATTATTAAACCGGCAATTATCCAGAAAATTACCGGCTTATTGTTTTTTGTATCTTTCATGATTTATGGTTTTTAATAATATCAAAGTTATAAAAATAAATTTTTGGTATTTGCTTCATAAAGTCAAAACTGTTTTAAAATATTGTTTATTAAAAGAATAAAGTTGTTATTATCCCAACTAGTATTTTCATAAAAAGAATTGTAATTTTGGCTTGTGATATATGTAATTTCAAATTCACTAACCATATCAAAAATAAAAATCATGAAAAAAATTAAACTATTATCAATCGTAATCTTAGCACTTGGATTTGGACTATATTCATGTGCTGAAAAAGAAAGCTTTGAAGAAAAAATGAAAGGTAAAATGAAAAAGTTTACAGAAGTTGAATTAACAACTGATTTGTCGTGGCTATCTGAAAATGAGAAAGAAATTATTAGAATTCTTATTGATGCTGCCGGTATTATGGAAGAAATATTTTGGATGCAGGCTTATACAGGTGATAAAGATGAACTGTTGGCAAGTATTACAAATGAAGATGCATTGAAGTATGTGAAAATAAATTATGGTCCATGGGAAAGACTTCAGGGTAACGAACCATTTATTGATGGTTATGGCCCAAAGCCACTTGGAGCTAATTATTATCCTTTGGATATGACTAAGGAAGAATTTGAAGCATGGGATAATGCTGAAAAAACAAGTCTTTATACTCTTATTAGAAGAGATGAAAATGGTAGCTTGATTGCTGTTCCTTACAGTGAAGCATATAAAGAAAAACATTTAGAAGCTGCTAATCTTATTCGCAGAGCAGCCGAGCTTGCAGAAGATGCCGGTCTTAAAAAATATCTAAACATGCGCGCAGATGCATTGCTCTCAAATGACTATATGCCGAGTGATTATGCGTGGATTGAAATGAAAACAAATAATATTGATTTTGTAGTTGGTCCAATTGAAAATTATGAGGATAGACTTTTTGGTTATAAAGCTGCTCATCAGGCATTTATTCTGGTTAAAGACCTTGAGTGGAGTGCCAAACTTGAAAAATATAGCAAAATGCTTCCAATGCTTCAGGCGGGAATGCCTGTTGATCCGGAATACAAATCTGAGGTTCCCGGTGTCGGCGATATGAATGTATACTATGCCCTATATTATGCAGGCGATTGTAATGCCGGATCTAAAACTATTGCAATTAACCTTCCAAATGCAGAAGAAATTCATAATTCTGTAGGAAGTAGAAAACTGCAACTGAAAAATTCTATGAAGGCAAAATTCGATAAAATACTGGTGCCAATTTCGGATATGCTTATTTGTGAGTCCCAACGCAAACATATTAAATTTGATGCTTTCTTTGAAAATACAACTTTCCACGAAGTTGCCCATGGAATGGGAATTAAAAAGACAATAGATGGCAGCAGCACAGTTAGAGAAGCTTTGAAAGACCATTATTCTGTAATTGAAGAAGCTAAGGCTGATATTTTGGGACTATACCTTGTAACTGTACTTTATGAAATGGGAGAAATAACAACAGGTGAAGTAATGGATAATTATGTAACATTCCTTGCCGGAATATTCCGCTCAAGTAGATTTGGAGCAGCAAGTGCACATGGGAAAGCTAATATGATTAGGTTTAATCATTTTGCCAGTGTTGGTGCTTTTACTAAACAGGAAGATGGAACATATATGGTAAACTTTGATGAAATGAAAAAAGCTGTTTATGAAGCTGTTGAACAAGTATTGCAAATACAAGGTGATGGAAACTACGAATTTGCAACGGAGCTTATTGCGAATGAAGGAATTATGCCAGATTATCTTAAAAACGACCTTCAGAGAGTTAATGACACAGGTTTAACTATTGATATTTATTTCAAACAAGGCAAAGACGTTTTAGGCTTATAAAACCCTTTCATTATTTTTTGAGGCTGCTAATTTCTTGGTTATGCAATATATTGTTAAACTAAGAACTTAAGCAGCCTTTTTAATTTCATTAATTTCTGTTAATAAATCACTAGTTTTAAGCATTATAAGCATAATTCTCTTATTTTTACAAAATTCTTTATGCATTTCACTAAAACTTCAGACATGAACATAAAAAAAGTCAGCATTTTATTTTTAATGCTATTTTCAATTGTAGTTGAGCATATTTCAGCTCAGTCAAAGTATACTTTTGAAGATTCTGCTGTTATTGAAAGAATTAAAACTGATATAGAAATTCTTTCATCTGAAGAAATGGAAGGACGTGAAGCAGGTACGCCGGGAGAAATGAAGGCAGCATATTATATAAAATCCAGGATGAAAGAAATTGGTCTAAAGCCGGTTTTTGACAAATCTTATCTTCAGGAGTTTGAATTCTTAAGTGGGTATGTATATAATGATAGTTCATTTATTAAAATAGGAGGTCAAAGATTTAGTCCTTATAATGACTTTTATATTCTTTCTAATTCTGCAGATGCTACTATTACTGCAGAAGCCATATATGTTAATTCCGGTCTGGAGATACCTGAGTTGATAAATGATTTTGAAGATGTTGATGATGTTAAAGGGAAAATTCTTTTCATAGAGTATTATTCTCATCCGGAAAATCAAAAGCAAGTAGATTTTGACGTTAGTTCTTTATTGAAAATGAAAATTTCTACAGCAGTCAGAAAAGGCGCAGCAGGAATTGTTTTTGTTAATACACACGGGGTTTTTGAAGATCCTGAAATTCGTAATGAAGCCAATGTAGCTCGTGAAGCCATTCCAGTTGTTTTTGCAAGAAGTGAAGTATTTGAGCTTTTTGAACAAAATGAAATGTATGGTAATATTACTCTATCAACGGAGTTAATTAAGAAATCATATACTGCAGTTAATGTTGCAGGATATCTTGATAATAATGCCCCTTTAACTATAGTAATAGGCGGACATTTTGATCATCTTGGGTATGGTGGTCCTACTTCCAGAGATCTTAAACAAAATGTTATTCATTACGGTGCTGATGATAACGCTAGCGGCACTGCCGGTGTTTTAGAGTCTGCAAGATATTATTCCTCAAGCACCTCAAAGGATTATAACTTTTTATTTATTGCTTTTTCCGCTGAAGAAAAGGGTTTAATCGGAAGTAAATACTTTTCAGAAAGTGAAGTTTACGATTTAGGAAAAATCAATTTTATGTTCAATTTCGATATGATAGGAAGAATGCAAAATAATCGTCTTATTCTTATTGGAACAGGCACTTCGCTTTTGTGGGATACTATTATTGATTCTAACAAACCACAGAACTTTAATATTTCCAAGGGGAAAAGTGGTGTTGGCGGGTCGGATCATTCGTCATTTTACAGAAAAAACATACCTGTAATTTTTTTCCATACAGGAACACATGAAGATTATCATGCTTCAACAGATACTCCTGACAAAATTAATTATCCTCAAACTGTTGAAATTCTGAATTATGCTTATGAAATGATAGACTTTACTGCATCGCTGGATAAACTTACATTCACTGAAACCCCTGTTTCAGAAAGCAGAAGAAGGCGCGGAGACAGTGTGTCGCTTGGTATAATGCCTGACCACGCATACGAAGGTAAAGGTGTAAAAATAATGGCATTAGTGGAGAATAGACCTGCCGAAAAAGCAGGATTAAAAGTTGCTGATATCATTATTGGGATTGAAGATAAGGAGATAAATGAAATTCATTCTTATATGAAAGTGCTTGAAGAACTGAAAAAGGGACAAACTGTTAGCGTTCTTATTGTAAGAGATGAGGTGAAGTTGGTTGTAGCTCTTGAATTGTAAGGAATTCCAGCAATTATATTTTCATTGCATTTTATGCAAATGACTAAAACATTATTTTTAATTAATTTTGCCTTTCAAACAAAGAATTATGTTGAATACTAAAATTGCTGTAATCGGTTCGGGCAGCTGGGCAAGCGCCATTGTTAAAATTCTACTTAATAATGTTGAAAAGATCAATTGGTTTATTCGCGAGCCTGAAATAATCGAAAACATACAAAAACATGGCAGAAATCCTCTTTATTTAAGTTCTGTTGAATATGATATTAATAGGTTAAATATTTTTGATGAACCTGAAAAGGCTATTAAAGACTCTGATATTGTATTGTTTTGTATACCAGCTGCATTTTTACATAAAACTATTGGACATATTAACCCAAGTTTGCTTAAAAAAAAATATGTTGTAAGTGCAATTAAGGGTATTGTCCCTGAATATAATGCAGTAATTGCAGACTATTTTAAAAAGCATTTTGGTTTTGATATAGATAGTTTTGTCATTGTATCCGGACCTAGTCATGCCGAAGAAGTTGCAAAAGAAAGACTAACTTACCTTACAGTTTCAACTGAAAATAAAGATGCCGCAGAAGTTATTTCCAGATTATTGTCTAGCAGATATATTTATACATCTGTTTCGCATGATATTTATGGAACAGAGTATGCTCCGGTGCTGAAAAATATTATGGCAATTGCTAGTGGAATTTGTCATAGCCTCGGGTATGGCGATAATTTCCAAGCTGTTTTAATAAGTAATGCAATTAAGGAAATTAGAGATTTTATTGATAATGTTCACCCATTTGAAAGAGATATTAATAATTCTGTTTATTTGGGTGACCTTCTAGTTACTGCATATAGTCAATATAGCAGAAATAGAATGTTTGGGGCGATGATAGGGAAAGGATATAGTGTAAAAGCTACTCAAATGGAGATGCAAATGGTGGCGGAAGGCTATTTTGCTGCAAAATGCATTTATGAACTAAATAAAACTTTTAAAGTCAATATGCCAATTGCAGAAGCAGTTTATAAAATACTCTATCAAAATTCACCTCCCGCTACGGAAGTTGAAGCTCTAGCAAAGAAACTCAAATAGTTTTCTACCTGAATTCCATGTTATTTTTCACTGTGATTTTTTCACAGTAATTACATTTAAGCCTTATTTCGTCTTTGTCAACAACATCAAATTTGGTTGAAAGCTGTTCGTGATTTGTGACGCAATTTGGATTGAAACATTTTACTATACTAGTTACCTTATCAGGAATCTCTACAATTTTCTTAGCAGTTACTCCATAATCACTAATTTCAATTATTGATGCATGAGGAGCAACAAGTGCAATTTTATTAATATCTTCGGGAGAGAAATATTTATTGCTTACTTTAATTATTCCCTTTGTGCCATATTTTTTGCTTTCCAGATTTGTTCCAAAAAGAACCATATCATCAAACTTATCTAATTTAAGAATTCTGATTACTTGGAATACAGCTCCTGCAGGAATGTGGTCAATTACTGTCCCGTTTTCTATCGCTGAAACTTTTAGCTGTTTTATGTTTTCGTTCATTGTTTTTGATTTAGCTTATTTGATAAAGAAAAATTAACGTAATCCTAATATTGAAGCCATAAGAGCCTGTCGAACATAAACTCCATTAAGTGCCTGCTCGAAATAGTAAGCTTTGGGGTTGGAGTCAACATTAATATTGATTTCGTTTACCCTTGGTAGAGGATGCATAACTTTAAGATTTTCTTTAGTGTTGTTTAGCATATTATTACTTAAAATGTATGAATTTTTAATTCTTTCATATTCAAGTGGGTCACTAAATCTTTCCTTTTGTATCCTTGTCATGTATAATATATCTGCATGAGGGATTGCTTCTTCAACCTCTGTGTATTGATGATAGGTAAGATTTTTTTCTTTTATATGCATTTTTACCGAACTGGGAAGCTTAAGTTCTGTTGGAGAGACAAGATGGAATGTTGTGTTGTAATTGCAAAGAGCAATTACCAATGAATGCACAGTTCTTCCGTATTTTAAATCTCCAACAAATGCAACATGTAAATTGTCAAGTGTGCCTTGAGTTTTAACTATGCTGTATAAGTCTAACAATGTTTGTGTTGGATGCTGATTTGCCCCATCACCGGCATTTATGACAGGAACAGATGAAATCTCTGCAGCAAATCTTGCACTGCCCTCAACCGGATTACGCATTACTATTAAGTCGGAATAATTAGCAATTGTAAGAATAGTATCTCTTAAAGATTCACCTTTCTTAACGCTTGTGTTAGCGGCTTCGGAAAAACCTATAACTTTTCCACCAAGGCGGTTTACTGCACTCTCGAAACTTAATCTGGTGCGTGTTGAGGGTTCAAAAAACAAAGAAGCAACAACATAATCCTGCATAATTGTTTGCACAGGTTTTTTTTCAAATTCTCTTGCCAACTCAAGAATTCTTAACTGTTCTTCTTTGCTATAATCATTAATAGAAACAAGGCTTTTGTTTTTCATTGATTTTAGTTTTGTTTTACATGACAAATATAATTAATAGGCAAAAAAAAAGGGGCTTAAGCCCCTTTAAAATATTAACAACAACTGCAAGTTTTTACTTTTGCAATGTTCTTGTCTTTTAAGAAATCGCAAATCAGTGTGCATAAGTTTGGAGTTCCAATCTCCTGCAATTCATAGTCAACTTTTGCTGTTGGCTTTTTGATGTTTACAATTCTTGATAAATCAATTGGTGTTGCAATAACAACTGTATCGCAATCCGTTTTGTTAATAGTTGCTTCAAGGTCAGCAATTTGCTGGTCGCCATATCCCATAGCTGGTAGTAATGTTCCAATTTCAGGATATATTTTGAATGTTTCAGCAAGCTTTCCAACAACAAATGGTCTTGGGTCAACAAGTTCAGCTGCTCCATATTTTCTTGCAGCTACAGTACCTGCTCCAATTTTCATATGTCCGTGAGTTAGTGTCGGGCCATCTTCAACAACAAGTACTCTTTTGCCTTTAATTAACTCAGGCTTGTCAACTGTTAACGGAGATGCACCATCAACTACTTTTGCATTTGGAGCTACAAGTGCAATATTATCGCGAACTATCTGAATGTTTTCAGGGCTTGAGCTGTCAATCTTATTAATAACAACAATGTCAGCTAAACGAAGAGTAGTTTCTCCGGGATAGTAATTTAATTCATGTCCAGGTCTGTGTGGGTCTACTACAGTAATCATTAGGTCAGGCTTATAGAATGGGAAATCGTTGTTTCCACCATCCCAAAGAATAATATCAGCTTCCTTTTCTGCTTCGCGAAGAATAGCCTCATAATCAACGCCTGCATAAATAACGTTGCCGCGGCTAACGTGTGGCTCATATTCTTCCATTTCTTCAATTGTACACTTGTGTTTTTTCAAGTCTTCAATTGTTGCAAAACGTTGAACTTTTTGTGCTACTAAATCACCATATGGCATTGGATGACGTACCGCAACAACTTTTAGTCCTAGCTCCATAAGAACTTCAATTACTCTTCTTGAAGTCTGGCTTTTTCCGCAACCTGTACGAACTGCGCCAACAGCAATTACCGGTTTAGTGCTTTTTATCATCGTTTCTTTTGGCCCAATCAAAAGGAAGTCAGAGCCTGCAGCATTAACAATAGATCCTACTGCCATTACTTGTTGGTAAGAAACATCACTATATGAGAATGCACAGATATCAACATCTTTTTCCTTTATAAGCTTTACAAGCTCATCTTGAGCGAAAATTGGAATACCCTGTGGGTAAAGGCTTCCTGCAAGCTCAGCAGGGTATTTACGACCATCAATATCAGGAATCTGAGCAGCTGTGAATGCTACAACATTGTAGTTTTCATTATTCCTGTAATAAGTGTTGAAGTTGTGAAAATCTCTACCGGCTGCACCGATAATAATTACATTCTTTCGATTTTTTTGCATAACAATTTGAATTTAAATATATTAGTACTTATTTTTGAAATTTTATGTTAGAATTTTGCACAAAATTAAATCTTTAAGTTGGTTAAACAAGTTTTAAATGTGCAAAAAATATTTAAGTTTTTTTTAATAGAATAATCAAATCGCTATAAGCTAATAGGGGTTGATAGTTGCTGATTTTTATTTGTTTAAAATATTTATATTTTTTTTTAGCATCTAATCCTAAATAGATTAACTTTATCATTCGAAAATATTTACATGATTTTTAAAACCAAAAAACAACTTAGCTATGATAATTTTTGTAAGATTATTCTTTACTACTACTTTGTATTTGTTTGCAATGAGTGTTTTATTTTCTCAAGATGTAATTTCTACCTCAGGGGGTGATGGAACAGGCAGTGGAGGTTCAGTAAGCTATACTGTTGGGCAAGTTGGTTATACTTCTATTGATAGTGAAGATGGATCAATAACGCAAGGAGTACAACAGCCTTTTGAAATTTTTGTGATAGTTGGTATCGACGAAGCTGCTGATATTAGCCTTATTTTTGAGGCATACCCAAATCCTACATCCGGAATACTTACCCTCAAAATTATTAATTATAATAGTGAAAATCTGAGTTATAAACTCTATGACTTTAATGGACGTACAGTTGAAGTAAAGTCGATAGATATTTTGGAAACAAGAATAAACATGATTAGCCTCCCTTCGTCAACATATTTTCTTAAAATTTTTGATGAAAATAAAGAAATCAAAACATTTAAGATTGTGAAAAATTAATCGCTACGATTTATTTATATTTGTCGTTCAAAAATTTTTGTAATGACAAAATCCTCCAAGCCTGCTGAAACTCCTTTAATGAAGCAATACTTTAGTATAAAAGGGAAATATCCCGGTGCTTTACTATTGTTTAGAGTGGGAGACTTTTATGAGACTTTCGGAGAAGATGCAATTAAAACGGCAGAAATTCTAGGGATTGTGCTTACAAGACGTGCAAATGGTGCTGCTTCTTATGTAGAGCTTGCAGGGTTTCCCCATCATTCCTTAGATACATATTTGCCTAAGCTTGTTAAAGCCGGCCAAAAAGTTGCAATCTGCGATCAGCTTGAGGACCCTAAATTAACAAAGACGATAGTCAAAAGGGGAGTTACAGAGCTAGTGACTCCGGGTATTGCATTTAGTGATAAGGTGCTTAATCATAAAGAAAATAATTTTTTAGCTAGCATTCATTTGGATGGGAAAAACTCAGGCATCACATTCCTGGATGTTTCTACCGGGGAATTTCTTATTGACGTTGGTGGATATGAGTATATCGATAAGCTTCTGCAAAGCTTTAGGCCAAGTGAAGTTATTGTTCAAAAAAGCAAACTCAAAACATTTAAAGATGAGTTTCCTGGAAAATACTTCATTACAACTCAGGAAGATTGGGCTTTTACAAGAGAGTTTGCAGACGATTTATTATTGAAGCACTTTGGAACTGTCTCTTACAAGGGGTTTGGAGTGCACGAAATGGATAGTGGAATTGTTGCTGCCGGATCAGTAATGCACTATTTGTCTGAAACACGTCACGACCAGCTCCAACACATAACCAGGCTTTCCAGAATAGATGAGTCTAAGTACGTTTGGCTTGATAAATTTACAATTCGCAATCTTGAGCTTATTTATTCATATAATGAAAATGCAACTACATTGTTAGATGTTTTAGATCATACAATTTCTCCAATGGGAAGTAGATTGCTAAAACGCTGGATTGTTTTGCCTCTAAAAGAAAGGTCTATTATAAATGAACGCTATGATGTAGTTGACACACTCATGGCAAAAAGAGAAGTAGCTGATACGCTTGCAAAAAATATCAATCAGATAGGAGACTTAGAAAGGATTATCTCAAAAGTTGCCGTCGGGAAAATTAATCCACGGGAAGTATTGCAAGCAGCAAAAGCGCTATCTGCAATAAGGCCTATAAAAGCTATATGTTCTTCTTCAGGAGTAGAAATACTGAAAAAATTTGCAGATCAACTTAACCCTTGCGATCATATACGCGAACGTATCGAGAAAACTATTAAGTCAGAGCCTTCAGCTCTTATTACAAAAGGTAATGTAATCGCTGAAGGTGTTTCAAACGAACTTGATGAGCTTCGAAAAATTGCGTATTCAGGAAAAGATTTTTTGTTGGAAATTCAAAAAAGAGAGAGTGAAAGAACAGGTATTTCAAGCCTTAAAATTTCCTATAACAATGTTTTCGGATATTATATCGAGGTTACAAAAACCCATAAAGATAAAGTGCCACAGGAATGGGAGAGAAAGCAAACACTTGTTAATGCAGAGAGATACATAACAGAGGAACTGAAAATTTATGAAGAAAAGATATTAGGAGCTGAAGAAAAGATACAGGTTCTTGAGGAAAGCTTATATAGAGAACTTGTGATTGCAATTTCTGAATATATTGAACCTATTCAGCTTAATGCTCAAATAATTGGGCAGCTAGATTGTTTATTATGTTTTGCAAATGTTGCCAAACAATATAACTATTGCCGCCCGATAATAAATGACTCATATAAAATTGATATAAAACAAGGTAGACATCCTGTAATCGAACAAAACCTCCCACCCGGAGAAGAATATGTTCCCAATGATATTTATCTAGACCATGATACTCAACAAATAATAATGATTACAGGACCAAATATGTCAGGGAAATCTGCTTTGCTTAGGCAAACTGCGTTAATTGTACTGATGGCTCAAATGGGAAGCTTTATTCCGGCAAAAGCAGCTTCAATTGGGCTTGTTGATAAGATATTTACAAGGGTTGGGGCTTCAGATAATATTTCTTCCGGAGAGTCAACTTTCATGGTAGAGATGAACGAAACAGCAAGTATTTTAAATAATATATCTAATCGTAGTTTAATTCTACTTGATGAAATAGGAAGAGGAACAAGCACATACGATGGAATAAGCATTGCATGGTCTATTGCAGAATTCCTCCACGAACATCCTTTATTCAAGGCAAAAACGCTTTTTGCAACACATTATCATGAATTAAACCAGATGTCAACCTCTTTTCCAAGAATTAAGAACTACAATGTTGCAGTTAAAGAAATTCAGAATAAAATAATCTTTCTAAGAAAGATGACGCCGGGTGGAAGCGAACATTCATTTGGAATCCATGTTGCAAAAATGGCCGGGATGCCTTCCGTAGTAATTGATAGAGCAAATTCAATATTAAAAATGCTCGAAAAAAGTCATGGCTCAGACAAAGCTCCTGAATATTCAGGAAAATCATACAGTAAAAAGGATAAATCCGGAAATGATTATCAATTAAGTTTTATTCAATTGGATGATCCTCTCTTGCTTCAAATTAAACATGATATTCTATCAACCGACATTAACACCCTTACACCTGTTGAAGCTTTAATGAAACTTAATGAAATAAAGAAGCTTCTGGGAAAATAACTTTTTAATTAGCGTTTTTTAATATATTAACCCTTTGTATTTAAGTAATTTTGAGACAAATTAAAATAAACTTTAAAATTCAAATCATGAGTAGTAATATGAAAAAAATTATTTCACTTTTAAGCGTAATTATAAGTGTCTTATCTCTAAGCATTAATTTAAATGCAAATACTGAGAATGATTTTCTAAAAGTCCAAAAGTTTGTTCTTGAAAATGGATTTACAGTTTTCATAAATGAAGACCCAACTCAAACAGAAGTAATGGGAGGTGTTATTATAAAAGCCGGTGGCAAAAATGACCCAGCCGATCATACCGGTATTGCCCACTATCTTGAGCATATGTTGTTTAAAGGAACTACTCAAATGGGGACAATAGATTTTGAGCAGGAAAATGTTTTTCTTAAAAAAATCTATGAATTATATGAGCAACTAGGTCAAACCACAAATGAAGAAGAGAGAAAAACTATACAAAAAGAAATTAATGAAAATTCTTTGAAGGCAGGTGAATTTGCTATTCTCAATGAGATGGATAATTTGCTCAGAAGCATAGGGTCAGATAAAATCAATGCTTTTACAAGTGAGGAGGTTACATTTTATTTCAACTCATTTCCTGCAAATCAATTTGAGCCATGGGCTGAAATATATAGCCATAGGTTTATGGAGCCTGTTTTTAGAGCATTCCAGGCTGAGCTTGAAGTAGTGTATGAGGAGAAAAATATGTACAACGACAATTTTGGGACAGCACTAATAGAAATGTTTAATAGCAATTTTTACAAAAATCATCCTTATGGGCAACAAACAATTCTTGGCTCAATAGAACATCTTAAGAATCCATCTCTAAATAAGATGTATGATTTTTACAACACTTATTATGTCGCAAACAACATGGCATTGGTTTTATCAGGTGATATCAAAGCTGAGAATGTAATGCCGATTGTTGAAAAGAAATTTGGTCAATTGCGTTCCGGAGAGGTTCCTGAGTTCCCATTATATCCTGAAGCTGAATTTAATGGCAGAGAACTAATCAATGCCAGATTAACACCTGTCAAAGTTGGCTTAATCGGATTTCGAAATCTAACTGCTACAGATACTGACAGACCTGCTATGGAAGTAGCTATGGGGCTTTTATCAAATAGCTCTTCTACAGGTCTTCTTGATAAACTTACGCTCGATGGAAAATTAATGGCAGCAATGTCTTTCCCTCTAATGGCAAATAATGATTATGGCCAAACAATTATTTTATTTGTTCCAAAAATTATTGGGCAATCACTCAAAAAGGCTGAAAAAATTGTAATAGATGAAGTTTATAAAATTGGTAAGGGTCAATTTGAGGATGATTTGTTTCAAGGGATTAAGAATAGTAAGATAAAAGACTACTACTCTCAGATTGAGGATTCTTACAGTAGAGGTATTTATATTGCATTAGCTTTTTCACAAGGGATTGATCCAAATGATGCATTTCGTTACAATGAAGAAATACAGAAAGTTACAAAGGATGATGTAATAAGAGTTGCAAATAAATATTTTGGACCCAACTATTTGGTTATGCATTCAAAAATGGGATTCCCAAAGAAAGAAAAACTGGAAAAACCCGGATACGACCCTATTCAGTCGCTTCAAGGCGAAAAATCAGCTTTTGCAAAATCATTCGAAGAAATTCAGTCCGGAGATCCTGTATTCAGATTTGTTGACATAAATAATGATTTTAAAACTTATCAAATAAATAATCATACGACATTATATTTTAACGAAAATCCTCTAAATAAAATATTTTCGGTTCATATGAGATTTTTTGTCGGAGAAGAAGAAATGCCAAATTTAAAATATTCTTCGCAAATGATGAATATGGCTGGTACTTCAAATATGAGTATGAACGAAATTAAAGAAAAACTTCAATTATTAGGTTGTACATACAGCATTAGTTCAGATGAAAACTATGTTAATATTCAAATTTCCGGATTGGAAGATTATTTACAAGAATCAGTTAAGCTGATATTGGATTTATTAAATGATCCGGTTATTGAACAGAACAGAATAAAGGTTTTACATAACCAGGAAAGCGCAGGTAGAAAGTTAGAAAATGCCGACCCCTCAGGAGTTGGAAATGCACTGCTCGAATTTGTCAGGAAAGGTGAGAAGTCTGATTATATTGATCGGTTGTCGCTCAAAGAAATTAAAAAACTTAAAGCCTCCGACCTTACTGATAATTTCAAAGCAGTATATGATTATCCTCTAGATATTCACGTCACTGCTTCATTAGAATTTGCAAATCGTGTACAATCAGTATTTGATTCATTCGGAAATTTGGCTAAAAACCCAAAGCCTGCAAATTCCCCACATAAGCCAAAGATGATTAAATATGAGGAGAATACAGTATATTTTGTTGATAAAAAGAATGCATTGCAGAGTCAGATATTTATTATTGCTAATGGTGAAGCATATAATCCAGAACAAGAATATTTGATAGAAGTGTTTAATGAGTATTTTGGTGGTGGTTTTTCAGGGTTAGTTATGCAAGAAATAAGGGAATATAGATCTATGGCTTATTCTGCCGGGGCTTATTATAACATTCCTTTGAAGAAAGGGTTTAACTCTGACCTTATCGGATTTATCGGTACGCAGTCTGATAAAACAATTGATGCTATTAATATTT
Organism: uncultured Bacteroidales bacterium; assembly: GCA_964601515.1. GTDB lineage: Bacteria > Bacteroidota > Bacteroidia > Bacteroidales > UBA7960 > PWND01. The sequence goes on along the minus strand of CAZRNU010000005.1, from coordinate 15,707 downwards.
ATCTAGGATTGTTGAAAGATATGCCTCAGAAAACTGAACGTATGGATATTTTGAAACAGTCGATGGTGCAATCTGTTTTAACTTCACGACCTAATTTTAGAAGAATTAGTGCTAGTTCAAAATTATGGAAGTTGAGAGGTTTTGAAGACGACCCCAATAAAATGAAGCTTAGCCAATATGAATCTATGACTTTTGACGATCTCTATAGTTTTTATGAAAGTACATTTAAAAACAAACCTTATGTTGTTTGTGTGGTTGGAGATGCCAAGTCGATAGATGTTGAAAGCTTAAAGTCTTTTGGGAAATTTGTAGAATTAAAGGAGAAAGATATTTTTTCGAAATAAGATTAAAAAAAGAAGGGTGCTTTAGGCACCCTTCTTTTTTTATTTCCTGTAGCCCATTTTCTGGAGTACTTCATCACTTAAGTCAAAACGAACATCTGTGAATATCATAGTTGCTCCGCTTGATTTGTCAAAAATAATTGCATAAGTCCCTTTGGTAGCAACTTCCTGAACAGCTTCGTAAATTTTATCCTGAATAGGTTTAATAAGCTCTTCTCTCTTTTTAAACAGGTCTCCTTCGCGGCCAAATCTCTGCATTTGTAAAGCTTTGGCTACTCTTTCCGCTTCAATGATTTGGCTTTCTCTTTGCCTTTTAACATCATCAGGTAACAATACAGCTTCAGCCTGATAATCTTTATACATTTTATCAATTGCTGAAAATTTTTCTTCAACCTCTTTTTGCCATTGAATTGAAAGTTCTTCAATTTGTCTTTGAGCAGCTTTATATTCCGGAATATTTTCCATTATATAATCCGTGTCAATATATGCAAATCTTTGCGCAAAGGTTGTAAAAGCAAACAGTCCAATTAGTAATGTGGACAATAATATCTTTTTCATAGTAGTATGTTTTAGTTATAAAATACTCTTATTATTTCAAAAATAATTCCATTGTAATGATTCAAAGAACGTAATAACAATTTGAATTTGTTTAATCAATAGAGTGTCCAATAGAGAAATGGAAATTACTTCCGCTATCATTTGGCCTGCCGGGAATAGCATCAAAACCATAACCCCAGTCAAGCCCCAACAATCCAAACATAGGTAAAAATACTCTTACGCCTATTCCGGCTGAGCGTTTAACATCGAAGGGGTTAAAATTATTAAACCCTGACCATGCATTACCTGCTTCAACAAATCCAAGAACGTATATAGTTGCCATTGGGTTTAACGTGACCGGATATCTCAATTCAGCGGTGTATTTGCTGTAGATATTACCTCCGATATAATTATTATTGGCATCTTTTGGTGTTAGAGAGTAATTGCCATAACCTCTTAGAGATATAACTTCTCTACCGTCAATTTCCCAACCTGATAGTGCATCACCTCCCACATAATATCTCTCGAATGGTGAAATTCCTATATCGCGGTTATAGTAACCAAGATATCCGAAACGCGTTCTTGTAGATAATACCAAATTTCCTGCCAAAGCAGTATACCAATTTGATTTAAAACCCCATTTGTGGTATTCCAGCCATTTGTACTTTTCTTGGTCAGTGGCATTTGAGTAATCTTTGTCGGAGAATGCAGAATAAGGTGGAGTTAATTGCAATGATAGAGAGATTTCTGAGCCTGATCTCGGATACAGAATTGCATCAACTGAATTTCTTCCAAAAACTCCTTTGTAGCTTAAGTTATTTGAATTGCCCTTATTGAATATAAACATTAAAGGAGGATTGAATATGTCGTAATATTGATATGACAAAAACTGCTGCAGGAAGAAATAGTCATCTGGAATTTGAAGTCTTTTTGCTAAGCCGATAGAAGATCCGAGAATAGAATAATAACCATAATCAGGATGGCTTGATGCGTAGTCTTTCCTATGGGTCGTTTGATAAACAGACACGCTGAAAGAGTTAGGTTTTTTGCCGCCAAGCCATGGCTCAACAAAAGACATAGAGTAGCTTATATATCCTCTTCCATAGGTTTGAGCTCTTAATGTAAGTCTTTGTCCATCGCCTCCCGGGAGTGGTCTCCATGCATCCTTTTTTAAGAATTCTCTAGTTGAGAAGTTATTAAAAGATAGCCCTAGTGTTCCAATTATACGATTTGCACCCCAACCACCAGATAGTTCAATCTGGTCAGATGATGTTTCCTCAACAACATATTCAATATCAACAGTTCCATCAGCAGGGTTTGGTTTTGGGATAACATTAAGCTTTTCCTGATCAAAATACCCAAGTTGAAGTAAGTCTCTTTGGCTTCTTATGATGTCATTTCTGCTGAATAATTGCCCAGGTCGAGTTCTTATTTCACGCATTATTACATGATCATTAGTTTTGGAATTGCCACTAACGGTAACTCTTTTAACAGTAGCTTGCTTGCCTTCGTAAATCCTAATCTCCAGGTCTATACTATCGTTTTCAACTCTTACTTCTACAGGGTCGATATTGAAAAATAAATAACCATTGTCAAGGTATAGTGAGCTTACATCAAGCCCATCCATATTCATGTATAAGCTCTTTTCAAGCTTTTCCTGATTGTAAATATCTCCGGATTCAATTTTTAAAACACTTGACAACATCTCATCTGTATAAACAGTGTTTCCAATCCATTTTATATCTCTATGGAAATATGTTGGTCCTTCTTCAATGTGAAGATCAATTGCAATTCTTTTCTCAGAAACAAAATAGATTGAGTCTTTTATTATTGCAGCATCTCGTTTTCCAATTTTATTATATCTGTCGAGTATTTTTGTTTTGTCAGCAATAAACTCATCTTTTTTAAATTTGGATGAAGAGAAAATAAACCAAATACTTCTTTCTCTAGTTTTTTTCATTGTCCATTTAAGCTTCCAGTCTGACAATTCTTCATTGCCGTGAATATTAATTTTCTTGATACGAGTTCTTGGCCCCTTGTCGATGTTGAATTCAAGCACCATGCTATTAAGTCGAAGAGAATCCTGCGTCTGTTTTATCTCAATAGTTGGTTTCATATATCCTTTTTCATGCAGAAAGTCTTTTATTGAGCTTTCAGCTCTTACTAAAAGATTTTCTGTAATAACATCGCCTCTTACAAGGCTTAAAGTTTCTTCAAGCTTTTCTCTTTCAGATTTTCTTATTCCTAAAAATTCAAATCTTGATAATCTTGGCCTTTCCACTAACTCAATGTCAAGAAAAACAATGTTATTTTGTATAGAAGAAATAGAAATAGTGACATTTTGGAAAAGTCCTTGTTTCCATAAATTTTTAATTGCCTGACTTATGTCATCACCCGGTATAAGGATTTTATCGCCTACAGTTAATCCCGAGACCATTATAATTATACTAGGTTCAATAAAATTTGCGCCTGTTACGGTTACTCCACCAATTTCATATTCAATAGGACTTGAATAATCTACTTTGATTTGTTCGCCTGTAAGAACTTGGGCAGATGCTCCAAAGCTCGCTAATAATGCAAATAATGCAATTATATACTGTTTAATATTCATGTGATATTTTGCTAAATTCTTGCCAAAATTAATATAAAAACTAAGTTAGTTGTTATAGAATGTTTGTCTTACCAAATCTTCTTTCTCTGTTTTGGAAATCTATAACTGCTTTAAAGAGTTCATCTTTGCTAAAATCAGGCCATAAAACAGGGGTGAAATAAAACTCTGCATATGCCAATTGCCATAACAAAAAGTTGCTAATTCTTTGCTCTCCACTTGTTCTGATTAAAAAATCAGGGTCAGGAATGTCTTTTGTGCATAAATATGATGAAAATACTTCATTTGTAATATCTTCGGGTGAAACTTTTCCATTCCTAATATCTTTTGCTATTTTTTTTACAGCATTAACAATTTCCCATTTTGAGCTATAACTTATTGCTATAATAGCTGTAAGTCTTTTGTTTTCAGAAGTAAGATTAATTGCTTCCTGAAGTTCATGTTGGCATTTTAAAGGAAGGCTTTCCAAATCTCCAATTGCTTGAATTCTAACTCCATTTTTATTTAAGTCGTCAGTTTGTGTTTGAATCGCCTGTACCAATAATTCCATTAATGTATCAACTTCTTCTTTCGGTCTGTCCCAGTTTTCAGTTGAAAATGCATAAAATGTTAAATATTGAATGCCAATTTCTGCGGCAGCTTCTACCGTTTGCCTTACTGCTTTAACTCCATTCTCATGACCAAATGCTCTTGCTTTACCCATTTTCTTTGCCCATCTGCCATTGCCATCCATAATTATAGCAATATGTTTTGGTAATTTATTTTTGTCAATTTGGTTTCTCAGATCCATAGTAAAACAGAATTATTTATTGGAGGCACAAAGTTCTAAATTTGTTTGATATAATGAAACAAAGAAAGCTAAGAATATTGTAATTTCTATTAAAAATAAGTTTATTGCTTTATTCATCTTTTCTGCTTAAAAATTAATTATAAACCGGGCATTTTAAGTTGCTTGGATTTTTAATATTATATGTTATTGTAAGCCCTGCAAATGAATACCAATCTTTTGTGTAAGGATTTCCTCTGTATGATCCTATTGTAGCTGAATTATTTTCGCTTCTATCTGCTAATAGACTACCTGCATCGGATAGTATAGAAGGGTCAGTGTATGTAGTGCTTACGTCATCAAGATAGTCTGTCCCTGTTCTTCTCATAGCCCATTCAATTCCAACAGACATTCTTTCAGATACTACAAACTTCATCCCCACTCCAAAAATTAGCACATATGAGTATTTGCTATAAACCTGTCTATCTGGATAAAGCTCTGAGCCTTGGCCTTCAGTCCCTAGTGGTCTTAATTCAATCCATTGTCCGTTAACATCAGCTTTTGGGTTAAATCTGAATGCCCCGGCGCCAGCAAGTAGATAAAAGCTATTGGGATTATCTTTTCCCCCGTTTATGAATGGCAAGAAATTAATTTCGGTTTGCGCTGAAATTTCAATTATTGAAGATCTGAAATTCAAATTTCTTTCGGTATTATATCCTATCACAGCATCATTTGCCTGCACGCTTCCATATAGCCCATTTAGGCGTATAGCGAAGTGTTCATTTATATTTCTTCGGTATATAGCACCTCCACCAATTCTAGACATAGCAAAATGCATATTAGGGTTAAGGTCTCCCATATAATATGTTCCACCTGCAGTTATTCCAAATTCATTTTTCTGGCTTTGTGCTGAAAGAGAGGTTAGTATTATGAAAAGTGTAACAATTCTATTACAATGCCAAATATTCATTTATTTATGCTGAGATTTATTGTTTATTTTGTTTTGATACGTTATTATAAATTGAAAAAACTTCCCGAAAGTCAGGAAGTTTTTTAATAACGGCATATTATGTAATATATTTTTTAAAAGATTTTAAAATCATTAGAATCTTGGTAATCCGGGTCCGCGTCGCTGAGGAACATTATAATAAACAGTAATTAAAGTAAACATGTAGGCATCCGTATTATGAGGATTGCCTCTCTGTTGTCCGGGGTATGTTGCGTTGTCTCCAAGAATACCAATTGTGGGATTTGAGAAGTATTCAGCGAGTGCTATTTTTTGAGGGTCTCCGGCATACATTTCAGAATAAATAGCAGGGTCGACGTAAGTTCGACTAACATCGTCTATGTAATCAGTCCATGTTGTTCTAAATCCATATTCAAGGCCAACAGAAAGCTGTCTGTTAATTACAAATATTGCTCCTAATCCAAATGGTACACTTATTGAAACAGGGGAATATTGAGATCTTGTTGAGAAGAATTCTTGACCTTCGGTTTTTAATGGTCTTAAACTATACCATCCATCACTTGGAAGATCTTCTGCTGCAATTGATCCTTGGTAATTAGCACTTTCGAATTTGCCCTGAGGGTTAAAATAAAATCCATTAATACCCAAAAAAGCATAAGCTGAAAAGTTATATCCGAACCAACCTCTTGCTCTAGTTACCCTTCTATATCTTGCCCCCATTTGGTATGCTCTAAGGAAGTAATATTCTGCTTGTACTCCTAATTCTATTATTGGAGATCTGAAGTTGAGGTTTCTGTTTAATCTGTAATGTGCTGCAATAACGTCATCAGAGCTTGCCGGTCCATCTAGTTTAATATGGCTGTCATCTCCTGATACGTATCCGAATGCTAAATGCCCTCTTACAGCTGCATCTTGAATGAAAAAGTATCTGTATCCAAGCAATCCTACAGGTCTCATAGCGGAGAAATTATAATCTCTCATGTACTGGGAACCTTCCTTTGTAGAGCCCCCTAGGTCTCCCATAAATCCTGTGCCTCCAAGACCCAGAACAATGTGATCGCGTTCTCTTTTCCATGACTGCGAATAAGCATCATTTATAGAAAGAATGAATATCAACAAAAGGCTAAAGCGGATAAATTTCATAATCTGAAGATTATTAATTGCTAATGTATTATTGAAATTTTACAATTTCCATTATATCTCGCAAATGTAAATATTTTTTTTTAATCGGATAAATTTTTTTTAGACTAATTCCTTTTGTCTAATCCCCAGGTAAGTTTATTTCTAATAGTCTGATAAAAATCTGTAGATTCGGGGTAAATTAGATTAAAAGTAAAATCAGCTTTTTTAACTTCAAAAGTGAAGGATTCATTTAAAGCAATTGATCTAGAGTCTAAAACTAAAAGATAGTCTTTGTTTCTGCCTTCAATATTAAGTTTTATTGTTGTGTTATCTGTTGTTACTATTGGTCTTACGGTCAGATTGTGTGAAGCGATAGGAGTAATAATGAAATTTTGAGATTCAGGTGAAATTATAGGTCCACCGCAGCTTAATGAATATCCTGTACTCCCTGTTGGTGTAGCAACAATTATCCCATCCGCCCAGTAAGTGTTAAGGTGCTTGTCATTGATTGAAACTCTAATAGTTATCATGCTGGACGTGTCTCTTTTCATTATTGTAAGCTCGTTCAGCGCGTAAGCAAAACCATCAAAAATTTCTTTTGGCGAATTTACATGAATAAGAGCCCTTGAGTCGATGCGAAATTTTCTATTAATCAAGCAGGCTGTAGCTTGGCTAACATCAAGGGCTGAAACTGCAGATAGAAAACCAAGTCTTCCGGTGTTAATCCCAAGTACTGGGATGCCGGAATCTCTTATTAAACTTAGAGTGTCGAGTAAAGTTCCATCTCCTCCGATACTTATTAAACAAAAAAGATCTTTGTTAAGGTCGTTGTGCGAGGAGAACATCTCAACAGGTTTGTTAAACTTTATATTTTCGATTAAAAAACTATAAAGCTTCTCATGAATAAGAAATTTATCAGTAATTACTTCTAAGTCTGTTGCCATATCCTGAATATTTTTTAAATATTCATTTGCAAACTGTCTTCCGTAAAAAGCTATAGTCATAATAATGAGCTTGAATTTAAAACTTATTTATTTAGAGTAAGTCAAGTTTTTTTGCATCTAGTTTTAAAAAAACAAAAATCATAACAGTAAAAGCCAATAACGAAGAACCGCCGTAGCTGAAAAAGGGTAAAGGTATTCCTATAACAGGGACTAAGCCAATTGTCATTCCAATGTTTATAGCGAAATGAAAAAAAAGCATGCCTGCTATACAGTATCCAAATATTCGACTAAAAAGAGCTCTTTGTCTTTCAGCAATTATTACAATACGTACTAGTAATAATAAGTAAAGTGAAATAATGACAAAGCTTCCCGCCCATCCCCATTCTTCTCCAATGGTACAAAAAATAAAATCTGTACTTTGCTCGGGTACAAAATCAAATTTTGTTTGCGTTCCTTTTAAGAATCCTTTTCCCCATAATCCTCCAGAACCAATTGCAATTTTTGATTGATTTAGATTGTAACCTGCTCCCAATGGGTCAACATTGGAGTCGATAAGTACTTCAATTCTGTTTTTTTGATGTGGTTGTAGGAATTTTTCAAATGCATAGTCAACAGAATAAACATAAGCAGACATTAAAATAAATAAGCCTAATACGAGAAAGATTTCTTTTCTTTTTTTTCTTAAAACATATGCGGTAACAAGTGCAATAATTGAAATAATTCCAATAATAATAAACTCGTTCATTACAAGAGTGAGTACGAATAAAAAAGCGGCGGCAACGGCAAAAGAGAGTAAAAGTCCTGAAACATAACCTTCTCTGTATAACATGAAAATAAATGCTCCAAAAACTAGTGCAGTTCCCGCATCATTTTGCAGCAAAATCATTGCGAATGGAATGAATATAATCGAGTAGGCTTTTATTCTGGTTTGTAAGGTTAATATTTTGCTTTTGTTGCTGCTTATAAACTTTCCCAAAGCTAAGGCAGTAGCAAATTTAGCGAATTCTGACGGTTGTATATTAAAACCTCCAATCTGGAACCAAGATTTTGAAGAATTTATTTCTGTACCAAACAATAATACGGAAATTAATAAAAGCATAATAGCAATAAAAATGGGGTAGGCGAATGCAATAAAAAATTTGATGTCAGTAAGCATAACCATAAACCCTAAAACAAATGCTATTAATATCCAAACAAATTGTTTTCCATAATTTTGAGAAATGTCGAATATGCTACTGTGAGTTTCTTTGTACCCGGCGGCATATATATTCAGCCATCCAAAAAACAGCATAATGACAAAAATCAAAACTGTTATTTTGTCGATATTTCTGAAATCCTGAAAAAAGCCTTGTTTCATTATTGTTTTTCCTCCGGATATGGTTTTAAAAAATATGCATCTAAAATACGTTTTTCATACCAACTTCGTTTTATTTCACCTGTTAAATATTGCTCAATCATTAGACTTGCAATTGGTGCAGCCCAAGTCGAGCCATAGCCTGCGTTTTCGACAACTACGGAAATTGCAATTTTGGGGTTTTCTACAGGGGCAAAAGCAATAAAAACAGAATGGTTTTCGCCATGTGGATTTTGCACTGTGCCTGTTTTTCCGGCTATTTCTATGCCTTCAATCCTGGCAAATCTTGCTGTACCCCCCAAAGTTACTTGCCACATTGCATTAGTCATTGTTGCGAAGTGAATAGAGTCAATGGAAGTTATGTGTTTCTGCGTATATTTCGGATTAATGCTATCTATGTTTTCAATTGCTTTAACTATATGCGGCGTATAGAAATAACCTTTGTTTGCTACTGTGACTGCAAGATTGGCGAGTTGCAAGGGTGTAGTGCCAAGTTCCCCTTGCCCAATTCCCAAGCTAATTATTGTTAAAGACCTCCAGCCTCTTGTTCCATATATTCTGTCGTAGTAATCGGAAGATGCAACAAGCCCGGGTAATTCATAAGGCAAATCATTGTTGAATATTCTTCCAAAACCGAAGCTTAAAACATGATTTCGCCAATTATTGAATGCTTGTTGCATTGAGGTAAACTTTGTATTATCAAGTGTATTGCGAAATATTATACTTGATGCTGTGTTGCAACTATACTGAATGCTCGTTATTTGGTCAACAGGGCTTGGATGATTTCGACATTGAACAGTTATATTCCCTGACCTGTAAAATCCCGGACAAGAATATCTTGAATTTGCAGTGACAATACCTTCCTGCATTCCAATTAAAGTATTAACGATTTTAAATGCAGATCCGGGAGGGTACTGAGCCATTAATGCTCTGTTGAAAAGAGGTCTCAAGGTGTCATTTTGTAAATCTTTAAAATTTGAAGCTCTGGATTTTCCAACAAGCAAGTTTGGATCGTAAGAAGGAGATGTAACCAAGGCAAGTATTTCGCCTGTAGAAGGTTCAATGGCAACAATACTGCCTCTTTTGTTTTGCATTAGTTTTTCTCCATACTCCTGAAGCTTAGCGTCGAGGGTAAGGAAAATGTCAGTTCCGCTTACCGCCGGTTCGTCATATTTCCCATTTTGAAACGACCCCATATCTCTTCCCATCGCATCTACCAAAATGATATTTACACCTTTCTGACCTCTTAATACTTCTTCGTATGATTTTTCGATGCCACTTATTCCTATGTAATCTCTGGGTTTATAATAAGGGTCGTTTTTGGTAATTTCGGGCCCTACTTCTGCAACATAGCCGAATATATGGGCAGCCATTGGCTTTGAATATCTCCTTAAAGTTCTAGGCTGAACAAAAAATCCGGGAAATTTATACAGCTTTTCTTTTAATATTGCATACTCTTCATTTGGAATTTGCTTTTCGAACACTGAAGGTAGATGAATGGCAAACTCTCTGGCTTTCAGTACTCTGGTTTTAAAGGTTTTATTATCAATTCCTAAGTAACTGCAAAACTCTGTTGTGTCAATGTTTTTTATTTGACCCGGGACTACCATTAAGTCGTAGTATGGTTCATTATATACTATAAGCTCTTTATTCCTGTCATAAATTAATCCTCTTGCAGGATAGTTTGTAATATGTCGGGTAATATTACTACTTGCAGATGCTTTATAACTATGATCCAGAACTTGAATCTGAAATAAACGTCCGAGATAAATTATTGCTATAATTATAAATATTGCAATAATTATTCTTTTTCTGTAATTAAAAGCATTAACATTCTGTTGATTCAACATTCTGTAATTTTTCTTATAGATGAGAACGGGCTTATGTGTCCACAAAAATAACCAAATTCAGTTGTAATTTGAAATCTTTTTATCATCTTGTTAAATCAATGAATTACTACCTGCAAATGAAAAAATTTTTTGAGGAAAATTTATTAAAAAAAACGCTCGCATTGAAAACAAATTTCTTAAATTCGGCAATTAATAAGTTGTGATTTCGAAGTAACCTCTAAATGTAAAATATATGAAGAAAATTCTTGTTCTTGGTGCCGGAATGGTTGGAAAGGCAATAGCTATTGACCTTTGTAAAAGTTACAAAGTTACTTCAGCCGACATTGATCAAAAGGCTCTTGATTTTATTTCAGAACATTTTCCAATAAAAACTATTAATGCGGATTTAGATAATAATGAAGCATTGATGAAAATCATTAAAGATTTTGACTTTATTGTGTCAGCAGTACCCGGCTTTATGGGATATAAGACTCTTGAATGTATTATTGGAGAAGGTAAAGATGTTGTTGATATTTCATTTATGCCTGAAGATTTTATGGAGCTCAATAAGCTGGCTATAAGCAAGGGTGTTACTGCAATTGCAGATTGTGGCGTTGCCCCGGGTATGCCTAATCTTATTGCCGGTTATTATAATGAAATTATGGATATTGAGTTTTTTGAATATGTTGTTGGAGGTTTGCCAAAAGTTAAGACTTATCCTTTTTATTATAAAGCACCATTTTCACCTATTGATGTTATTGAAGAGTATACCAGACCTGCAAGATATAGAGAAAATGGAAGTATTGTAGTTAAACCAGCCATGAGCGACACTGAAATGATGGAGTTTGAAAAGGTTGGTACCCTTCAGGCTTTTTTAACTGATGGATTAAGGTCATTGCTCGACAATTTGCCGGATATTCCTTCTATGAAGGAAAAAACGCTCAGACATCCTGGTCACATAGATTTGGTTCAGGCATTGGAAAAAGCCGGTTTTTTTGATAAAACCCCAATTGCTATAAATAATACTGCTATTAGACCAATTGACTTTACTAGTAAGATTCTTATTAGTAACTGGAAGCTATCTCCTGACGAAGAAGAGTTTACTGTTATGAGAATTATTTTGCAAGGCACAAAGGATAAAAAGAAAGTAGAAGTTGCTTATGACCTTTATGATGAATATGATAGAATTACCGGACTTTCGTCTATGGCCAGAACTACAGGATTTACTGCTACTGCATGCCTTGATTTAGTGATCAAAGGATTATTTACCGAAAAAGGTATTTTTCCTCTCGAACTAGTTGGGAAAAATAAGGGCTGTTTTGATTTTGTTATTGAATACTTGAAAGACAGGAATATTAATTATGTTAAAACAAAGCGGTTACTTGCTTAAAAACATTTAATAGTTGAACATAACCATAAACTCCAAATCATTAACTAAATATTATAAATGAAAAAGAAACCTGAAAGCCTGAAGAATTATCAGGAAACTCTTGAAGAAATTGGGTATGTAGATAGGGAATCTGCAACTCAGGAAGATTACGACAGGATTGGCTTTATGTCAGGTCTTGAGGTGCATCAACAGCTGAAAACAAAGAAAAAGCTTTTCTGTAATTGTCCGGCGGGGATATACCAAAAAGATGATGACTTTAATGCTGAAATTATAAGGCATATGAGGCCAACTCTTAGTGAATTGGGTGAGTATGATGGAACAGCTCTAATGGAGTTTAAAACCAAAAAGGAAATTATATACAGAATAAACAATAAAACCACTTGCACGTACGAAATTGACGATACGCCTCCATTTGTTATTAATCAAGAAGCATTGGATATTGCGATTGAGATATCACTTCTTAAAAAGCTTAACATTGTTGGAGAAGTTCATATTACAAGAAAACAATATTTGGATGGAAGTATCCCTACAGGTTTCCAGAGAACAGCAATTATTGGTGTTGAAGGTGAAATTGAGTTGAAAAATAAAAAAGTAAGGTTAATTCAATTGAGTATTGAAGAAGATTCCTGTAGAGAGATTTCAGATATTGGACATACACGAATTTATAAAACTGATAGACTGGGTATGCCTCTGATAGAAACAGTTACATATCCTGATATGGTTAATCCTGACGAAGTAGCTGAAGCTTGTCAGGTAATAAGATTTTTAAACAGAAGTACCGGAAAGGTAAGAACAGGAATTGGTGCCGGCAGAGAAGATGTAAATGTGTCGTGTAAAGGTGGTACAAGAGTTGAAATTAAAGGTGTTGCTCGTATTAATTGGATTCCTGAGCTTACTCATAATGAGGCATTCAGGCAGTGGGCTTTGTTAAATATCAGGCAGAAATTATTGTCTAAAGTAAAAGACCCTGCAAAGTGGAATATGAATTATTTGATGCTGGACCCAATGTATTTCGATTTTAGAAATACAGCCTTAAAAAACTTAAAAAATAATGGGCATAAATTATATGCAGTTAATCTTCCAAAGTTTAAAAATATTCTTTCACACTTCACCCAACCCGGCTTATGTTTCGCTGATGAAATAAGCGACAGACTTAAAGTTATAGCGTGTATCGAAAAGCCAAACATGACACATTCAGAGGATTTAAAGCCAATAGTGTCGGAAGAAATTTTTGTATCCATTAAAAAGCTCCTTTCAAGCAAAACAGACGATGCGCTTATTCTTTTCTGGGGCCCAACAGAGGATATTAAAACAGCTCTTGAGACTATCGAAGAACGCTGCAGAATGGCTTTTGGTGGAGTTCCGAATGAAACCAGAAAGTCGTTTGCAGATGGAACAACAATGTTTGAAAGGGTTTTGCCGGGAGCTGACAGAATGTATCCGGATACTGATTCAGCTCCAATTCCACTTAAAGAAAAAAGAATTGAAGAGCTTGGTAAAAATATTCCTAAAACAACGATGGATTATATCAAGCAAATGAAAAAGTGGAATATTCCGGAAGATACTTACACATATATTTTGAAAAAGAATTTATTCCCTTTGCTTAAAAGGATTGTGCAAGACTTGGGTCAAAATCCTGTTTTTGTAGGCACTCTGCTTGGACATAGATTTAAATTCATTGAAGGTCATTATGATGCATCTGCTGATTTTGATTATGACAGAATTTATGATTTGATAAAAAATGTTATAGATAAAAAGCTTGATGTTGATATTGTCAGGTATCTGCTACCATTACTATACCAACACCCAAAAATGGATTTCGAATCATTGCTTACAAGCTTGAAATTTAAAAAAGCAAAGCAGGAAGAAATCACATCGAATATTCCATTTCTGATTAAGAAGTTTAACAGCATAAGATTTTCAACCGAAAAGCAAGCGCAAATAGACTGGTTGATGGGGCAGCTTAGAAGTAAAGCAGTTGGTAATATTAGCTTAAAGCAACTTAAAAAAATAGTTGAAAAAGCTTAATGGTAGTTGTAAAATTTAGTGAATTTAAAAATCAAAAAATAATGAGTGAAGATTTTTTTCAAGGATATAAAGGTAAAGCCCTTGAGGTACTAAAAAAGTTTAATGTTAGGGTGTGGGGTCAAACTAATATTGAAACTACAAGAGGAAATTTTACCGGTACAGTTCTGCCTAGATCTGAAAATGACGACGATAAGCATATAGTTATTAAGATTCCTACAGGATATAATGTTGGAGTAAATGTTGAAACTATAAAATCAATGGTAGAAACCGGATATAAAAAGGCTAATTACAAAATTCCTGAGAAGGAGTTTCCCTATACTGAAGGTTTACCTAAAGTAAAACTTATTGGGACAGGAGGAACTATTGCTTCTCGACTCGATTACAGAACAGGTGCTGTTATTCCTGCTTTTACCCCCGGAGAGCTTTATGGTGCTGTTCCTGAATTAGCTGATATCTGCAACCTCAATACTGAAAAGGTATTTGCAGTGTTTAGCGAAAATATGGGACCTAGTCAATACAAGCACCTTGCTGTTGCTATTGGTAAAGAAATCGAAAATGGAGTTGATGGAATTGTTATTGGTCATGGTACAGACACCTTGCATCACACAGCTGCTGCATTAACTTTTATGGTTCAAGACCCCCCGGTGCCAATTGTTTTGGTGGGTTCTCAAAGATCCTCAGACAGACCATCGTCTGATGCTGCTCTTAATCTTATGCATGCATGCTACACAGCAGGGCATGGTGATATTGCAGAGGTAATGGTGTGTATGTTTGGTCCAACATCAGATGAGTATGCATTTCTGCACAGAGGTACAAGAGTCAGAAAAATGCACTCCTCATACAGAAGTACTTTCAGAACTTTAGGAGATATACCTTTGGCAAGGGTTTCCCGAAAAGGCGTTGTTCATATGAAAGAAGATTATAATCAAAGACGCAAGAAAGGTAAAGCTAAAATATTTCCGTATTTTGAAGAGAAAGTTGCTATTGTTTATTATTATCCCAATATGATGCCTGATATGATTGATTCTCTTGTTGATAATGGGTATAAAGGGATTGTAATTGCCGGTACCGGGCTTGGTCATGTTAATAAACCTTTGTATGCTCCTCTTGAAAGAGCTTGCAAGGCTGGAGTTTCAGTGTATATGACGGTTCAAACTCTTTGGGGTTATACACAAATGTTTGTTTATGAAACAGGTCGTGAACTAATGGCATTGGGCGTTGTTCCCGCTGCCAATATGCTTCCCGAAGTTGCATATATAAAACTCGGCTGGGCTTTAGGTCAAACAAACGACCCGGAAGAAGTTAAAAAACTCATGCTTACTCCAATAAAAGATGATATTACTTTAAGAGAGCCCTATAATGGATACTTGGTTTATCAAGGTGGCATTCCTGAAGTTGATGAATTTGTAAGAAAGTTTAGAAAATAGGGGAGGGAGTTGAAAGTTAAAAGTTAAAAGAACATCCTAGTATCTGTCTTGTCGTTTTCACTTTTAGTTTTTCACTTTTAGTTTTTAGTTTTTCACTTTTAGTTTTTAGTTTTAATAATAAATTTGGACTTAATAAAAAAAACCATGAAGAAACTATCATTTCTGCTCGTATCACTCTTGCTTCTTAACTTATCAATAATGGCAAAGGCTCCTGATATTGTTGTAGTTAAAGGAGGAGACTATTATGAAAACACTTTACTTGCATTAGAGAAAATGGGTGGAATGCAAAGATTTGTTCAGCCTGGACAGAAGGTTGGGCTGCTCGTCAATTCAGATTTCAAAGAATATGGCGCTTATGTTAACCCGGATATTGTTCTTGCTGTTTTAAAAATGA
>CAZRNU010000004.1:0-58884 GCA_964601515.1 uncultured Bacteroidales bacterium | reverse complement strand
GGCACTTCCCACACCGAGATGAGCAGCCATTTTGAAAAAATGGTCAATACCCAGGCCAAACATAATATTCTGCCTCCTAGTAAGTTTGGTCTTGTCCAAATTACTCGCCAAAGAGTTAGAACTGAAACCAATATAGAAATTCTTGAAAAATGTCCATCTTGCAGTGGAACAGGAGAAATTAAACCTAGCTCTATTCTTGTTGATGAAATTGAAAATAATATCAGATATCTGGTTCAAGAGCAAAATGAAAAAAAACTAATTCTAAGGGTGCATCCTTTTATTCATGCCTACATTACTAAAGGTGTTTTTTCTTTAAGATGGAAGTGGTTCTTGAAATATAAGAAGTGGATTAAGGTAATTCCGGTATTCTCTTATCAGTTTCTTGAATATCATTTTTTTAATAAGCAAGACGACGGAATTAACATTTAATCATGCTTATAAAAGTGCTGTAAGCCATGGGAAAGTATGATGCTTTAATGTCTAATCTTGAGCAAGAAATATTTGATAAAGCAGCTAGGTTTTGTGCTTATCAACCACGATATTCTCGCGAAGTTGCTGAAAAACTAAAACAACTCGGTGCAAGTCAGGAACTTGCCAATAAGATATCTAACAAACTTCGTGAACATAATTATTACAATGACAGCGATTTCGCAAACTCCTTCGCTACAGGAAAAAACAGAAATAATCACTGGGGAAAAGTAAAAATATTTCTTGAATTGAAATATAGAGGCATTGATGAAACTACTATTAATTTAGCCGTTAACAAAATTGATAACGATGATTATCTCCAAATCTTAACTAAGCTTGCCGAAAAAAAGTTATCTGAAATTAAGGTCTCAGATAAAATAATGAAATTTCAAAAAGCATTACAGTTTCTTATTGGCAAAGGATATGAAAAAGATATTGCAATTAGAATATTGAAAGATTTAACTGCCGCAAAATAAAATATTACTTTCGCTTTGTTTAATTAATAGGTCTCAATACAATTAATTATGATTTATTCTGAACATATAAAAAACTTTGATAAAAGGCTTGATGCCCTGAGGAGGTTTCTTTGACATTGATAAAAAGTCTCAAATCATAAAGGAAGAAGAAGAAAAAACCAAGCAACCTGATTTTTGGATTGACCCTAAAAAAGCAGAAGAACTTCTTAAGAATTTAAACGAATTAAAAAAATGGACAAAGGCTTTTGCAGAAGTGAAAGCTGCTGTCGAAGATACTAAAGTGTTATTCGATTTTTATGAGGCTCACGAAGCTTCTGAAGAAGAAGTTATGCAGCAGTATAATAGTGCTAATATAATTCTTGAAAAGCTGGAATTTAAAAAGATGCTTAGCAAAGAAGAAGATAAATTAAGCGCAATTTTAAATATTAACTCAGGAGCAGGTGGAACAGAAAGCCAGGATTGGGCACATATGCTCATGAGAATGTATCTTAGATGGGGAGAACAAAACAATTATAAAACTAAAATTATTGATGAGCAGGAAGGTGATGTTGTGGGGTTTAAATCTGTTTCTATTGAGTTTGAAGGCGAATATGCTTTTGGCTATTTGAAAGGTGAAAGCGGTGTGCATAGACTTGTCAGACTTTCGCCTTTTGATGCAAATAATAAAAGACATACTTCTTTTGCTTCAGTTTATGCTTATCCTGTAATAGATGATAATATTCTAATTGAAATCAATCCTTCCGATATTACATGGGAAACTTATCGATCTAGCGGCCCGGGTGGGCAAAATGTTAATAAGCTTGAAACTGCAGTTAGATTAAGACATGCTCCATCAGGACTTATCGTCGAATGCCAGGAAACCCGTTCTCAAGGTCAAAACAGAGAAAAGGCTATCAAAATGCTCAAATCTCAGCTTTATGAAATTGAGCTAAGAAAGAAAAGAGAAAAACTGCAGGAAATAGAAAGCTCTAAAAAGAAAATTGAATGGGGAAGCCAAATTCGATCGTATGTGATGCACCCTTATAAAATGATAAAAGATCTTAGAACCAATGTCGAAACTTCTAATGTACAGGCTGTTATGGATGGGGATCTTGAAATGTTTATTAAAGCATACCTAATCGAATACGGAGAAATTTAAATATTGTCTATACCTTATACCCATATACCCCTAATCCTTTTTTTATAAACCCATGAATGGAGTCCCTGATAGAATAATAAAGTTTATTAAGAAACATCACCTACTTACTCTTGCAACTGTAGATAAAGACGGAACATGGTGCTGCAGCTGTTTTTATGCATATCTTCCGGAAGAAAATATCTTTATAATTACATCCGACAACTCAACAAAACATATTAATAATTTAAGTTATTCAGATAAAGTTTCAGGCACAATAGCCTTAGAAACAAAAATCATTGGATTGATTAGAGGTATACAGTTTGCCGGAGAAATTAAAAAACTTGAAGGAAGTGAATTGAAAACTGCTGAAAAAGCATACTTGAAAAGATTCCCTGTTGCACGACTTATGGAAACAAATTTATGGTCTATTTCCCCAAATTTTATTAAAATGACAGACAATAGACTTGGTTTTGGGAAAAAACTTATTTGGGAGGTATAACTTACCATAACTCAAAGCCTTATGAAAAAAACTGCTCATAACTACGGCTTTTTTTTCGACCAAACATAACTTTCTTTTTTACAACGCTTTATTAACGTTTGTTTATAACTTGACATGATTGTTAATATAATGTTACCAGTCTATGTTGGTTTGTTTTTTATTTTCGCTTCGGAAATCTTACGCCAAATTTCGACCGAATAAATTTGGTTTTTTTGCAAAACATATTATAAAAATAATTCCCAAAATGAGTAACAACACAACAGTTCAGCAAGTTAAAGATGATTTATTAACCAAAAGCGGAGAAGAAAATCTTTATGAGGAAGTGCTCGAAAATCGCACACTTCCCGAATTAGATTTCGAAAATGCCTCAAAATCTGTCTCTCAGGTTAAAAAAACTGAGCTAAAGCCTCCAACAAAAGAAGATTATCCTAATAAGGTAGATTATCAGGAAGCTTTAGCTAAAACTACTGAGTACTTTAAAGGCGATTCTCTTGCTGCAAGTGTTTGGGTTAATAAATATGCTTTAAAAGATTCCGAAGGCAATATCTATGAAACAACTCCCGATGATATGCACAGAAGAATTGCAAAAGAAATTGCAAGAATTGATAAAAAGTACCCAAATCCTGTTTCGGTTGAAAAGATTTTTTCTCTTCTTGAAAGGTTCAACTATATTGTGCCCCAGGGAAGTCCTATGGCAGGTATTGGCAATCCATTTCAAATCGGTTCTTTGTCAAACTGCTTTGTTATAGGGCATTCAACTAACGCCGATTCATACGGCGGTATAATGAAAACCGATGAGGAACAGGTGCAACTTATGAAAAGAAGAGGTGGGGTAGGGCATGACCTTTCTCATATCAGACCAAAAGGAAGTCCCGTTAAAAATTCAGCATTAACTTCAACCGGCTTAGTGCCGTTTATGGAAAGATATTCTAATTCTACCAGAGAAGTTGCTCAAGACGGTAGAAGAGGAGCCCTTATGCTTAGTGTTTCTATTAAACATCCTGATAGCGAAGATTTTATCAATGCAAAACTTGAAGAAGGTAAAGTCACGGGAGCAAATGTGTCGGTCAAAATTACTGACGATTTTATGAGGTCAGTTGTTAGTAATAGTAAATTTGAACAACAATACCCTATTGAAAGCAATAATCCTAAAGCAAAAAGATCGATTGATGCAACACAACTGTGGAAGAAAATAGTTCATAATGCTTGGAAATCAGCCGAACCGGGTATCCTGTTTTGGGATACTATTATCAGAGAATCTGTTCCCGACTGTTATGCAGATAAAGGCTTTAAAACTGTTTCAACTAACCCTTGCGGCGAAATTCCTTTATGCCCATACGATAGCTGCCGTCTTCTTGCTCTCAATCTTTTTGGATACGTAAAAAATCCTTTTACACCAAACGCATATTTCGATTTTGATCTTTATAAAGAACACATTAGCTATGCTCAAAGAATAATGGATAATATTATTGACCTTGAACTTGAGAAAATCGATGCGATAATAGAAAAAATTAAATCGGACCCTGAAAGCGAAGATACTAAAAGAGTTGAAACTGAACTTTGGATGAAGATTAAGGATAAATGTATAGAAGGAAGACGTACAGGTATTGGCATAACTGCCGAAGGTGACATGCTTGCAGCTCTTGGATTAAGATACGGATCAGATGATGCAGTTGACTTCTCAGTTAATATTCACAAAACGCTTTGTATTGAGTCATATCGTGCAAGTGTAAATCTAGCTTCCGAAAGAGGAGCTTTCCCAATTTATGACACTGATAAAGAAAAAAATAACCCTTTTATCAGAAGAATTAAAGAAGCCGACATTGATTTGTACGAGAAAATGCAAAAATTTGGTCGTAGAAATGTTGCATTGCTTACTATTGCTCCAACAGGAAGTGTTTCTCTAATGACTCAAACTACATCTGGAATTGAACCCGTTTTTATGGTCAATTATAAAAGAAGAAAAAAAGTTAATCCTAACGATAAAAATGTTAGAGTAGATTTTGTTGATGAAGTTGGCGACCATTGGGAAGAATTTAATGTTTTTCATCATAAATTCGAACAATGGCTTGAAGTAAACGGATATGACGTTGAGACATTTAAACATCTTAAAGAACAAGAACTAGAAGATGTTATTAAGCAATCACCATACTATAAAGCTACTGCAAATGATGTAGACTGGGTTGCCAAAGTTAAGATGCAAGGTGCTGTTCAAAAATGGGTCGACCATTCTATTAGTGTTACTGTTAACATTCCTAATGAAGTTACGGAAGACCTTGTTGGAGATATTTATCGAACAGCCTGGGAAAGCGGCTGTAAAGGTGTTACTGTTTACCGGGATGGCTCAAGATCTGGCGTTTTAGTTAAGGATTCCAAAAAGAAAGATAACTCCGAAATTGAGTTTAAAGAAACTAACGCTCCAAAAAGACCTAAAGTCCTTGAAGCTGAAATTGTAAGGTTTAATAATAACTCGGAAAAGTGGATTGCTGTTGTTGGCGTCCTCAACGATAGACCATACGAAATATTTACCGGTAAAGCTGAAGGTTTTTATCTGCCTCCTTACGTTGAAAAAGGATGGGTTATTAAAACTATTACGGAAGATGGCGAAAAACGATATGATTTCAGATTTAAAGACCTTGACGGATATAAAGTTACTATAGAAGCGCTTAGTAGATCATTCAATAAAGAATTTTGGAATTATGCTAAACTAATATCCGGAATTTTAAGACATGGCATGCCAATAGCTAAAGTTGTTGGAATAATTGAAAACCTTAATCTCGATAGTGATCATCTTCATACATGGAAAAATGGAATGGTCAGAGCTTTAAAGAAATTCATACCTAACGGAACAAAAGCTTCAAAATGCTTATGTAGTAAATGCAACCAAGAATCTGTAATATACCAAGAAGGTTGTCTCGTTTGCACAAGCTGTGGCGAAAGCAAATGCTCTTAAAAATGTATAAGTGCCATTAGTGCTCCTAGAATAATTACACCAAACTTTTTGTAATTAAAGCTGTGAGCTTCATCTGCCTCAAATAATATCGTTGTTGATATATGAAGAAAAATACCAACAACAATTGACATGGATATCTTGAAAAAGGTGTCCATGTCTTGTATTATATGAGAACCTAATAAATCAGAAGCTAGCACTCCTGCCGGTCCCGCCAAAGCAAATATTGAAAGAAGAAATATAGATTTTAACTTAGATATTTTGTTCTGCATAAACAAACTCATTAAAACAATAGCCAAAGGAATATTGTGAATTATAATTCCTATTAATAGCTGATTTTGAATCTGAGCAAGAGAAAAACCCTCCGCCAATGGCATCGCTTCAAGAAATGAATGCAAACACAAACCGAACATTACCGGAATATATGAAATTCCTTCTTTAGCATCGTGCTCATGACTGCCATGCTCAGGACACTTAGAGTGTAAATGACCATGTTCAACCCCTTTTGTTATGTAATCTAATAACAGTTGTAAGAAAAACCCCAATAAAATAAACATTCCCATTGTGTTGAAATGAGTATGCATATGGCTGCCGTGATTATGTCCTTCGCCATGATCACAAGCCGCTTCAGCCCCACTGAAAATGTGAGGCAATAACTCATTGAAAGTCAGAGACAGTAAAAAAGCACCGCTAAAGGCCACCAGAAGCTTTAAGTTTTTATTGCATAGCCTGAATAAAAATATACTAAGGCCGGAAACAATAACAGGGAGAAATAGCCCCAAAAATACTGTAATAGTCATGAACTTCGTTTTTTTGTTATCGCAAAGTTAATGTTTTGAAGAATTCTTTATAGCTTTTTTTACAAACTCATCAAAGGCTTTTTTGTCTGTGTTATGAAACTCTACCTCTATTGGTATTGTGAACACGGGTAAGTCTTTTAATAAATCCCATAATTCCTGCTTTTGCAAACGCATATAATCCTTCTGGGTAGTAATAATTACCTTAGATCCAGAAAATGTATCATGAAATTTTTCTTTTAGCTTTTCTATATTTTCTCTTTTAAAGTTATGATGGTCTGCATAGTGAAAGCAGATTAACTCATTACACTGTCTTTTCAGATGCTCCTCTATTGCAGAAGGATTTGCTATCCCTGTAACCAAAAAAATAGTTTTGAATTTGCATTTAGAATGTTTTCTTGCTTCATCTGTTAGTGGACTCCAACTTTTGTATTTTATATAAGAAAAGAAAATGTTTTTTGTTTTGTATGGAAGTAATTTCTTTGTAATGAGCTTTCTGTCAAGTGGTGAAAATATTTCCGGTGTTTTTGAAATTATTAATGCATCTGCTCTTTTTGCATTTGACCTTGGTTCCCTTAAGTTGCCGGTTGGCAACAAAAAGTTATTGTTAAACATTCTATAATAATCAGTTAGCAAGATATTTAACCTCGGCTTAACATACCTATGCTGAAAAGAATCATCTAATAATACCAAATCTACTTCCGGAAAATTTTGTTTTAAGAGAGTAATACCATGAACTCTCTTTTCATCAACTGCTACTATTATATCCGGAAAATTTTTATGAATTTGTAATGGCTCATCACCAATTTCAAATGCAGTAGATTTTTCATCTGCAACAAAAAAGCCTTTTGTTTTTCTTTTATATCCCCTGCTTAATACCGCAATTTTGTAATCATTTTTTAGTAAAGAAACCAAATATTCTACATGTGGAGTTTTGCCTGTACCACCAGTACTTAAATTGCCAACTCCTATAACTGGAATGCCAAACTCAACGCTCTTTAAAACGCCCCAATCAAATAGTTTGTTTCGAATTAGAACTGCTAATCCGTAAAGCAATGAGATAGGATATAGTAATATTCTTATTATGACCATGCTCCAAAGGTAAAAAATGAAATTCATAAAAAAAAACAAGGTGTTTTAAATATGTTTGTGATTTCAATAATTAAAATTCATTGCATTGCAATTTTTTATAAATTGCAGAGTTGATTATTTTTGACATGAAATTGAGCAACCTTTTAATTTTTTTTATGATAAAACTTAGAGAAATACTTCATGCAATTAATTCCGAAATTCCTTTTGCATTGCAGGAAGATTATGATAATTCAGGCCTAATTATCGGAGATCCAGAGAGTGTCGTTAATAAAGGATTGATTTGTGTTGACATTACAGAAAATGTTGTTAAAGAGGCAATTATTGAAAAATGTAATGTGATAATTTCACACCACCCCATAATTTTTAAAGGATTAAAGAGTATTACCGGCAAAAACTATGTTGAAAAAGTAATAATAGAAGCAATTAAAAATGATATTTCAATTATTTCAGCTCATACCAATGTTGATAATTATTTTTATGGGGTAAATCGCAAATTAGGAGAAACTCTAGGATTAAAAAAATTAAGAATTTTGGCACCCAAAACTGAAATTCTTAAAAAGCTTGTCGTTTTTTGTCCCAAAGACCATTCTGAAAAAGTAAGAGATGCTATATTTAATGCCGGAGCAGGCAGAATCGGAAATTACGACTGCTGTAGTTATAACCTGGAGGGTAAAGGCTCATTTAGGGCTTTAGATGGAGCAAATCCATTTGTAGGGAAAGTCAATAATCTGCATTTTGAAGAGGAAGTTAGAATTGAAACTATTTTCCCGGATTATATTAAGCATGAAATAATAAAGGCAATGATTAAAGCGCATCCTTATGAAGAAGTTGCTTATGATATTTATCCATTAGATAACGCTTTTGATAGAGTAGGAGCCGGAATGATAGGATTTTTAGAGAAGCCTATTAATCCCAAGAAATTTCTCGACATTGTTAAAGCAAAACTTAATATCCCAATATTGAAGCATTCTAGAATTTTTACTGGGAATATTTCCAGCGTAGCAATTTGCGGGGGGTCAGGAAGTACTTTACTAAATCATGCAGTTTCCCAAAATGCTGATGCATTTATTACTGCAGATATTAAATATAATATGTTTTTTGAAGCTGAAAATAAACTATTGCTCGTTGATGCGGGACATTTTGAAACAGAACAATTTACTTCGGAAGTATTATATGATGTTGTTAGTAAAAAAATTACTAACTTTGCACTCCAAATTTCAAAAAAGCAATATAACTCCGTTCATTATTATTAGATAATTTTCTAAAAACATCTAAACATATATACAATATGGCTAAAGCGTCAAAAGCAGAAAAAATCTCAAAAGAGACTCCTGAAAAAGAAGTTGTTGTTACTGAGCAAGATAGTGACATTATTACATCCAAAACTTCGCCCGAAGAAAGCCTTGAGCAGATAATTAAATCTAAACTTATAAACTTATATACCCTGCAGAGAATTGATTCTCAGATTGACAAAATTCGCTCTGTTAGAGGTGAGCTGCCGCTTGAAGTTCAAGATCTGGAAGATGAAATTGCCGGCTTGGAAACACGAATTGATAAATTCAAAAACGAGATAGACGAACTTAATCAAGAAATCATCAATAGAAAAAATGGCATAGTTGATTGTAATGAGCTTATTAAGAAGTATGAGGCTCAGCAAATGAACGTTCGTAATAACCGCGAATACGATTCATTATCAAAAGAAATTGAATTCCAGAGTCTTGAGGCTCAGCTTTGCGAAAAGAAAATTAAAGAGTTTACTCAGGAAATTATTGTAAAAGAAGAAATTCTTAATACTGCAATTGCTGAAATTGATGAGAGAAAAACAGATCTTTCCGAGAAAAATAAAGAATTAGAAGATATTATTTCAGAGACTAAAAAGGATGAAGAATTCCTTTTAAAAAAATCAAAACAACAGGAACAAGAAATAGAAGAGCGTCTTTTAGTAGCTTACAGAAGAATTAGATCTAATGCTCAAAACGGATTAGCTGTTGTTCTTGTTGAAAGAGATGCTTGCGGCGGTTGTTTTAATAAAATTCCGCCTCAAAGGCAACTTGACATTCGTCTTCATAAGAAAATTATCGTTTGTGAATACTGCGGCAGATTGCTTGTAGACGATTATATCGCAAATACAGTTGATGAAAGAATGGAAAAAGAACTTAAGGAAGCAAAACAATAAAAAAAAGCCCGGTAAATCCGGGCTTTTTTATTAAACAACATCAACCAAATTACCATCGTAATCCAAGCGTTAAAACAAAGTTACTCTGAGTATAACCAACATTTGCTGGCTTTATCGCAGCATTTGTGTATGGATAGAAATCTTCGTTATACATATTATATACGTATGCAAAATCAATAAAATAGTTTTTATCTCTTATGCCTATTCCTCCTGAAATTGCATTCTTGCTTAAATCTGTTTTTCCTTCCTTTATTGGTCCTGTATACATTGCATAACCACCTCTCACAAAAATAGGTGATAGATTTACTTCCCCTCCAATTCTAATCCCATGCTGCTCTTTAAATGTATCTCTTATGTCTCTGTTTTCATCCGTAAACAAGTAATCATCACTTCTAAGTCTCATACTTGCATAATTTGCATACTCGTAATCCAAGCTTATTAGTCCAATACTTCCAATTACAACTCCAACGCTTCCTATACCTCTTAATGGAGTATTTAGCTCATAATCATAAATTCCAATTGGAGATTTTGCTTCAGTTGGATGCTCATCCTCTAAATTCAAATCGGAAGTCATCGTGTTTTTGTATTCATCTTCAAGATTGTAGAAAGTTGGGGTATGAACTGCTGCTCCAATTCTAATTATATCAGCAATTCTAAATAAACCACCCAATTTAAAGTTAAATCCTTTTCCTACTGTTTTTAGTGATTGTTTAAATTGCAGTGAATTAAACTCATCACTTAGGTTTTCAGTGTCTGTTTCGTTGAAAACAAAAGTGTTCTCGTATCTTACGGAAGGGACCCCAATGGTTGCTCCAAAATATGCAACATCATTATAATTTCCGCCTAATGAAAAAACCAGTTCTTGAATGTATCCTGATGAATTGGACTCCATTCTTTGGAAAACTTGTCCGTCAGGCATATCCACAAAATACTCTCCATTATCTGTTCCTAACAGCCAGGTGTCATAAGCCAGCTGAGTTGTAAAAGGTTTTAATCCAAACTGATTTGCTTCATTTAAAAAGTGAGTCATTATGGAGCTTTCGTTGTTAAATCCTTCAGCTACCATTCTGTGATTAAAGTTATTGTGCTGAATTAAGCCAAATCCAAAGTTTATAGACCTCATCCCGGCTTCTTCACCTCTGTTTGTAAAAGGGACAGAAAATACAAATCCAATATTTTTCATATTGAAACTATATTTAATGTCTTCATCAGATAATCCATAATATTTTGAAGATGCAGTGCTATAGTTTAATGAAGGTGTTATCGTAAACTCAGAGCCTCTAAATATGCCAATTCCTGCCGGGTTAGTGCTAAGGGTCGAAAAATCACCCCCTAGAGCCCCAAAAGCCCCACCCATGCCCATATATCTTGCTGTTCCTCCATAATTGAGGGATGAATACCTAAGTGCATCTGTTGCATTCTGGGCAGTTATGCTTATTGTTGAAAGCAACATTATCGCAATTAAAATTTTTATCTTTTTCATAATTCTATATTGTTTATTCTTTTTTATGAATTTGATTTTTAAACTATAATATCTTCAGCTGCTTTTCTATATTATCTTCTTCCTCCACTTGATCTTGAAGAACTTGAAGAGCTTGAAGAACCTGACGATCTGCCTGAGCTTGAAGAAGAGCTTGAGCTACTTCTCGAAGGACTGCTTCCAACAGAACTGCCTGAGCTACGTCCACTGCTTCTGCTTCCGGATGATGGACTTACTGAAGGTGTTCCACTGTTGCTGCTAGGCTGCTGTCTTGCAGGTTGTGTCTGCTGGCTAGGAGCCGGCCTTGATTGTTCCCTCTGAGGTTGAGTAGACTGAGGCCTTGTTTCTTGTCTCTGTGGCTGTGCCTGAGGTCTTTGCTGCTGTTGAGCAGGTTGAGCCTGTGCTGGCCTTTGCTGCTGTTGAGAAGGCTGAGCCTGTGTTGGCCTTTGCTGTTGTTGAGCAGGTTGAGCCTGTTGAGGTCTTTGTTCTACTTCTTGCTGAGGCCTTTGTTGAGTTGATGCAGGTGCTCTTCCACTTTGAGGGCTTGAATATTGCTGAGTTGACTTTGGTTGTTGATAACTCGGCGATGTATAAGTCCTAGGTGGACGATTTTGATTCGCATTTTCTCTTGTCTGACTTCCCGAAGGAGCAGCCTGAGGTCTGGTATATCTTTCCTGTGATTCACGGGAAGGTGTAGAATAGCTTTCCGGAGTTCTACTTGGTTGATATCTCTCAGGTTGTGCCTGGTTACCCGCCGGTCTGGTAGTTTCAACAGGCCTAGTAGTTTCTGTTGGCCTGGTTGTTCCTGCCGGTCTTGTAACTTCAGTAGGTCTGGTTGTCTCAGTTGGTCTTGTAGTTTCAACTGGTCTAGTAGTTTCAGCTGGTCTTGTCGCTTCAACAGGTCTAGTTCCTTCAACTGCAGGTCTAGTTCCTTCAACAGCAGGTCTAGTTCCTTCGACTGCAGGTCTATTGCTGTCTACTGGTCTGCTAGCTTCAGCAGGTGTAATATCTCTTTCCGGTCTTTCAGTTGCTGCAGGCCTTGTAGCTTCAACAGGTCTGGTTTGAGCATCTGTTCTGTTGTCACCTCTGTTGCTACGCTCGTGTGCTACTGTATTCTCATATTTTTCAGCAAGTGTTGAGTTACGCGTTCTTCCACCTGTGCCTCCTGTAGTTGTTGATGTCCCTGTATGACTATCGCGAGGTCCGTAGTGATAGTTGTTTCTATCATAACTGTTGTAAAAATGCTGGTAGTAGTAGTATTGGTTCCAGTATGCATTGTGATAACCAGCATGGTATCCTGCATAGTATCCTGACCAGTAGCCATATCCTCCGTATGGATAATATCCGTAGTAGTATGGATTGTAATAATATGGTCCGTAGTAGTATCTATATCTCCAAGGATAGTAATATCCTGGATAATAAAATCCATGGGCACCATATCCCATATATATACTTACTCCATAGTAATATGGGTCGTAAGTGTACCAATACATGTTGGTATAATAAGGATCGTAGTAGGCGTATGTTACATAATAGCCACCATGAAACCTTCTTATGCGAGCAGCGTATGTGTAGTCGTAAGTATCACCATAATAGTTGTTTGTAATATAGGTGTTTCCTTCTTCGTCATAATAAGTTTCAGTACTGTAAGGTTGTTGACTACTGCTAGATTGTGTTGAAGTGTTTTGGTTGTCTCCTTCATAATAAGCAGTGTCGCTCTGATAACTTGATGTTTCAGAATAGGTTGTGCCGGATTCTGCCGGCCTTTCAACTACTGTCGCCTGTCCTTTTGTAACCACCTGTTCAGCCGGAACTTCACGGGCAGGACTGTAGTATATGTCGTCATACGCGCTGCCTGCGCGATAAGTACTTGTGCAAGCAGTTGTGAAGAGTAAGACGATTCCGATAATTTTTACTAGTGTTTTCATCTTTTTAGCTTTTTATAATGAGACATTTTTCCTTTTTTCTTTTCTAGTATTATTTTGCTAAATTTGCGCGTTTTTTATAAGTATATAATTAATTGCAAAATTCATACCATTATTCAATAAAACATGGCAAAAGATTTCTCAACCCGCGAAGAAAATTACTCCAAATGGTACAATGATATCGTTCAGAAAGCCGATATGGCTGAAAATTCAGCTGTTAGAGGATGTATGGTTATTAAACCATACGGATACTCAATTTGGGAAAAAATGCAAGGAGCTCTTGATAAAATGTTCAAAGATACCGGACATTCCAATGCTTACTTCCCAATTTTCATTCCAAAATCATTTTTCTCCAAGGAAGCAGATCATGTTGAAGGATTTGCAAAAGAATGTGCTGTTGTAACTCATTATAGGTTAAAAAACAGTCCTGACGGAAAAGGTCTTGTTGTTGACGAGAATGCAAAGCTTGACGAAGAATTAATAATTCGCCCTACTTCTGAAACAATTATTTGGGATACATACAGAGGCTGGATTCAATCATATCGCGACCTTCCGATTTTGGTAAACCAGTGGGCAAATGTTGTGCGTTGGGAAATGAGAACAAGGATGTTTCTTCGCACTGCCGAATTTTTATGGCAAGAAGGGCATACTGCTCACGCTACAGAAGCAGAAGCACTTGAAGAAACTGCAAAAATGCTTGATGTTTATTCAGAATTTGCTGAAAAGTTTATGGCTGTTCCTGTTATAAAAGGTATAAAAACTGCAAACGAAAGATTTGCCGGAGCAGTTGAAACTTTCTGCATTGAAGCTCTAATGCAGGATGGAAAAGCACTTCAGGCTGGTACATCGCACTTTTTAGGACAGAATTTTGCAAAAGTGTTTGATGTTAAATTTACCAACCAGGAAGGTAAACAGGATTATGTATGGGCTACATCATGGGGTGTTTCAACAAGACTTATAGGAGCTCTAATTATGGCTCATTCAGATGATAACGGTCTTGTTCTTCCTCCAAAACTGGCTCCAATTCAGGTAGTGATTGTTCCAATTTATAAAGATCAGGAACAATACGAGATGGTTTGTAATAAAGCCAGAGAAATTGAAAGCAAGCTTAAAGCAAAAGGTATTTCAGTAAAATTTGATGACAGACAAACACAAAAGCCGGGTTGGAAATTTAACGAATACGAATTTAAAGGCATACCTGTTAGAATTGCTATTGGACCAAGAGATGTAGAAAACAATTGCGTTGAAGTTGCAAGAAGAGATACTCTTGAAAAAGAGAGCTATCAAATATCAGATATTGAGAATAAAATTGCGAATCTGCTTAATGCAATTCAGGATAATCTTTTCCAAAAAGCACTTTCATTCAGAGAAAACAGCACTCATCACGCAGATTCATGGGATGAGTTTTGCAAGTTACTTGATGATAAAGGCGGCTTTATATATGCGCATTGGGATGGCACAACAGAAACAGAGCAAAAAATAAAAGAAGAAACCAAAGCCACTATCAGATGTATTCCAATAAATAACAAACCTGAACAAGGCAAATGTATTTATTCCGGAAACCCATCTACACAAAGAGTAATTTTTGCTAGGGCGTATTAAACAAATTATTCCTTTATTGGTTTTGATTTAAAGACCTATGTTTGTTATCTTTGCAAACCAATTTTAAATCAATCTAAATAAAAGTTGTTTGTTGATATGGCGGAAGCGGAAGACAATAACAAAACTCTGAATGAGCTGGCAGACAAGGAATATAAGTATGGTTTTTATACTGATATTGAACTTGATACTGCTCCTAAAGGGCTTTCTGAAGATATTATAAGATTTATCTCGGCTAAAAAAAATGAGCCCGAGTTTATGCTGGAGTTTAGGCTTAAAGCCTACAGGCATTGGCTTACTCTCAAAGAGCCGGAATGGGCGCATGTTGATTATCAGAAAATTGATTATCAGGATATCATTTATTATGCCGCTCCCAAAAAGCAACCCAAACATCAGAGCATAGATGAGGTTGATCCTGAACTGCTGGAAACATTTGCAAAACTGGGAATTCCTCTTGATGAGCAAAAAGTTCTTGCCGGCGTGGCTGTTGATGCTGTAATTGACTCTGTTAGCGTTAAAACTACATTTCAATCAACACTCGCTGAAAAGGGAATAATCTTTTGTAGCTTTAGCGAAGCTGTTCAAAACCACCCTGAACTTATTAAGGAATATATGGGCACTGTTGTTCCATATACAGATAATTACTTTGCTGCTCTTAACTCAGCTGTATTCAGCGATGGTTCTTTTTGTTACATTCCAAAAGGAGTAAGATGTCCGCTTGAGCTTTCTACTTATTTCAGAATAAATGCCGCAAATACCGGGCAGTTTGAAAGGACACTTATAATTGCCGAAGAGGGCAGCTATGTGAGTTACATGGAAGGTTGCACTGCACCAATCAGAGATGAAAATCAGCTTCATGCTGCAATAGTGGAAATAATTTCTCACAAAAATGCTGAGGTTAAATATTCAACCGTGCAGAATTGGTGGCCGGGAGATAAGCAGGGCAAGGGCGGAGTTTATAATTTTGTTACCAAGAGAGGCATCTGCAAAGGTGAAAACTCAAAAATATCGTGGACTCAGGTTGAAACGGGTTCGGCTGTTACATGGAAATACCCAAGCGTTGTGCTAATGGGTGATAACTCAATTGGTGAGTTTTATTCAGTAGCTGTAACAAACAATCATCAGCAGGCTGATACCGGCACTAAGATGATTCATCTGGGTAAAAACACAAAAAGTACAATTATAAGCAAAGGTATTTCTGCCGGTTTTTCAAATAATAGTTATAGAGGACTGGTAAAAACTACCAAGAATGCCATAAATGCAAGGAATTTTTCTCAATGCGATTCTTTGCTTTTGGGTGATAAATGTGGTGCTCATACTTTTCCGTATATTGAAGTAGGAAATAAGTCTTCAATTGTGGAGCATGAGGCTACAACTAGTAAAATTTCTGAAGACCAGTTGTTTTACTGTCTGCAAAGAGGTATAGACATGGAAAATGCAATCGGGCTTATAGTTAATGGTTATGCAAAAGATGTATTAAGTAAGCTCCCGATGGAATTTGCGGTTGAAGCTCAAAAGCTTCTAAGCATTAGTCTTGAAGGAAGTGTAGGTTAGAAAATTGTTTTACAATCATATTTTATCAATATGCTGAAAATAAAAGATTTAAACGTTTCTATAAACGGAAAACAGATTCTCAAAAATTTTAATCTTGAAGTTAAAAAAGGAGAGGTTCATGCTATAATGGGGCCAAATGGTTCAGGAAAAAGCACTTTGGCGTCAGTAATAGCAGGGAGAGATATTTTTACTGTTGATTCAGGAGAAGTATTATACAATGGTAAAGATTTACTAGATATGCCACCTGACCTTAGAGCAAAAGAAGGAGTGTTTCTTGGATTTCAATATCCTGTTGAGATTCCGGGTGTAAGTATGGTAAATTTTATGCGAGCTGCAATCAATGAAAAGAGAAAGCATTTCGGATTAGAGCCTCTTACCGGTGCGGAGTTTTTGAAACTTATGGAAGAGAAAAAGAAAGTTGTTGATATACAAGCTAAGCTCACCAATAGGTCGGTAAATGAAGGCTTTTCAGGAGGGGAGAAAAAGAAGAATGAGATTTTCCAAATGGCAATGTTGGAACCAAAACTTGCTATTTTAGATGAAACCGATTCAGGTCTTGATATTGATGCTTTGAAAGTTGTTGCAAATGGTGTGAATGCATTGAAAAGACCGGATAATGCAACTGTTGTTATTACTCATTATCAGAGATTGCTGGATTATATAGTGCCAGACTTTGTTCATGTTTTATATGAAGGACGAATAGTAAAAAGTGGCACCAAAGAGCTTGCAATAGAGCTTGAAGAAAAAGGTTATGAATGGATTAAAAATGAAGTTAAATGAAAGAGCTTTTAATCGATTTATATAATAAAAACTCAAGCCTTATAAACAATAGCTCTCCTTTATTTGTAAAAGAATTGAGGGAGAAAGCTCTGGCAGTTTTTAAGCAAAACGGCCTGCCGGATAAAAAAACCGAAAACTGGCGACAATCTGATATTCAGAGCAGACTTGAGCACGAATTTGCTTTTAATTTTGTAAATCAGAGCAAAAGTCTTGATGTTGACAAGATTTTTACTTGCGATGTTTACGACCTTGATACATTCAGCGTTACCATGCTTAACGGATGGTTTGTTTATCAGAATGCTCCTATAACTCAACTTTCTAACGGAACAATAATTGGGAGTTTGGCAAAAGCTATTGAAGTTTATCCTGATATTGTTGAGAAATACTTTGGCAAAGCTGCTGATGTAAATAAACCCGGGACCACCGCATTAAATACTGCATTTATGCAGGATGGCCTTTTTGTGCATGTGCCTGATAATGTTGAGGTTGAAAAGCCAATTCAAATCATCAATATTGTAAATCTTAAAGAAAACACTTTTTTGCAGCCACGACATCTAATAATTGTTGGGAAAAACAGCAAACTAACTGTTGTGCACTGCGACCATAGCCTTGTTCATAATATTTCGTTCTCAAATACTGTTGCTGAAGTTTTTCTGGGTGAGAATGCTAACTATGAGCATTACAAGGTTCAGAACATGGGGAAAAATTCTTCTTTGATAACAAATTTATTTGTTCATCAAAAAGAAGGAAGTTCGCTTTTAACAAATGCCTTAACATTGAACGGTGCTTTCACTAAAAATTATCTTGAAGTAAGTATAAAAGGTAAAAATTGCAATTCAGAGCTTTGTGGTCTTTACCTGGTCGATAAAGCACAGCATGTTGACAATCAGGTATTTGTTGATCATCTTGAGCCCGAAAGTACTTCTAACCAACTTTTTAAAGGCATTTTGGATGATGAAGCACGTGCTGTATTCAGTGGTAAGGTAATGGTGAGAAAAGATTCTCAAAAAACACAGGCTTATCAAAACAACAAAAATTTGCTTCTTACAGATGAGGCCAAAGTTTTTACACAACCTCATCTTGAAATTTACGCAGATGACGTAAAATGTAGCCATGGAGCAACTGTAGGTCAGCTCGACCCTGACGCATTGTTCTACCTTCATTCACGGGGCCTATGTGAAAAAACGGCCAGACAACTTTTAATGTATGCTTTTGCATCAGAAGTTGTAAACAAAATAACTATTCCTGCATTGAAAGAGTCTATTGACAACATGGTTCAAAAGAGATTGAGGGGAGAATTATCAATTTGTGACCAATGTCTGCTTCATTGCAATGATAGGGAATCTCCTGTATTTGATATAGATTTAAGCAAGATATAAAGCTGCTATTATGACAATAAGTATTGAGCATATAAGAAATGAATTTCCAATTCTAAAGACAAAAATTTCAAAATATCCTCTTGTTTATTTTGATAATGCAGCCACTACCCAGAAACCTGTTTCTGTTATAAACAGAATCTCAGATTATTATACAAACGAAAATTCCAATATTCATAGAGGTGCGCATTACCTTAGTCAGAAAGCTACTGAAGCTTATGAAAATGCCAGAATTTCTCTGCAAAAGTTTTTAAATGCTTCATCGTCTCATGAAATAATTTTTACCAGAGGTACTACGGAATCAATTAATTTGGTTGCGAGTTCTTTTGCTAAAAAGTATCTAGAAAAAGATGATGAAGTTATAATTTCTGCAATGGAACATCATTCAAATATTGTTCCCTGGCAGCTTGTCTGTGAAGAAAAGTCGGCTCATCTTAAAGTAATCCCTATGAATGAAAATGGGGAGCTAATAATGGAAAGCTTTGACAATCTTTTGTCTGAAAAGACCAAGATAATTGCAATTACTCACGTTAGTAATTCGTTGGGGACAATCAATCCTATAAAAGAAATTATAAAAAAAGCTCATTCTAAAAATATACCGGTATTAATTGACGGTGCACAGGCTGTTTCTCATTTAAAGGTTGATGTGCAAGATCTTGACTGCGATTTTTATTGTCTGTCAGCTCATAAAGTGTTTGGCCCTATGGGGGTTGGAGTGCTATATGGAAAAGAGAAGTGGCTGGAGAAGATGCCTCCATATCAGGGTGGTGGGGAAATGATTAAGGATGTTACTTTTGAAAAAACAACATTTAATGAGCTCCCATTTAAGTTTGAAGCAGGAACGCCCAATGTTGCCGGGGT
Organism: uncultured Bacteroidales bacterium; assembly: GCA_964601515.1. Lineage (GTDB taxonomy): Bacteria > Bacteroidota > Bacteroidia > Bacteroidales > UBA7960 > PWND01. The sequence goes on along the minus strand of CAZRNU010000004.1, from coordinate 39,734 downwards.
GTTAGGATTGGAAGCAGCTATTCAGTTTGTTCAAAAAACAGGAATTGAAAATATTGCCAAAGTTGAAGATGAGCTATTGCATTATGCTTACGATAAATTGCAAAAATTCGAAAAAATTAGATTTATCGGAAAGGCCAATAATAGGGCAAGCCTAATCTCTTTTGTTTTTGAAGACATTCACCCGTATGATGCAGGAACTATACTTGACAAACTAGGTATAGCCGTGAGAACCGGACATCATTGCGCTCAACCTGTTATGGATTTCTTTGGTATTCCGGGTACAATAAGAGCTTCATTTTCAGTTTATAATACTAAGGAAGAAATTGATATCTTTATAGAGGCTTTGAAGAAGGTGAGGGAGATGTTTGGATAATATGCCAATATGCCAATGTGCCAATATGCAAATGTGGTAATGTTGTAATGTGATAATGCGATAATATACTCTGTGAACCTCTGTGCCTTCTCTGCGCAACTCTGTGTAACAAAAAAAACAATAAATGGAAAACAAAACACCATATCAAATGCAAAGGATGTTGAATGTTACATTCAGCATATTCTTTTTTCTTGTTATATTAGCAATAGTTATATGTTCTCTTGTGGTGAAAAACACCGGTGGGGTTTTAGAAGGAGCTGATAGGGAGTTTACGGAAATGCTTAAATATATAGCTATGCTGATTTTTCTTTTGCATGTTCCTGTGGCTTACATTTTACCACAGAAGTCAGTAAAAAAGATTGACAAAGACGTTTCGCTTAATGAAAAACTTGTTCTTTATCATAAGGCGATGGTTTTAAGATATGCACTTTTATCCTCAGCAGTGATTTTTGTTTGTATTGTTTTTTGTTTAATAGTAGACACAAACCTTATTTATATAGCAGCCATGGGATTGGTGTTTTTCCTTATTGGTAAGCCTAATCCGTTTAAAACGGCTTCAGATTTGGGATTAACAGATGAGGAGAAGCAGCAGTTGTTTGGAGGAAATTAGTTAATGTGCAAATGTGCAAATGTGCCAATATGCTAATGGGTTAACGGGCAAATGTGTTAATGGGTTATTGGGTTGGATGTTTTGGGAATTGGGGGTCATATCGAGCGTTAGCGAGATATCCCGTAGATTAAAGGATTTTATAGATTATGCTGATTGAAAGGATATAAGGGAAATAAGGGAAAGATTGTGTTGATGATAATTTTCATATTCAGATAGAACATAAAAACATTTATATGACAATAAAAGAAATTGAACAAGAGATAGTTTCGGAATTTGAGATGTTTGATGATTGGCTGGATAAATACAATTATATAATCGAGCTAGGCAAAACTGTTCCGGAGATTGAACCTCAATATAAGGAGCAGCAATACTTGATTAAAGGCTGTCAATCTCAAGTTTGGCTTCACGCAAAGCTTGAAGATGGGAAGGTCGTTTTTACTGCAGATAGCGATGCATTAATAACCAAAGGTATTGTTCATTTGCTTATAAGAGTATTATCAAATCAAACCCCTGATGATATTATAAATTCTGAATTAGAGTTTGTTGAAAAGATAGGATTAAAAGAGCATCTGTCTCCCACAAGGTCTAATGGGTTGGTAAATATGATTAAGCAAATGAAACTATATGCATTGGCATTTAAAACAAAATTGCAAAATCAATAAAGATGGAAGAATCAGCACAAAAGCCTTTAGAGAAAAAGATTATTACGGCACTTAGAACAGTTTTTGATCCTGAAATTCCTGTAAATGTTTATGATTTAGGATTGATTTATGAAATAAATATTGATGATAAGTCGAATGTTCAGATTGTAATGACATTAACAAACCCCAATTGCCCTGTTGCAGATCAGTTGATTTTAGATGTTAGAGATATTGTTAAATCAGTTGGAGGTGTTGCGAAGGTTGAAGTTAAATTGGTTTTTGAGCCGGTTTGGACAAAAGACAATATGTCTGATGCAGCCCTTCTAGACTTAGGTCTTCTTTAAAAAATATCATAATTAAATGATTTCTGATTTTTTTGTTGGAAAAAAGATTGTATTTTTGAACGCTAATCTATAAACCTAACAATTACTTTAAATATCATTTAATCATGAAATATCCGGAAAATTTACTTTACACAAAAGATCACGAATGGCTTAGAATTGAAGGTGATGAGGCTTATATTGGAATCACTGAATTTGCTCAGGGCGAATTGGGCGATATTGTTTACATTGAGGTAAACACTATTGGTGAAACATTAAATAAAGAAGAAGCTTTTGGAACAATTGAAGCTGTTAAAACTGTTTCAGATTTATTTATGCCTGTGGCCGGTGAAGTTTTAGAGTTTAACTCTGAAATTGAATCATCTCCTGATGTTGTAAATAAAGATCCTTATGGAAAAGGTTGGATTGTGAAAATTAAACTTACAGATCCTTCTCAAACAAAAGAACTTCTTACTGCTGAAAAATACAGTGAACTTTTAGGTTAATACAAGGAGGATTGTATTAAAATGACTGTCAGGTTATTTCTGCCTTCTGTTATTTGGGGGTTGATTATTTTTGTCTTAATCAGCGTTCCTATTGGTTCTCCGGAGAGTAGCTTTTTTAATATACCGCATTTTGATAAATTAGTTCATATATCATTGTTTTCGGTTTTGTCGTTCTTGCTAAGTATTGGTTTTTTTTTAAATAGCAAAAACAAAGTTGACTCTTATAAAATTAAAAGACATTTTTGGATTGTTCTTTTTTTTGGTATAGGATATGGGGCATTAACTGAAGCATTTCAGGAAGTATTTTTAACTGAACGAACAGGAAGTTTTTCGGATTTTCTAGCAAATACAGCTGGAACATTATTTGGAATAGCAGCGTTTAATGTTACTAAAAACACAAGAATTATTAAAGTTTTTAAGTTTTTAGAAAAATAGAATAAGCAATATTTATTTTTTTGCTAACTTTGTATATTGTGATTGAAATATAATAAAATTCAGGCTTAGCCGTTAATTAACAAAATAATAGACACTAATATGGAATTGAAGAAATCACCAAAAGCAGATCTTGAGAAGAAAAAGAGCATTTTTCTTCAAATAGGTCTTATTGCTACCTTGGTTGTGGTTTTGGTTGCTTTTGAATGGAAGCAATATGAAAGACCTGAATATGACCTTGGTACATTTGAAATGGACAACATAGAGGAGGAAGATATCCCTATCACTCGTCCTGAAGACCCACCCCCTCCACCGCCACCGGAGCCATCTACGGAGCTAATCATTGTTGATGATGATGTGGAAATTGACGATGATTTTAAAATTGATGTTGAAGCAACAATTGAAACAGTAGTTAGAGAGTTTGTTCCTGTGGTTCAGGAAGAGGAAGAAGTTGACGAAGATTATATTTTTGAAATTGTTGAAGAAAACCCTGAATATCCCGGTGGTCAGGAAGCTATGATGAGATATTTAAGAGACAATATCAGATACCCTGTTATTGCTCGCGAAGCCGGTATTGCAGGTTCTGTATTCGTAACATTTGTTGTTGAAAGAGATGGAAGCGTAACCAATGTGCAAGTGATAAGAGGTATTGGTGGTGGCTGCGACGAGGAAGCAGTTAGGGTTGTTAGAAATATGCCAAAATGGAAACCCGGTAAGCAAAGAAATCAACCTGTTAGGGTTCAGTATAGAATGCCGATCAGATTTGTTTTGAACTAAATATACTTAAAAGAGACATAGAAAAGGCCGGAGAAATTCCGGCCTTTTTTTTAACATTTTAACATACAACATAATTACAATTTTAATCGTTTTCATACAAAGATGAAGTAAATACACAGTATTAACCACTAAAATCTTTGTATTATGGAAACAAAAAAATCAGAAAAGGCAAACCTGGAAAAGAAAAAGAGCATTTTTCTTCAAATAGGTATTATACTGGCTCTTATTGTTACATTATTGGCATTTGAATGGAAGCAAAGTGAAAGACCAGTGATTGATTTTTCGGGCGAAACTGTTTTAGTTTTAGATCCTGATTTTCAGATAGAACATCCAAAACAGGAACCACCGCCTCCTGCTAGGCCTATTAGTCCTTCAATAGAAATTGTTGATAATGAGACACCTGATGTGGCTGATGTTAAGTTTGAGGACCCAGTTACTGAATATGTAATACCTGTTTTTCAGCTAATTGATGACCCTGAACCGGAAGTTGATGAAAAAACAGTATTTATTGGAGTAGAGATTCCACCTCAATATCCGGGAGGTGAAACAGAGAGGCTAAAGTTTTTGAGAAATGAAATTAAGTATCCAATAATTGCTAAACAAAATAGAATAAGCGGAAGAGTTACAGTTATGTTTATTGTTGAAAAAGATGGAAGTATTACAAATGCTCATGTTCTGAGAGGTATTGGAGGTGGTTGTGACGAGGAAGCAATAAGAGTAACTTACCTAATGCCTAAATGGATTCCCGGAAAGCAAAACAATCAAGCTGTTAGGACTCAGTTTGCGATGCCGATTGTTTTTCAATTTATGGATTAAAAGTTTTATTAATAAAGAGAAAGGGGCATTTGCCCCTTTCTCTTTAACTTATTCTGCTCCATTTACTCTTATGTTTGTATATCTTATTGAAAGTCAGAGCAATTGTTTTATTATTCTCGGAAGATAATTCAGGGTCTTTTTCTAAGATTTTTTTTGCAACATCTCTGGCGTACCTTAAAATCTTTTCATCCTTTGTTATATCTGCTATTTTAAGATCTACAATGCCACTTTGCTGAGTTCCTTGAATGTCGCCCGGCCCTCTTAATTTTAGATCCATTTCTGCTATTTCAAAGCCGTCATTTGAATTAACCATGGCTTGTATTCTTTGTTTTGCATCATTGCTAAGTTTATTGCCGGACATTAAAATACAATAAGACTGGTCTGCACCTCTCCCAACTCTTCCTCTCAGCTGATGGAGTTGAGATAACCCAAATCTTTCAGCACTCTCAATTATCATAACTGAGGCGTTTGGAACGTCAATTCCAACTTCAATCACTGTAGTTGCAATCATTATGTGAGATTCTCCTTTTACAAATCGCTGCATTTCATATTCTTTATCCGCAGTTTTTAACTTTCCATGCACTATACTAACTATATATTTAGGTAATGGAAATTCTCTTACAATACTTTCATAACCATCCTCAAGAAACTTTAAATCAAGTTTTTCAGACTCTTTTATAAGTGGGTAAACAACATATATTTGTCTTCCTAACTTAATTTGTTCTTTCATAAATCCAAATACTTTCAGGCGAGCAGAGTCGTATTGATGTATTGTTTTGATGGCCTTCCTCCCCGGAGGAAGTTCATCAATTACTGATACATCTAAATCTCCATAAAGAGTCATAGCTAACGTTCTAGGAATAGGGGTGGCAGTCATAACTAAAACATGTGGTGGATTGCTTGTTTTCTCCCAAAGCTTTGCTCGTTGAGCCACTCCAAATCTATGTTGTTCGTCAATTACAACAATTCCCAAATTCTTAAAACCCACATCCTCTTCAATTAAGGCATGAGTTCCGATTAAAATGTTTATTTTCCCGGAAATAAGTTCATCAAGAATCCTTCTTCTTTCTGCTAATTTTGTTGATCCTGTAAGAAGTCCAATTTTTGAATCTAAGCCCTGCAGTAGATTAGTGATGCTTTTATAATGCTGTTGAGCCAAGATTTCAGTAGGTGCCATAATGCAGGCTTGAAATCCATTATCCAAAGCCATTAGCATTGTCATTATTGCAACAATAGTTTTACCACTACCAACATCGCCTTGCAGCAGCCTGTTCATCTGCTTTCCTGATAAAGTATCTGAGCGAATCTCTTTTAATACTTTTTTTTGAGCATTAGTTAATTCGAAAGGTAAGTTGTTGTTGTAAAAACCGTGGAAATATTGACCTAATTCTTTAAACAAATAACCTTTAAGCCTTATGTCCCTGTCGGTTTTTGTTTTTAATAAACTTAGCTGAAGAAAAAACAATTCTTCAAATTTTAATCTAGCAATTGCTTTATTAAGGGTATTTGGTTCTTCCGGAAAATGAATATTAATTAATGCCTCTTGACGTGATAGGAGTTTTAGTTGAGCTATAATTTCTTCATTCAACGATTCTTGAAGATGGTTTTCTATTCTGGGAATTAAGTTTCCAAGTAATTTACTTATGCCCCTGCTGTCTAATCCTTTAGCTTTGAGCTTTTCAGTAGAGCTATAAACAGGTTGCATTGATGATAATTGAGCAATTGAATCCTGATTAACAATTTCAATCTCAGGGTGGGCAATATTGTATTTGATCCCAAAACGATTCGGTTTGCCAAATACAATATACTCGATATCGGGTTTGAAAGCATCTTTAAGCCACTTAAATCCTTTAAACCAAATTAATTCTAATACTCCGGAAGAGTCAGAGAAAACAGCTGTCATTCTAGTTGTTCTTTTCCCACCGTGTAGTTGAATATTTGAAATATAGCCTTTAAGCTGAATATAAGGCAAGTCTTCTTTGATGTCTTTTACAAAATAAAATTTGCTGCGATCTATATATCTGAAAGGATAAAGATGCAGCAAATCTTTAAAGGTAAATATTCCGACTTCTTTTTTAAGAAGGTCAGCCCTTTGTGGTCCGACCCCCTTTAAATATTCTATTGGAGTTTCTAAAATGTCAACAGACATGTATTAGCTCTCTTTTGCTATATATAATGATGCTTGGAAAGTTAGCAATCGATTTTTTTAGCATTAATTTCAGCTTTTAGAATAAAAAACTGACTATTTTCATCTAAGGGAAGAAACTCATAAACAAGTTTGTTGCGAGTCCTTTTTGCTATTTCAATCAAGCCTAGTCCTGCGCCACCTTTTTCACTAATCTTTCCGTCAGTCATTTGCTTTTTATACATATCCTTAAGCTCATCTCTAGATGCTGCATTAACTTCAAGAAGGGCAGCTTCGAGAGTTTTTACTTTCGCATTGGATACTTTGTTGGAGGTTATAACATAATATGATTCATCTTTTTTGCCAATCATAAACAAGCCCCTGCCAATATTATATTTGTCAGCTAATTCATCGCTGTGTCTGGCCATATTTTGAAGAGTTTCAACCATTACAGAATACACTCTTCTGATAATTGTTTTTTCTTCATCTTTTCTGTCAAGATCATCTTCTGCCATAGCAGTAAACATTTTTGTAATTTGATGATGAAATTCCCCCAAATAAACAATATTGATACCATTTTGAGACATCTCATCGTAGACATTTAGGACTGACTTGATTAAACCTACATTAAGTTTCATATACAGACTTTTTGAGTTTTGTAAAAAAGACTTTTTATTAAGTTGCTAAATTAAAAAAAAAATGATATTAACTAAGTAGTAAAACCCTATAATTTAAATTTTTAGTAAAAAAATACACAAATAAACACGACGCACGCTTTAACGCCTTGATTAACAGGCGCATGCAAAATGCAATTGTTTAATAAAAATTTATTAAAACATTCAAATATCTTGCAAAAAGGTACTTACTTTTGTTTCGTTTGTTAAAATATTTCTTTCATATCAAATAAAAAGCACTATAGAAAGCTGATAAAAAATAAATATTAAGATTACGAGAACAAAAGGAATAGATTTTTTGTTAAAGAATATAAGTTAATCATTAAACAATACTAGCAAATACAAATATATGCACAAAGAATTCATAAAGTATTTATTTCTAATGGTTTTTATTTTTGTTTTTTCCGGAGCTGAGGCAGAGAATTTACGAGATACCTATTCCATTACAGGATATATAAAAGATGCTTCCACCGGCGAAGATCTTATAGGAGCAGCCATTTATATTCCAGAAATATCATCGGGAGTTGTAAGCAATGTTTATGGTTTTTATAGCATTACATTGCCTAAAGGAAATTATACATTTAATGTATCATATCTTGGATATTTAAGAAAATCTCTCAAAATTGATTTAAAAGGAAATATTCAGCTTAATATTGATTTGGAGCCTTTGAGCCAATCTCTTGAAGAGGTTGTTATTGAAGGAGAGAAGGCAAATCGTAATGTTGCGGATATTAGAATGAGCGCAAATATTTTACAAATGGAGGCAGTAAAAGCTTTGCCGGCTTTTATGGGAGAAATAGATATTTTAAAAACTTTGACATTATTGCCGGGCGTTAGTTCTACCGGAGAGGGCTCTACGGGTTTTTCTGTTAGGGGTGGCAGTGTTGACCAGAATTTAATTCTTTTAGATGAGGCAAGTGTTTACAATGCGTCACATCTAATGGGGTTTTTTAGTGTTTTTAATGCAGATGCAATAAAAGATGTTCAATTATTTAAAGGAGGTATTCCAGCAAATTATGGAGGTAGGCTTTCTTCTGTTGTAGATGTTAGGATGAAAGACGGAAACTATAAACAGTATGAAGGTTCTGGTGGGATAGGCACAATTTCAAGCAGGCTTACAGTTGAAGGGCCAATTCAAACTGATGTGAGCAGCTTTTTGATTTCAGGGAGAAGAACATATGCGGATTTATTTCTTTATCTCTCTCCTGATACAAATTTAAGAGGTAATCAGCTTTATTTTTACGACCTAAATGCAAAAGCAAATTATAGAATAGATAATAATAATAGGTTGTATTTGTCGGGTTATTTCGGTCGTGATGTTTTGAGTCTTGGAGAGGATTTTAAAATTGGATGGGGAAATGCAACCTCTACTTTTCGATGGAATCATGTTTTTAATAGTAAAATATTCTCAAATTTTTCGCTTATATATAGCAATTTTGACTACACGATGGGATTTAAATCGGGATCTACAAATTTTGATTGGAAAAGTGATATTCAGGCATTTAACTTTAAGTATGATTTTACATGGTTTTTAAATACCAATAACACAATTAAATTTGGTATTCACTCTGCCTATCATAATTTTAATCCGGGCATTATTGAAGCTTCAGGAGAGGAATCTATGTTTGAAAAGCTTGAAATGCCAACAAATAATGCATTAGAGTCTGCGCTATATATATTAAATGAACACAATTTATCTGATAATATCCTGGTTGAGTATGGATTAAGATATTCAATATTTCAAAGTATTGGACCAACAACCGTTTATCAGTTTGATGAGAATTATAATGTAACCGATACTTTACAGTTTAGCAAAGGTGACTTTTACAATACTTATCATGGTCCGGAACCAAGATTAGGTTTTAGATATTTGATCTCTGACAATCAGTCGGTTAAGGCCAGTTATAATAGAATGTTACAGTATCTTCATCAAACTGTATTTACCGAAATGTCTTCTCCATTGGACGTTTGGTTTCCAAGTAGTCCAAATGTAAAGCCACAAATTGCAAATCAATATGCAATTGGATATTTTAGAGATTTTTTAAACAATGAAGTTAATTTCTCAGTTGAAGCGTATTATAAAACTATTGAGAATCAGATAGATTTCAAGGAACAAGCTAATGTGATCTTAAACCCTCTGCTAGAAGGAGAGATAAGAACAGGAGATGCTTGGTCTTATGGGTTAGAATTCTTATTAAAACAGTCTAAAGGTAAGCTCACGGGATGGTTGGCATATACATGGTCTAGAACTTATCGTGAAATTCCAGGAATAAATCAAGGGAAGCCATATGTATCTAATTATGACAAACCTCATGATTTATCAATAGTATTGAGTTATGATTTGTCGCCAAGGATAAATATAGGAGCAAGTTGGGTTTATCATACCGGTAAGCCAATAACATTGCCAATACAGCGATATGAATATATGGGAACTATTGTTCCGGTGTTTGGAGAAAAAAACAGTACACGACTGCCCGACTATCATAGGCTGGATATTTCCGCTACAATTCTGACAAGCTTAAGAAAAGATAGAAAGTGGAAGGGATCATGGAATATTTCTGTATTTAATGCATATAATCGAAAGAATCCTTATTCTTATTTTTTCAGGCAAAATGAAGACAATCCATATCAGCAGGATCCCTATATGGTATACTTGTTTGGCATTGTGCCTGCAATTACTTATAATTTTAAGTTTTAGGGGTAAAAAAAATAGGGGTATAAGGAAATAAGAAAATGGGTTGAAAACGTCATACCGAGCGTTAGCTAGATATCCCGTGGTTATGGATTGTGTGGATTATACAGATTGATAGGATTGGAGGGTTGATAAATAAATAGAAATAATTATAAAGAGATGAGAAAGATAATTTTAAAAATTTTGGTGTTGTTTTTTTTGCTTTCTTCTTGTGTTGAGGAAGCAGAGGTTATTTTGCAAGGTGATTTAGATGAAAGACTTGTTGTTGACGCAAGATTAACTAATGATACAATCATTCAATTAGCAATTCTTTCAAAAACAATTCAGTATTATACTGAAGAACAAACACCAAGGGCAGTTGGGGCATCAGTCAAAATTGTTTCAGGCTCAGGTGAAGTTTTTCTTTTTGAAGAGGTTGAACCCGGCATATATCAAACTATAGAAAAAGTTTATGGAGAGATTGGAGAATCATATTTTTTGCAAATTGATTATGATGGGAAAAAGTATGAAGCTTCGTCTGAAATTAGAAGAAGCCCGGTAGTTGATTCCATCGCATTCAGATGGGAGCCTTTTATGGAATCATACAGAGTTTTATACTATGGGATGGAGCCACCGGGAAAGGGTGATAATTATTTGTATCATATTTATAAAAATGGAGTTTTAATGACAGATTCATTGAAGAATATTAATTTCACAAATGATGATTTTATAGATGGTATATATATTTTTGGCTTTGAGGTTGATGCTTGGTTTAATAAGTTCAATCTTCAACAAGGAGATACCGTGACACTTGAGGTGCATAGTATCCCAAAAGAGGCCTATGATTATATTCTGGAAATATTTTTTGAGACAGGTGGTGCAGGTCCTATGGGAGGTAGTGGCAAAACCCCAAGAGGGAATATTTCTAATGATGCATTCGGGCTTTTTTATGGGGCCTCTGTTGTAAGGACATCAAGAGTTATTGAATAAATGGGTCATTATACTTTCAAAAGGCATTGGAATTTTGTAAATTTGTTGTTCGATATTGAAATTAGATGAAAAATATATAAAATAACATAAAACTCTCTTAAAATGAAAAAATTAATCGTTTTTACTCTACTTATTACACTGGGGATAAGCTCATTCGCTACTGGCATAAAAACTAGAATGCGCCCACAAGACAAATTTATTATTGAAACATTCACAGACCTATGGCAAAACAAACCTGCAGAAATTAAATCAGGATCACTTGACAGGGGAGTTTCTATCAGTTGGTTTTATGATTATCCAATTGCAAAATCAAATTTTAGTATTGCAGCAGGCTTGAATTATACAAGTAATAATTTTTATACAAAAAGCCATATCTATACTAGAGTTGGTACTACTGATGTTTTTGATTTTGTTGCAATTAATGATGGCATAAAGGTTAAAAAATCTAAGATTAGCTTAAATTATATCGGTATCCCTGTTGAAGCAAGATTTTTTGTGCGAAGTCTTCCTAAAACTCTTCGTATTCATGCCGGTTTCAAAGCAGGGTATTTAGTTAGCGGATACAATAAATACTCCGGAAAAGATTTAGACGGAAATAATTATGATGTCAAATTCAGAGAATATAGCCTTGGTAATGTTGATGATATTTTTTATGGAATTACTGCTAGAATAGGCTATGGCAGAATAAATGTTTTTGGATTTTATCCTCTTAAAAGTGTATTCTCCGGTAATAGTGTTGAGGAAATGGTCCCAATAAGTTTAGGTCTATCACTTATTCTTTTTTAAAATCAGGCAAAAATTACAGATAGAATAATTATTAAACTAAAGCCTAATAAAAAGCCTATATAGACTTCCGCAGGTGAATGTGCTTTAATTTTTATTCGGCTATACCCAATCAGACCGCTGATAATTATGGCTGAGATAATTATTATTGGAATTTCAGTTTTTAATATCATTGATGAACTCACTAGAAAGCCGGTTAATCCACCTATAGATGTCATGTGTATGCTTATTTTCCAGTGAAAAGTGATAATCAGAACAAGGAAGATTATAATGGTTGCACTGAGAATAAAAAAGTAAATAATAAATGGAAGCTGTGCTTGTTTTAATACCCAAAAAGTAAAAAAGTAAAATAATCCTGTAATAAATACCGGAATAATTCTTTCGGCTCTCGATTCAAGAAGTATGCTTTTTACAATTTTCATTCTTTTAAGCAGGACAATTGAAACAACAGGTGCAATGGCCGTATTAAAAATAACGATTAAAAGAATTATTCTTTGCGAAGCAGATGGAATAGAAAAGCTAATATATGTGTTTAGAGAAAATAGGATGAATATTCCTATGGTTGGAATTACCAGTGGATGAAAAACAGAGGAGAATATTCTTGCAATTATTGTTTCAATTTTATCCATTAATTCAGCTCTTTTCTTAACCTTGCCACCGGGATATCTAGTTGTTCGCGATATTTTGCCACAGTTCGTCTTGCGATATTGTAGCCCTTTTCTTTAAGTATTGCAGCTAGCTCTTCGTCGGTAAGTGGTTTCTTTTTGTTTTCTTCTCCAATGCATTCTTCAAGAATTTTCTTCACTTCTCTAGTCGATACTTCTTCCCCTGCATCGTTTTGTAATGATTCAGAAAAAAAGTACTTTAAAAGGTAAGTTCCATATGGCGTTTGAATATATTTAGAATTTGCAACCCTTGATATTGTTGAGATATCAAGTCCAACAATTTCTGAAATATCTTTCAAAATCATTGGTTTTAGTTTTGTTTCATCTCCGGTAAGAAAGAACTCTTTTTGATATTCCATTATCGCTTCCATGGTAACCATCAGAGTATTCTGTCTTTGTTTTATTGCATCAATAAACCATCTTGCACCATCGAGCTTTTGTTTTACAAACATCAAGGCTTCTTTTTGTCGCTTATCGGCCTTTGATTTTTTTTCAGCCATCGTTTCAAGCATTTCGGCATATGTGCGATTTATCCTTAGCTCAGGAGCGTTTCGAGAATTTAAAGTAAGCTCCAGCTGATTATCATAGGTTGTGATTGTAAAATCCGGAACAATATAATGTGTAAGCTTTTGAGTTTCAACAATAGAGTTGCCGGGCTTTGGGTTTAGTTTTAATACTTCATCAATTGCACATTTTAGCTCTTCATCAGAAAAGTTGTGTCGTTGCTTGATTTTATCGAAATGTTTTTTTGTAAAGCTTTCAAAGCTCTTTTCAATTAAAAGAATTGCATTTTCGATTTCGGGAGTTCTGTTAGATTTTCTCTTTAGTTGAATCAATAGGCATTCTTGCAAATCTCTAGCGCCAACACCGGCGGGGTCGAATTCTTGGATTATTTGAAGCAGTCTGAGAATTTCTTCAGTATTAGTTTCAATGTTTTGAGAAAATGCAAGATCATCCACCAGTGCGTCAACGCTTCTCTGTAAATAGCCTGAATCATCTATGTTTCCAACAATAACGGATGCAATATTATATTCTCTTTCACTAAGTTTTTTCAAGCCAAGCTGAGACGTTAACATGTCGTTAAAGCTAATCCCGGCTGAATAGGGTATATCTTTTCTTTCCTCGTCGGGGCTTGTATTGTTAATAGTAAGTTTATAAAGAGGAGTGTCGTCTTCTTCAATATAGTCGGTTATGTCAAATTCATTATCAGAATCGATTTCGGTTTCAGAGAACTCATCAGTATCCTCATTCTCTGAATCACTGTCAAGAGTAGCTTCAAACTCTTCAGAATTATCTATGTTAAGATCTTCGAATTCATCTGTTTCTTCACCTTCTTCTAATGCAGGGTTTTCCTCAATTTCTTGTTTTATTCTTTGTTCCAGCATAGCAGTGGGTACCTGAAGCAGTTTCATAAGTTGAATTTGCTGCGGGGATAGTTTTTGCAACATTTTTTGCTGTAAAGTCTGCTTTAGCATAGAGAATTACTTTTTGTCCAACTAGATAAATATGATACCAAGTTAATAAAAAAAACAATACAAAACCAGGTTGAAAATGACTAATATCAATAGATGTGAAAAATTTGTCATGTCACATATATATATCTAAAAATCAATACAATAATTAAATTGTGTTTTAAAAATCTGCATTTTGAGGTGTTCTTGGGAATGGAATAACATCTCTAATATTTCCCATTCCGGAAATGAAGAGCATCAGCCTTTCAAAACCTAACCCGAATCCACTATGTGGTGCTGTCCCAAATTTTCTCGTTTCCAGATACCACCATACATCATTTTCATGAATTCCCATTTCCTTAATTCTGCCGAGTAATTTATCGTAATTTTCTTCTCTTTGCGACCCGCCAATAATTTCTCCAATTTTTGGGAATAAAACATCCATAGCTCTTACAGTTTTTCCGTCATCATTAAGCTTCATGTAGAATGCTTTAATGTCTTTTGGGTAATTTGTAAGAATAACAGGTTTTTTAAAGTGTTTTTCAACAAGATATCTTTCATGTTCCGACTGTAAATCTACACCCCATTTAACGGGGAATTCGAAAGTTTGTCCTGATTTTACAAGGATGTCTATAGCCTCAGTATATGTAAGCCTTTCAAAAGTGTTGTTTACAACAAAGTTCAGCCTTTCAATCAGTTCATTGTCATACATCTTTTGCAAAAACTCAAGGTCATCTTTGCAGTTTTCCAATATGTATGAAATTAGATATTTTAAAAACCTTTCAGCAAGGTCCATATTATCGTTAATATCATAGAAAGCCATTTCAGGTTCTATCATCCAGAATTCGGCTAGGTGTCTTGTTGTGTTAGAATTTTCTGCCCTGAAGGTTGGTCCGAAGGTATAAACATTTGACAATGCCATAGCCCCAAGTTCACCTTCCAATTGTCCGCTAACTGTTAGGTTGGTTTCTTTTCCAAAGAAATCCTGAGAATAATCTATTTTTCCTTCAGGTGTTTTTGGAAGGTTTGTTAAATCAAGTGTTGTAACTCTAAACATTGCTCCGGCGCCTTCGCAATCTGATCCGGTAATAATTGGAGTATGTAAATAATAGAATCCATTTTCGTTGTAAAACTTATGAATTGCAAATGATAATGCATGTCGCATCCTAAGAATTGCCCCGAAAGTATTGGTTCTTGGTCTTAGGTGTGCTATTTCCCTTAAAAACTCTAATGTGTGACCTTTTTTCTGTAAAGGGTATTTTTCAGGATCGGCTTCTCCATATACTTCTATAGATTTTCCAAGAATCTCAAATGCTTGTCCCTGGCCTTGTGAGGCAACAAGTTCGCCCGTAGCTGAAATACATGCTCCGGTAGAGATTTTTTTCATTGTTGCTTCGTCATTAAATGCAGCTAAATCAACAACAACCTGAATATTATGTATTATTGAGCCATCATTTACTTCAATAAATGCTACATTTTTATTTCCTCTCTTAGTTCTTACCCATCCCTGAATATTTACCTGTTGGTTTACAAACTTGCCTCCCTCTTTTAAAAGGTCTTTGATGATGCTTCTTTTCATTTGTTTGTTGTTAAATTTGATACTATAAAAATAGCTGCGTAAGATTATTCAATTAATAATCTTACGCAGCGCAAAACTATAAAAAAACTTTGAACTAAATTCCTAAAAATATTATTCAATCATAATTACAAGATACTTGGAAGCACTCCAAAACCTTTCGTGATTTTTAATATCCAAATAATGAATTTCTCCATCTTTTCTCATAGAGTATGCTTCTGTTGGGTGGCTAGTAACCAGCTTTGGATTTTTTCCTACAATTGTTATTTGAGGTGTTTTAGTTATATCAACTTTTGTAAAATAAGAAGTGTCAAAATCAGGTTGAAGTACAGACGTTTTTCCTAAGCCAAGAAAACCGCCTTCCCTTGAAATAATTTTCTGATCAGTAAGTTCTTTGCGAGAGCCAATTGCATAAAAGGCGGTATTTAATTCTGATACTTTCTGGTCAATTTGTTTGTCTTTTTCTTTTTTCTCTACTTCAAGGTCGTCGATTTTAGTAGTAAGGAAATCTACTTTCAGATTTAATTTTGCAAGCTCATCTTTTAATACAGAAATCTCTATCTCTTTTTCTTCTAGCTGTTCGGTAAGTCTAGCAACCATATTCTCCAATTCTTGAACTCTGGCATTTGATTTTTTCAGATTTTGATTAAGCTTAACAATAAGTTGTCGGTTTTTCTCCATTAAATCACCTATAAGCATAATGTCTTCATTAATTCGATCTCTAACATTATCTCTACCTTCAAGACTTCTGGAGGTTTCTTTTGAGATGATGTTTTCTTTTGATTTAATAATGGCTAGATTTTCCTCAATGTTGTTTAATGTGGAAAAGAATTCATTAAGTGAGTTGTCTCTTTCCTTTATTTCATCTTCAAGAATTTCTTTCTCACTTAGTAGTTTTTCGTGTTCTTCTTTGCTAACACCCTGACATGCAATCATTGAAATTGCAATCAGAATTATTAAAATGTTCTTTTTCATTTTATTTGATAATTGGTTAATGGATATAGAATAGTTTATTCTGTAACGCAAGAATTTTAATATTCTTGTTTTTTCAGGACATAAAATTAATCAATTTATTTACTGTGAGCACTCAATAAACAATTGTTTTCTCAAACATTCAAGTCTTTAGAAAATTCTAAAATTGTTACTGTGAATTGTGTATAAAAAACTTTAAATTTGTAGTTGTCGCAAAAAAAATCATAAAATTATTCATATTAAAGTAAGGTGTTATGTCAGTAAAAAATTTTGGTCATATTCAACCCGGATTAGTAACGGGTAATGATGTGCAGGAGATATTCCGAATTGCAAAAGCTCAGCATTTTGCATTACCTGCGGTAAATGTTATAGGAACAAACTCTGTAAATGCTGTTATGGAAGCTGCAAAAGAGGCAAATTCGCCTGTAATTATTCAGTTTTCAAATGGTGGTGCACAGTTTTATGCAGGCAAATCTTTGCCAAACGATAATCAAAAGGCTACTATTATAGGTGCAATATCGGGAGCGTATCACATTGATCTGTTAGCAAAAGAATATGGTGTAAGAGTAATTCTTCATACAGACCATGCTGCAAAAAAACTACTTCCATGGATTGACGGATTGCTGGATGCAAGTGAAAAGCATTATAAAGCATTCGGAAAGCCTTTGTACAGCTCTCATATGTTAGACTTAAGTGAAGAATCATTGGAAGAAAACATTGAAATTTGTAAAAAGTATATGGATAGAATGAACAAGCTTGGAATAACTCTTGAAGTTGAGCTTGGGGTTACCGGTGGAGAAGAAGATGGTGTTGACAACACTGGCATTGAAAGTTCTAGATTATATACACAGCCGGAAGAGGTTGCAAAAATGTATCAGGCACTTAGCAGCGTTTCAAATAAGTTTACCATTGCTGCATCATTTGGTAATGTGCACGGAGTTTATAAGCCGGGTAATGTAAAGCTTGAGCCTGTTATTCTTAAAAATTCACAGGATTATATCAAGCAAAAGTTTAATACTTCAGACAAGCCTGTTGATTTCGTATTCCACGGAGGTTCGGGCTCCAGCAGAGAAGAAATTCGTGAAGCAATTTCTTACGGTGTAATAAAAATGAACATTGATACCGATACTCAATGGGCATATTGGGAAGGTATAAAAAACTATTACGTAAAGAACGAAGGATATTTGCAAGGTCAAATAGGAAATCCTGAGGGCGATGATAAGCCGAATAAGAAATACTACGATCCAAGAGCTTGGCTGAGAAAAGGAGAAGAAACAATGAAGGCAAGGCTAATCCAGGCGTTTGAAGATTTAAATGCAATGGATAGAAATTAGAGAATAAGTTCGGAATTTATTGTGAATTGCCCGGGCAGTATTTGTTATTGCTCGGGCAGTTTCATTCAAATGAAGGGTAATTGATTCTTTCGGGAACAATATAGGCTGCAGGGTATTCTCTCCTGATTCGATGAAGAAATCTTGTTGCATCCAGCCTTGTTCTGAAATCTCCGACTCTAAGTCTGTAGTTTGGCTCGTCGTAAGTAATATAGGAATTTATCTCCGGGTATTTCTCATCGAACTCAGCCTTGGCATTATCGGTACGTAATTTTGATCTAATTCCGGAATCGGTATAAATATGAACTCTGTAACCTGAAATTCCCTTTTCTCTTATGTTTGAATTTCTGTGCAATTCAATAAGTTTTTCAATAAGTGGGTCATGAACAACTACCGACCGGCTTTCATTTGCTGTGTTTTGAGCAAACAATGATAGCGATGCTATTATGAAAAAAGAAAAAATTGCAAGATATTTTGTCATATTCTAATTTAACTTGACTTCAATAAATATATTATTTGTGGTTTGCAAAAATAATATTAAGAGTTCAATTCCTCCAATATTTTGTTCACTTCTTCATCAGTAATTTTTAGTGCTTCTTTGCAAATCTTTATTAGTTCTGATGCTCTTTTTACTTTTTCAGACAATAAATCAACCGAGATATTCTCGCTTTCAATTTCTTCCACAATGTTTTCAAGCTCTTCGATAGCCTCAGAATAGCTAGTTTGTTTTTTATTCATTTTTATTTGTTTTAGATATGATGCTTTCAAAACTGCCGTCACATAATTTTGTTACAACAGTTTGCCCGCTTGATAATTCTTTTGTTGATTTTATAATTCTCCCATTAATGCTGCTTATAGAGTAACCTCTTTTTAGCACATTTATTGGGTCGGTAAGCTTTATGTGATTTTCAAACAGCATTATTTTACTTGCATTAGATTTTATTAATGAGTTAGATGCTGTTTTAATAGATTTTGTAAGAGATAAAATTTTGTTATGATGATTTATGCTAATATTTTGACAGCTTCTTGCTAATGCTTTTCCTGTGTGGTTTATCTTTTGGTCTTCAATCATTATTATTCTTCTGGATTGAGAAATTACTTTCTGTTTTGCATAATCAGTTCTTTGCGAATAGTCTTCAAAATATCCAAGTAAGAAATAAGCTACGTCGGTGGGAGTAATTTTATTTACATGACTAACCATTTCGCAAACAGTTTCATTTGTTGAGTGTCCAATTCCGGTAATAACAGGGATTGGGAAATTGGCTAATTCTTTCGCAAGGTCGTAGTTGTTGTAACAATTTAATCCAATATCACCTCCACCACCTCGTATTATGATAACAACATCGAAAATATCCGAAGCATTTTTAATGTTTCTTAATTGTTGAAGTATTGTTTTAATTGCTTGTTCACCTTGAAGTATTGCAGGATACAACTTGTTAAACAATTTGTATCTGTTCTCAAAACTTTTTAATATTTCGATGTAATCATTATATCCTTTGCTTGTTTCAACCGAAACAACAGCAATTTTAATTGGCAGCAAAGGGAAAAAGAGTTTCTTGTTGTTATTGAAAATTCCTTCTTGTTTTAATTGCTCTATGGTTTTGGTTTTTTCCAATGCCATTTGTCCGAGAGTGTAAGATGGTTCAATTTCAACTATTGTCAGAGACAGGCCATAAATTGCATGAAAACCAACAGTTATTCTACAAAGAATTTCCATTCCATCTTTTAGTGGTTCGCCCGTAACTTCAATAAACATGTTGTTAATGTCTCGGAAGTCATTTGCCCAAATAGTAGATCTAAATTGTGCTACAACTTTGTCATTATTCTTTTCCACTAGCTCCGGATAGGCATGTCCGCTTCTTGGGTAGTGGTTTAGTTTTGCAATTTCTGCCTTTACCCAATAAGAAGAAGTGTAATTCTTCTCAATTACACTTCTTATACTGGCTGCAAGCTCTGAGAGGGTATGTATTTTTCTATCTGCAATATTCATTTAACAGAAAAGGCTTGCTTATTTATTAATCAACAAAACTATTCTCCTGCAATAAGTTTAAAGCCTTTCCCGTGAACATTAAGCAGTTCTACAGTCGGGTCTTTTTTAAGATATTTGCGAAGTTTTGCTATATACACGTCCATGCTTCTTGCGTTGAAGTAATTATCATCAAGCCAAATCCTTTTTAAGGCCAAAGATCTGTCTAGCACATCATTCATTTTGTCGCAAAGCATTTTAAGAAGGCTAGATTCTTTGGAAGTAAGTTTGAGATCTTCTCCATCTATAGAAAGTACTTGCCTTGAAAAATCAAATGTGTATTTCCCGATATGATAAAAAGTTTTATAACTTTCCTGGTTTTTGGAAGGAACAGCTCTTCTACTAATTGCATTAATTCTTAAAAGAAGTTCTTCCATGCTAAATGGCTTTGTAAGATAGTCGTCAGCGCCAACCTTAAAGCCTTCAATAACATCTTCTTGCATATTCTTTGCCGTCAGAAATAATATAGGAACATTTTTATCAATTCTTCGGATATCCTTTGCAAGAGTGAATCCATCCTTAATAGGCATCATAACATCAAGAATGCAAAACTCAAATGGCTCTTTAAGAAAAGCCTTTAATGCGTCATCTCCGTTAATGAATAGTTTTACTCCAAAACCTTTTGCTTCAAGGTATGCTTTAAGAATTGTGCCTAAGTTTGGATCATCTTCTGCAAGCAGGATTTTCATTTTTTCGTTTTCCATGTTTTATGATATTAGGGGTTATATTTAATATTTTTATGATTAATTTTAAAGGTTTGAATTGTTGCCGAAAGGTACAAAAATTGTAAATGTGCTGCCTTTTTTTATTTCACTTTCCAAAAAAACCTCTCCTTCATGAAGCTCTATTATGTTTTTCACATAAGCTAATCCTAATCCGAATCCTTTAACATTATGAATATTGCCTGTAGGTATTCTGTATAAGTTCTCAAAAACCTTAATCTGATGGGCTTTGCTAATGCCAATGCCATTATCCTTTACGATAACGAAAATTCCGTCAGAGTTATTTTCGGTTGTAACTAATATTTCAGGGTTTCTTTCTGTGTATTTATTTGCATTATCAAGTAAATTGAAAAACACATTTGTTACGTGAAACTTATCAACTTTCACTACAGATTGCTTTGCCTTAAAGGTTTTAATAATTGAACCATTAGAGCGTTGAACTTGTAAGCCAATCTTCTTAATCGCCTCATTTAAAATGTCATGCAGGTCGATATATGACATATTAAGCTTTAATCTGCCTTTTTCCAGTAATGCAGTTTGCAGAACTTTCTCCGCCATCATTTCCAAGCGCTGATTTTCCTCGTCAATAATGTTAATATAGTTTTGATAAAGCTTTTCGGATTTTAAAACATCTTTGTCTGATAAGGCCTGACAAGCTAATGAAATTGTTGATATAGGAGTTTTTAGCTCATGAGTCATATTGTTTATGAAGTCATTTTTCATCAAGGAAAGTTTTTTCTGCCTGAAAACTGTGAAAATAGTGTAGCCAAATGAAAAAATAATAACTAGTATCAGCACAGTTGAAATAATTAACATTGCATTCATTTGTGCTAATATGTAGTGTTTTTGTGATGGGAAATATACAATCAGGTATTCAGGGTTGTGGAAAATAGTTCCGGGGAATAGACTAAATACGTATCCATCTTTAAGTAGTTCTTCGGTATATCTTCCTGTTTTTTCTTTTGTCAAACTATTAGTTTCTGAATTGTATATGCCAAATTCAAAGGTGGTATTAATTCCTTGGTGTGATAGTTCAATTTTAATTAATGAGTCTAATGTGGATTTGTTAATTTCAGCATATAGGCGATAGTTTTCGTCATCTGCAAAAATGTCTTCAAGCAATTCGTTAATAATTTTGCTTCTTTCTATTAGGTTTTGAGCTTCATCTCCTTGGTTAAAAGGTGGTCGAAGATATCCGGCTGATTTAAGAAATTCTTGTGTTGAAGGTTGCTTCAGATAGTTTGCTTCCGGATTATTAGAAACATTGTCTGGTGTTTTATGAATATGTAAGAAGTAGCTGCCATCAATAGATATTATTGCTGTATCAGTAGTTTGAATATCTTGTTGGCTATCAGATGAAATTTGTCTGTGTGCCTGTCCATTATTTATAGAATCAAAGTTGGAGAATATGTCTTTAATTTGCTGAGTTTGTCTGTCTTGATATAATAATTTCTTTGCCAGAATAATCTTGTTATACTTATATATAGATGCAGTAATAGCTTCCCCTACACCTCTTTCAAAGTTTGCTTCTTTTACCGCAACAGCGTTCCTTATCCAGTATAGTTGTATGCCAACAAGCCCTATTAGAGCAACTGATATTGCAATAATTACCAGAAGTATAATGTTCTTTTTCACAGTATTTAAAAAAAACTAAAAATTGAAGCAAAAATACAATGCAATTTTATACTTATAAACGGAAAAATTCATTTGTAAATATACTAGATTTTTTGTTTTTAAACATAACAAAAAGCAAAGTAAATCTATTCATAATGAAGGCATTAGGGGTTTAACTTTATTTAACAGCAATTTGTTCTTTTTTGCCTTGGTGAAGTTGAAAATATGTATACTTTTGTATTGAGGCAAGCTTACATTAAAATAATGCCAAGTTCTCAATTGGTTTTTTAGTGTATTAGTTTTTGTGGTTATTAATTGTGGGAAAAGGTGCTACCGAATAGGTGCACCTTTTTTTATGAGTTGTCTTCAGCGTACCATTCAGCAAAAGAAGTTTCGGTTTCATTAAGTTTCAAACTATGAAGTATAATATTTTCAGGAAGTTTTTTTGATAAGATTTCTGCAAAATGCACTATAAGATTTTCGCATGTTGGTTGAAATGGCAAAACAATAACCCTTGATTCATCGCATATTCCAAGTTGTTTATATGCAGTAGTACTTTCATCCATCATCATTAAAGAATGATCGAAAGCATCAACAATGTTATCCTTTACAATTTTTTTAAGATTTGAAAAATCCATTAGCATTCCAAGCTTTGGATCTCCATGTTTATCTGATACAACTCCTTTTAGAGTTACGAATAATACGTAGCTATGGCCATGAATGTTTTTGCAAAGGCCGTCGTAACCATGTAAAACGTGAGCTGCTTCAAACCCAAATCTTTTTGTTATTCGCACTACTGAATTGTTTTTCATTTTAAATTGAGATTGTATAATTATATGAATTGTTTCCTTTTTGTTCTGATTGTTCGAAATTCTCAACCGGCGATTCGGTGTAAGTTATATTAAGAGAAACTCCTTGTTTGTTTAGCCTGAATGGTATTTTTATTTTGTTATTTGTGGTAACCTTAACGCCTCTGTTGTGCACTTCCTCATACTTAAGCATTTTAACAAGTCTAATAGCTTCTTCGTCACACCCGAACCCAAGGCCTTTGATTACTTTGCATTCAACAACATCTCCGGTATTATTAACCTTGTATGATAGAATTACATCACCTTCTATGTTGTTGTCTATTGCTGCTTTGGGATAAATTAGATTTTCCATTACAATATCCTTGATAATACCTTTTTTCCCCCCAAGTGTTGGGAGCTTTAAAAACTTTTTATTACGGTTTTTATCCATGCTTAATTTGTAAGGATATTTATTTGAAAAATTCGCTAAAGATTTATGTATGATAATTACACAAAGTTACAAAAAGGAATACAATTAAAAATGTAATTTTGGCCATTATAAAACTGCGTATTAATGGATAAAGAAATACTTCTAAAGTGTGAGGACCTAAGCATAGGATTTGAAAGCGATAATGGGTTTACGATTGCTGTTGAAAATGTTTCTTTTACCTTGCAAAGGGGGCAGATAATTGGCATTGTTGGGGAATCAGGAAGTGGAAAGACGGTTAGTTCGCTTTCTATTATGAGGTTATTGTCTTCCAGAACTAGCAGAATAATTTCAGGAAAAATATGGTTTAATGTTGCCGGGCAAAATCCGGTAAATCTTCTGGAACAGTCTGAGCAATATATGCAGAAAGTAAGAGGTAAGAATATTGCCATGATTTTTCAGGAACCCATGACGTCTTTAAATCCGGTTGTTAGATGCGGTAAACAGGTTGCAGAATCTCTTTTATGGCATAAAATTGTTGGTAAAGCAGATGCCAAGAAGAAGGTTTTAAGCTTATTTGAAGAGGTGAAATTACCCGACCCGGAACGCGTTTACAGAAGTTATCCACACGAACTATCCGGTGGGCAACGGCAAAGAGTTATGATTGCCATGGCAATTGCATGTAAGCCGCAATTGCTAATAGCAGATGAACCTACTACAGCGCTGGATGTTACCGTTCAGAAAAGCATATTACTACTAATCAAGGAACTCCAAAAGAAATACAATATGAGTATTCTTTTTATTACTCATGATCTTGGTGTTGTTGCCGAAATTGCTGATGTTGTTGCAGTTATGTATAAAGGAAAGATTGTTGAAAGTGGTAAATTGCCTGAAATATTTATAAAACCAAATCATCCTTATACTAAAGGGCTTATTGGATGCAGGCCATCTCTAGACAGCAGACCGGAGAAACTTGCTGTTGTTAATGATTTTCTTGAAGAGAAAAACATTAATGAAAACTTTGTTAGGCCGGAAATAGATTCTTCAAATAGAGCGGAGATTCATAAAAGGATTTATTCTCAACCGCCAATTATGAATGTAGAAGGACTAAAAACAAGTTTCGTTGTTAAAAGGAACTTTTTTGGGAAGCCTCTAAAAGTATTTAATGCAGTTGAAGATATAAGTTTTGATGTTTATCAAGGGGAAACATTGGGTTTGGTAGGTGAGTCGGGGTGTGGAAAAACAACATTAGGCAGAACCATTATCCGTTTAATAGATCCAAATCAGGGAAAAATTATTTATAAAGGCGTTGATTTATCAAGATTAAGCAGCAGACAGTTAAGAAAATTAAGACCAAAAATTCAAATAATTTTTCAAGATCCATACTCTGCATTAACGCCCGGAATGCAGATTGGCAAGGCTATTACTGAGTCAATGAAAATTCATGGATTGTATTCAAATGATAAACAAAGAATTTCAGTTGCAAAAGAGTTGTTGGAAAAAGTTGGATTGTCTGAAGTTCATTATAACAGATATCCGCATGAATTTAGTGGGGGGCAGCGTCAGAGAATTTGCATTGCCAGGGCACTCGCTTTAAACCCTGATTTTATAGTATGTGATGAATCTGTTTCTTCTCTTGATGTTTCGGTTCAGGCTCAGGTACTTAATTTGTTAAACCAGTTAAAAGCAGATTTTGGTCTTACATATATTTTTATTTCTCATGATCTTTCAGTTGTAAAATATATGTCAGATAGGATTATGGTAATGAAAAACGGTAAAATGGTTGAACTTGCAGAAGCCGACGAGTTATATAAAAACCCCGGAAGCGAATACACCCGGGGTTTGATAAGCGCAATTCCGCAAATTATTTCTTCATAATTTCCTCAATTTCCTCAACTGTTTTTGGTATTGGTTTGCCCAAAACTTTGCAGCCGTTTTCAGTCACAAGAATATCATCTTCAATTCTAACTCCTCCAAAACCTATAAACTTTCTAACCTTGTCATAATTAATATGCTCTTTATGAAGTCCTTCTTTTTCCCATTTATCTATTAAAGCCGGAATGAAATAGATGCCGGGCTCAACCGTAAGAACATATCCGGCTTTAAGTTTTCTGCCAAGTCTTAAAAATGCTGTCCCAAACTGGTCTGCACGCTTTACTTCATCGTCATATCCAACAAAGTTTTCGCCAAGATCTTCCATGTCGTGTACATCCAAGCCCATCATATGCCCAAGTCCGTGAGGCATAAATAGTGCATGAGCGCCTTTTTCTACGGCTGCTTTCATATCTCCCTTCATTAATTCAAGATCTCTTAATCCATTTGCAATTTCTTCCATTGCTAATAGATGAATACTTTTAAAAGAAATGCCCGGCTTAATTGCATCAATAGCCCTTAGCTGAGATCTCAAAACGATATTATAAATGTCTTTTTGTTTTGAAGTGAATTTTCCTGAAACAGGAAATGTTCTTGTGTGGTCTGATGCATAATGTAATTCAGACTCTGCGCCTGTGTCAACCAATAGCATTTGTCCTTCATGAAGAATATTTCCATGATAATGATTATGCAATGTTTCTCCATTTACAGTTAGAATAATTGGAAAACTTAGCATACCTCCTTTTGCAAGAGCAATACCTTCAACTGCGCCTGAAATTTCTCTTTCATAAATGCCCGGTTTAGCCATTTTCATAGCCGTGGTGTGCATTTCATAGGCTGTTACCATAACTTTTTCTAGTTCCTCAATTTCTTCTGGACCTTTTACAGAGCGAAGTTCAACAACTCCTTTAATTAATTCTGTTGAAACGTTTTTTGGAAGTTCATCTACCCTGATATCAAGAAGTTTTTCAAGCAAAAGCTTATTTTCTGCTCTGTATTGTGGTAAAAAATGCACCGGTCTTTTTTCTGATTGCGCCTTTTTAATAAAATCAAATATTTGGGCGTAAGGTGCAGTATTCTTAACACCCGACTTTTCAGCTCTTTCGCTAATTAAAGGTTGAGGTCCCATCCAGATAATTCCGTCAAGCGAAACATCATCTCCGAAAATATAGTCCTTGTCATTGTCTATATCCATTACTCCAATCAACTTTTGTTGATCTAAACCGAAGAAATACAGGAAATTACTATCCTGCCTGAAATGATAAGTGTTCGCAGGATAATTCATAGGAACATCAACATTGCCCGGAATAAGAATGATGCCTTTTTTTACTTTTTCCTTAAGGTTTTTGCGCCTGCTTTGATAAATTGTTTTGTTAAACATAGCTTTATATTTTAGTTTATGAATAATAGTTTTCTTTCCTTATTTAAAAACGTTACAAATTAAACACTTGATGTTAAAGATGTCAGATATATAACATATATTTGTTATATAAGTTCTTGCAAATTGATTTTTAGTTCTTTAAAAAAAAATCAGTTATTTATTTCGCAAAAAACCCTGTTTGTAAAACCAATTGCAAATAAACAAAAATAGATTAACATACAATAAAAAACCAACCTAAATGAAAGAGAAAAATTTAACTAAAAGGAAACTTGTTGTTTCTTCGCTTAGCAGAAAGTATATAATGGCGGCTGCAGGTTTGTTTTTGATGCTGTTTCTTGTAATGCATCTTGCAACCAATTTACTCTTGATAATTGGAGATGAAGGTAAGACTTTTGACAAAGCTGTTAATTTCCTTACAAAAAATCCAATAATAAAAATTATGGAATATGTCCTTTTTGCAGGATTTATAATACATATCATAATAGGATTAATGCTTGAATTTTATAATTATAAAGCACGTCCGGTAAAGTATAAAGCTCCGATGCGTTCAGAAGTAAGCCCTTTCTCTAAGTACATGATTCATAGCGGTGTTATTATTTTCATTTTTTTAGTTTTGCATTTGTTTCATTTCTTTTTTATTAAACTGGGATATGTTGAATTACCTGAAACAGCAGAGCATGGGAAAGATTTTTTCAACATGGCTATAGTTACTTTTGGAAATCCACTTTATTCAGGAATATATCTAATCTCATTTTTGTTTCTTGGGTTTCATTTAAAGCATGCTTTTCAATCAGCGTTTCAAACATATGGATTATATCACAACAGATATAATAAATTTATAAAAATTATAGCTACATTATACGCATTGGCTATTGCGATAGGATTTTCTATAATTCCTGTTTATTTTTTATTTTTTTATAATTCTTAGAAATGCATTCTAATCAACCAGGCAAAACAACTGAAAATTTTTTAAGATATGATTAAATTAGACTCAAAAATTCCGCCCGGCCCATTGGCAAATAAGTGGAGCGATTATAAAAGCTCTTTGAGGCTTGTTAATCCGGCAAACAAAAAGAAACTTGAGATTATTGTTGTTGGAACCGGATTAGCGGGGGCTTCTGCAGCTAGTTCATTAGGTGAATTAGGTTATAATGTGAAAGTCTTTTGCTTTCAGGATTCGCCAAGAAGGGCGCATTCAGTAGCTGCACAAGGGGGAATTAATGCTGCCAAGAACTATAAAAACGACGGAGATAGCATTTATCGATTGTTTGTTGATATGGTTAAGGGGGGCGATTATCGTGCAAGAGAAGCAAATGTTTATAGAGCTGCCGAAGTAAGTAATTCCGTGATAGATCATTACACAGCAATTGGTGTTCCTTTTGCAAGAGATTATGGCGGCTTGCTTGATACCAGGTCTTTTGGAGGTGTGCAGGTATCTCGCACTTTCTATGCAAAAGGCCAAACCGGACAGCAATGTTTGCTTGGCTCATATTCTGCGTTATGCAGGCAAATTTCTAAAGGTACAGTAAAAATGTTTCCTCGTCGTGATATGCTAGATGTTGTTATTATTGATGGCAAGGCACGTGGAATTATTACCAGAAATTTAATCACAGGCGAAATTGAAAGACATTCTGCTCATGCCGTAGTTTTGGCTACAGGTGGTTATGGTACCGTTTTTTATTTGTCAACTTTAGCTCTTGGAAGTAATGCATCTGCCGCTTGGAGTGCATACAAACAAGGTGCTTTATTTGCCAATCCAAGCTTTATACAGATACATCCTACAAGTATTCCGGTTCTAAATGATTATCAAAGTAAGTTGACTTTGATGTCTGAATCATTGAGAAACGATGGACGGGTTTGGGTATCAAAAGTTGAGAAAGATAAACGTCATCCTAACAATATTCCTGAAGAAGAAAGGGATTATTATCTTGAAAGAAGATATCCGGCATTCGGAAATCTTGTTCCTCGAGATGTAGCATCCAGAGCAGCTAAAGAAAGATGCGACGCGGGCTATGGTGCCGGTGATACAGGTTTATCCGTTTATTTAGATTTTTCTCAGGCCATTGCAAAGCAAGGTCAAAAAGCAATAGAAAATAAGTATGGTAATTTGTTTGAAATGTATGAAAAAATTACCGGAGTAAATCCATATAAAGAACCTATGAGGATTTACCCTGCAGGTCACTATACTATGGGCGGGCTTTGGGTTGATTACAATTTGATGACTACTATTCCCGGGCTATTTGCTATTGGAGAGGCAAACTTTTCTGACCATGGCGCAAACAGGCTTGGCGCAAGCTCTTTAATGCAATGTGCCGGAGATGGTTTCTTTATTATTCCTAATACAATTACGGATTATCTTGCGGATGATATTAAAACACCAAAAATTCCTACCGATAAGGATGAATTTGCAGAAGCTGAAAAGCGAGTTAGAGAAAGAATTGAAAAAATAATTAGCATAAATGGAACACAAACTGCTTCTTCATTCCACAAAAGACTAGGGAAAATTCTTTGGGATTATTGCGGTATGATAAGAAATGCAAAGGGTTTGAAAAAGGGATTAGAGCTGGTTAATGAATTGGAGGCCGAGTTTTGGAAAAGTTTAAAAGTTACCGGAACAAAAGAGGGGTTAAATCAGGAACTTGAGAAAGCTCTCAGAGTTGCAGATTTCTTTGAGATAGGTAAGCTTATGTGTATAGATGCATTGAATCGTAATGAATCTTGTGGTGCCCACTTTAGAGAAGAATACCAAACTCCCCAAGGCGAAGCCATGAGAAATGACGAAAAATTTGCTTTTGTTGCTGCTTGGCAATATAAAGGATCCAATTTGCCGGAGCTTCATAAAGAAGAACTTAATTATGAGTTTGTTCAGCTTAAGGCAAGAGATTATAAATAAAAATGTATAAAAAGATTTAAAGATTTAATCATGGATATAAAACTGAAAATATGGCGTCAGAAAGATGCTGCAGATAAGGGAAAGTTTGAAACTTATGATTTAAAGGAAGTTTCTCCGGAAATGTCGTTTCTTGAAATGATGGACTATCTTAACAGTAAGTTAATTGGAGAAGGTAAAGATCCTGTTGCCTTCGATCATGATTGCAGAGAAGGTATTTGCGGTAGCTGTGGTGTTTATATAAATGGACGACCGCACGGACCCGAGAGAGGAACCACCACCTGCGAATTGAGAATGCGATTCTTTAAAAACAATGAAACAATTGTTGTAGAACCATGGAGATCTAGGGCATTCCCTGTTATCAAAGATTTGATTGTTGATCGTACTTCACTTGATGAAATCATGAAGGCCGGCGGTTTTATATCTGTAGATACAGGCTCTTCAAAGGATGCAAATTGTATCCCTATACCCAAAAACAATAGCGATAAAGCGTTTGATGCTGCTGTTTGCGTTGGTTGTGGTGCCTGTGTTGCTGCATGTAAAAATTCATCTGCTATGTTATTTGTTGCGGCAAAAGTAGCGCAAATGGGATTATTGCCACAGGGCAAAGTAGAATCATCCGTTAGAGTTCAGAAAATGGTTGAGAAAATGGATGAACTTGGGTTTGGCTTCTGCTCCAACACCCTTGCTTGTGAGTACGATTGCCCAAAACATGTGTCTTCTGAGTTTATTGCCAAAATGAACAGAGATTTTTTCTCTTCAAAAGTTTGTAAACAGAAGGTCATTTAGGAAATATTAATTAAATCCTAAGTGTTGTGGGCGAGGATATTATTCAAAGTCTCAATATGCGTATTTTCACAGTAAAGAAAGATAAAAAGAATGTTTAGTGTTATTAGATTTAATTATTAATAGACCTTTTAGGCCATTAAAAATTTCATATGCTTAAATTTTGTTGTTATTAAGCAATTGATAAGCAATGTATTATAGTCAATCTATGCTGAAATTGAGATAATTAAAAAAAACAACATTTTTTTAGAAATATTTAAGATAATTCTTACATTTGCTAATCCTATTTGATAGGATTTCAAGGAAAGTGTTAAATAATTTATGTTGTTATGGGAAACCTTAAGTTATCTCCAAAAAAGCTTGAAGAAGCTGCAAGTAAATTGCGTGCAATTGCGCATCCAATGAGGATTGCAATAATCGGCATGTTAGAGAAACGAGAAAAGATGAATGTTACTGAAATTTATGAACAGCTAAAAATTGAACAGGCAAGTGCTTCGCATCATCTTAATATTCTTAAAACCAAAGGTGTTTTAGAATCAAAAAGAAGTGGTAAAAATACATTTTACTATCTAAAGCATGATTCAATAAGTCAAATAGTTGATTGCCTCAGCAGATGCCAATAATAAAAAAGCCGATATTCAAATCGGCTTTTTTATCAAAAAAAAATTCAGCATAGTTTATTTTTATTTAAATTTGTATCGATTTATTCAAGTCTACTTTTTTGAATTAAATTTGGAATAATTGTTGATTGTTCCACAAACAACTAACCTAAGTTTTTCTAAAAATTTTAATGTTATGAAAAATAATGTTTTAAATGGATTAGGTCTTATTTTAATTGGCTTAATCTTTTTTGCAGGTAATTTAAATCTTCATGCTCAGAAAGTACAGGGCCCTTCTCTTGAGTTTGTTAAAGAGAAAGAAGACCTTGGGACTGTTAAAGTTAGTGAGCTTGATACCTTTAATAAAGATATTGAGTTTGTTAATAAAGGCGATCAGCCTTTAATTCTTTCACAAGTGAGAGGATGTTGCGGTACACGTATTGTTGATTGGACAAAAGAGCCGATTAATCCGGGTGAAAAAGGAGTTATAAAAATTCAATTTAGACTAAATCCGCGTGCTCACGCTGTTAGTAGAGTTGTTACAGTTGTGTCAAACGATGCTGCCGGACAAAAAGTATTCAGAATTGTTGGAGAAGTTATTGATGATGTTGTTGACGTTAATGTTGAGTAAACTTTATTAGTTTATTTTTCTTATATAGAAAGCCTTGTTGTTTTGATTATCGAAACTACAAGGCTTTTGTATTATTGTGTTTTTATAACAGTTTTCAATTTTCAAAAATCTTATTTTTGTGTTTGAATTTAAAAAACAAAAACTATGATTAAGACTTTATTGATAATTGCTAGGATAATCTTTGGATTAGTTTTTATTTTTTCCGGTTTTGTTAAAGCCATAGATCCACTTGGAACAGCATATAAGCTACAAGATTACTTTCTGGCGTTTGGAACAGAATGGCTTATGGATACAGCTTTGCCTATCTCGATTATTATGAATGCATTAGAGTTTATAATTGGGGTGTCTGTGCTTCTTGGTTTAAAGATGAAATACTCTGCATTGGGTGGACTTTTATTTATGATGTTTTTTACACCATTAACTTTATACATAGCAATTGCTAATCCGGTACCGGACTGTGGATGTTTTGGAGATGCTCTTATAATAAGCAATTGGAGTACTTTTTATAAAAATATATTGTTCTTAAGTGCTGCATTGTTTTTGTTCATTAAAAGAAGGGATGTTAAGCCATTATGGAACGAAAAAATGGATTGGATTCTTATTGGCTTTGTATCTGTTTTTATTGTTGGACTTTCTATTTATTGCCTTCGTAATTTACCGATTATTGATTTCAGACCATGGAAGGTAGGAAATAACATTCCTGAAATGATGAAAGAAATTAAAGCCCCTGAAATTCAAATCAGTTTTGTATATAACAACACCGAAACAGGCGAGGAAAAGGAATTGTCATTAGAGCAGATTATGAATGAAGGAACACCTCAGTCGCCATTGTGGGTTTTTAATAGCAGAAAAGAAAAATTAATTGATCCCGGAATACCTGCTGTTATTGATAATTTTCAAATCCTTGACGAGTTTGGTGACGATTATGCAGAATACTATTTAGAAAAAGAAGATTATCAGTTTTTTGTTATTGCTTACGACCTGAGAAAAGCAAATAAAAAGGCAATTGTTAACAAAATTAACAAACTTGCTCAACAATTATTTGAGAATGATTATTCTGTAATAATGCTTACAGGAAGCACATTTCAACAAATTGATCAATTTAAAAATGAAAACCAAATCGTCTTCCCAATATATCAAACAGATGCCATAACCTTAAAAACTATAATAAGGTCTAACCCAGGTTTAATGCTTATTAGAGATGGTGTGGTAATAAAAAAATGGGCATATCGAAATATAGAGAATTTTGATGATTTAAGCAGGAAGTATCTGTCTGAGTAGTAACGCATGATATTTGACTGATATTTAGCAAGATAAGCTAACTGAAATTCCAAAAAATACGTATAAAAAATCAGTATTTATACTGTAGTTTAAATATGTATCTGAGTATAATTTTGTATCGGTTAATAAACAAACAGTTTTTTAAGCTCATAATTATGCTAATAATTTGACATATTGAATCTCTGTTTGAAAATGGGTTAATAATAGTTTTTTTCATGTTTTCATGGTTTTAGTTGGTAATTTGGTTAATGTTGTTTTTGTTTTGGTAGGGTAAAAGAAAAAGGTGGGATGGTCGACCCACCTTTTTCTTTTTAATGAAAACACAAATCGCATCTTCTTATATCCTTTAGCTTATTTTTTTAAAAAGTTAAGGGATTTTTATTATATTTACAATCTAAACTGCAGTGGATTGGAAAACATTGCAGTCCAATGGATAAAAAGGATATTGTCATGAAAAAGTTATTACTTTTCTGTGGTATTATTTTACTCACCCTAATAAATTCTCATTACGGTATTGGTCAGATTTATGAACCCGAAGGCTTAAATATGCCGGGAATAGATACTTGGACTAATCCTCCTTCAAATCTTGCTTTTGCCAGCTCAACTCAGGTTTCTGGCGGACGCGTTGTCTTAATTACGACCGGAACGAGAAGATGGCAAACTATTTTTTCTGTAGCTGCAAGTGGCGGAGATGTAACAGGTGGGTCTAAAACATGGCTTTTTACAAGTGGGCCTTCTGGTAGTCCTTGGAACAACAAATGGGCAGGCGTAAATGTTAGTATGAATACAATACAGAATTACACTCACAATTCAGGAGTTGATAATACTGTTACATTAACCAATGGTCGTTGGTACACCGTTAACTGGAGGGATAATGGATATGCCGGAACATCTGCTATTTTCATGGAGACTTCTGCTAATCCGGTAACATTAAGTTCAGTTTCATTTACTCCTGAAAACCCTGCACCTACCGAAGCGGTTACGGTTACTTTAACTACAAGTGCAGCCCCAAGCACGGGAGAAAGAGTATTTGTGAGATATTCAACTGATGGTTTTTCTACTTCATCATTCGTGCAGTTTTCATTTAGTGGCACTACCGGTACTGCCACAATACCCGGACTAAGCTCAGGCACTAATGTTTCTTTTTATGTTTTTTCTACTACTATTGCAAGCCCCTCGCATGCAGATGCAGATATGCAAACAATACGTTTTAACAATAATGGAGGTTTGAATTATGGCTATAGTGTTATCGTTGCAACGCTCTCTAACCAAACAGGAAGCTGGACTACCGGTACTACATGGGTTGGTGGTACTCCACCATCGGCATCAGCAAATGTTATCATAAAAAGCGGACATACAGTTACATTAAACGATGATGCTATTGTTTCAAATATTACAATAGAATCAGGAGCTACGCTTGTCTTTCAAAATGGAAGCGCAAGAAGATTGACAATTGACCCTAACAGCAATTTTACGAATAATGGAACACTCACTCATAATGATGGTGTGCTTATTCTTAAAAACAATACAACTACCAGAGGTTCTTCGGCATCACAATTTAATGATGTTATTATTGACGGATTGAACATTAATATGCTGTATGATTATTCAAAAATCAATGGCACTTTAGAAATAAAATCCGGAAATATTGAAAACAATGCACCTGAACTTAGAACCGGAAGCACCCTGAAATATACTCAGGGAGGTAGTTACACCAGAGAGACAGAATGGAACAACCCATATCACCTTGTAATTTCTAATGGCACCACTTTGGAGTTGAACCCAGGTGCTTGGAGTGGCGATTTTCATCCCATAGGTGGCAATCTCACTATTGAGGCAGGCTCGAGTTTTGATTTTCAAAACAGTAACAGATCAATTTCTGTTGTTGGGAATGTTAATCTTGACGGAACCCTTGTTTTATCAACAGTTGCCGGAGGTGATTTGCTGGTTGCAGGCAACTGGAATAGAACAGGAACTCTCACCCACAACAATAGAATGGTTACTTTCAATGCGACTTCGGGTACCCAAACATTAACAGGACATACAACTTTCGCATATCTTAGGATAAACAATTCGGGCAGCGATTTAGTAATGAATGACGGTATTACAATAACCCAAGCTATGTATGTTGAAAATGGGGCAAGCTTGAATATGGGCACTCAACTAATAGATGGAGCCGGCACTTTTCAGCTTGTTAATGGCGGCATATTGAAAATTGGGCATTTATCGGGAATAACCTCAACAGGAGCTACAGGAAATATTCAGGTTGCTGGTAGCAGAACTTATGGTAATCCGGCAACATATCATTATATTGGCAATGGTAATCAGGTCTCAGGGGATGGTCTTCCAACGGCATCGGCAACAAAGAATTTAATAATAGAGCTTGCAGATGATACAAATGAATTTAGAATTAATACAAGTGCCGGAGTAGCTATCGCTGCCGGAGGGAAACTTGAAATTAGAAGAGGTGCAGTCTTTGAAGCAACTCCTGATGGTGACGGAAGACATGTGGACGGTGCAGGTAATCTTGTTATGAGTGGTGGTTCTTACATATTTCAAAGAGCTATAGCCGGAACTCAAGTTCCAAGGCTTACCGGGACATATACAAACACGGGAGGGGCTATTGAGCTTGCAGCTTCAGGAGATCAAAGGCTGAATGCAGGTAAAAACTATTTTAATTTGCATTTTAGAGGCTCCGGCACAGTGACAATTCCAAACGCAACTGCAGACATAAATGGTACCGTAACGATTTCAGACACTAAAGTCGTGGATGCCCAGAATTATACTTTTGGCAAGTTAACAACAAACCTTACCATGACAGGAGGTCGGTTAATAATGACAGGAACAGGAACTAAACCTGACATGGAAGGCACATACAACATTACCGGAGGAACTATAGAATTTGGCAATAATGATGCAACAATTCAGACTATTAGAGGTACATCATCAAGAGTTTATAATAATATTGATATTAAAGGTATCGGAGTGGGAAATTCAACAGGAGATATTTATATTGATGGAATATTTACAATTAAAACAGACGCCAGATTTCAAATTTCTAATGTTTGCGTAAGAGGTATAGGCTCTTTTGTAATGGAAAATAATAGCACATTATTATATGGAGATCCAAATGGAATAACTCTTCAATCTGAAGGAACAGGAACAACAGCAGGAAATATCAGGACTGCGATACGGACTTTCAATTCTAACGCCAGCTATGGATTTATCTTAGGGCAGGAAATGGTTACCGGAAGCGGCCTTCCTGCATCAATTATTAATTTAACTGTGAGTAAATCCGGAAACAATGTTACTTTATCACAAGATTTAGAAGTTATCGGAAACCTTACCCTAACAAACAGAAACCTTGTTACATCTACTCACACTCTCACACTCTCAAATAATAGTCCCGAGGCATTAGTTGCAGGAACCGGAAATACTGACTTTGCCAATTCTCATATAGTAGGAAACTTCAAAAGGAGAGTAAGTGTTAATAATGGATTTTTATTCCCTATTGCTGCTGCAACAGGTGGATTGCAATTAGCAAGTCTCGACTTTTCTGCCATCGACACCCCCGGTAATCCAAATATTAATATGAGTTTTACAACTTCAAGCGGCGAGGAAGACATCTCTGCGTTAGGTCTTGAAGTTGGAGGCACATTGCTTACACACCGACTTGGAAATGGATATTGGATTATAGACGGCGAGAATATAAACAGCTTTACTGCAAACATAAGGCTTGCAGCTGCAAATACTAGTGGACTGACAAATGAAAAATCATTTGCTGTTATTAAAAGGGTTGGAGCCGGCAATTGGATGCTTCCGCCGGAGGGTTCTCACAATAATGTCGATCAATCAATTACTGCCGGAAAAATCTATGTAAGGCGCAGCGGAATACAGTCATTCTCGGATTTTGCTATAGCATACAACGGAGATGCGGTTTCTTTGCCAATACAACTAATTGATTTCTCGGCAGAAGTTCAAAATGACAGAAAAGTAAAACTATTTTGGTCTACAGCATCTGAAACTAACAACGACTATTTTACCTTACTAAGATCTAAAGATGGTTTTAATTTCGAAGAGATAGCAAAAATCCCCGGAGCTGGAAATAGTAATATGATGATAGATTATTACTGGTTAGACAATAATCCTTGGTTGGGCGTTAATTACTACATCTTAAAGCAAACAGATTACGATGGTTCAATGTCTTTTAGCAACACTGTTGCTGTGAATGTTAATGAACAAAATGCCTCTAATGTGTTTGTTATAAATGGAAATCTATTTATTAATCCGGCATGGAATGAAAGTGAAACAGTAAATTATCAGATTTATGATATTCATGGAAGAGTATTAATGAAAGGAGATTTTTACTATATGCAGGGAAGTATCGAAATTATAAATATTAGTCATTTGCCTAAAGGAATATATATTATCAACATAAAGGGAAAGAGAAACATATTTTCAGGAAAAATTATAATTAACTAAAACTTATGTTATGAAAAGACTGGATACTTTGAAAGTGTTAGTGGCATTAATCGTTTTTTTAATGTCATTTTTATTGGTTGGAACACAGCATGCTAAATCTCAGATTTGGGAACCTGAGGGGTTGAATATGCCCGGCATTGATACATGGGATAATCCTCCTTCAAACTTAGCTTTTGCCAGTTCAACACAAGTGACCGGTGGCAGAATTGTAAAAATTTCATCCGGAACTCCCAGGTGGCAAACTATTTTTTCAGTTGCAGCATCAGGGGCTGATGCAACTCCTGGTGGTAAAACATGGCTTTTTACAAGCGGTCCGACAGGCAATCCATGGGCAAATAAATGGGCAGGTGTAACAGTTAGTACAAATACTTTGCAAGACTATACATTTAACTCAAGTGATGATAATACTGTTAGTCTTACAGGAAATAAATGGTACACAGTAGTTTGGGAGGATAATGGATATAATAACACTAGAGCAATTTTTATGGAAACATCTGCAGAGCCGGTTAATATTCTTACTGTTTCTGAGCCTGCCGGAGATGTCGAAGTAAACCAACCATATGTTGTTTCTATAACAACTTCAGCAAATCCAAGCGCGGAAGAAAGGTTTTACTTAAGATATACTACAAACAATTGGACAAGTTCGCAAACTGCTACTTTCATTATGACCGGCTCAGATGGAACTGCCTCTATACCGGGGCAACCTGATGGAACTACAGTTGCATACTACGTATTTAGTTCAACTGTTCCCGGAATAACCTCAAATTTTGATATTTACTCAATAAGAATTAACAATAAATCCGGAGCTAATTATTCTTATCAGGTTGGGGAAAGTTCTGGCCCGGAAACCTTTACGGTTACATTTAATCTTGACATTTCACCACTTACTGACTTTAATCATACTACTGAGAAGATATACATCTCTGGTATTCCAAGTTGGATAGAGCCCGGAGTTGATCCAAGTCTTGCACTGACAAGAGTTGATGAAACTAATATTTATACAATCACGTTTGACCTTGAGGCCGCTGAGTATGATTATAAGTTTTTCCGTAATGAAAGCTGGGATGGTGGAGAATGGGGGGGGCCTCCAAATAGGACAGTTGAAATATCAGAGAATCGCATTGTAAATAACCAGTGGGGAGTTCCCGGCGAAATTGATGAAGAGAAATTTGAAGTTACCTTCAACCTTGATATTTCACCGCTTACCGATTTTAACCATGCAACAGAGAAGATTTACATTTCAGGAATTCCGAGTTGGATAGAGCCGGGTGTTGACCCAAGTCTTGCACTGATAAGAGTTGGTGAGACGAATATTTATACAATCACATTTGACTTGGTTGCCGGAAACTATTCATATAAGTTTTTCCGTAACGAAGGTTGGGAAAATGCTGAAGTTGATGGAGCTGGCTCAGACCGTGAAATTACTATTACAGAAGCCATAACAGTCAACCACGTTTGGGCTGACTTTGGGAGTGGCGGCGGAGACGACCCGAATTATGGAATCAGAGATGATGA
Source organism: uncultured Bacteroidales bacterium (assembly GCA_964601515.1). Lineage (GTDB taxonomy): Bacteria > Bacteroidota > Bacteroidia > Bacteroidales > UBA7960 > PWND01. Next base: position 1,007 of record CAZRNU010000004.1, on the reverse strand, counting down.
TAGTGTTAATCTTCCAACAATAACATATTGGTATTCCGGACAAGCATTAGATATTACTGAGAGAGGAGTTGATTTTCATTCAAATAATTTAGGTGAGATAGATGCGCTTTATTTTAAAGGGGCATCAATAATGACTTGGAAAGCAGCAGGTGGAGATGTAACGGGTGCATATTTTGATTATAAAGTATGGGGAGTTGGTGATGCTGAGCCTGTAGCTTATACAACCCGTAATCTTGGTTGGACAAGCAATGATAATCCGGAGGAGACTTTGCAGACATGGGCAGATTTTGGAGAAGAGATAAATGTTCTAAGCGGATTAATTGAAGGTACATATAATTTGAAAATCTTTTTCAGAATTACAGGAGCCGGCACCCCGGGAGCTATTACTGATGGACCATTTCAAGCGTCGTTTACACTAATTGATGATGGGCCAGAACCTGATACTTTCACTGTTACCTTCAATCTTGACATATCACCAATCACAGATTTTAATCATGCTACAGAAAAGATTTACATTTCAGGTATTCCGAGTTGGATAGAGCCGGGTGTAGATCCAAGTCTTACACTTTCAAGAGTAGGTGAAACGAATATTTACACGATCACATTTGAGCTTGAAGCCGGTGATTATGCTTATAAGTTTTTCCGTAACGAAGGATGGGAAAATGCAGAAGTTACCGGAGCTGGCACTGATCGTGAAATTACTATTACCGAATCAATTATAGTAAATCACGTTTGGGCTGATTTTGGTGGCGGAGGTGGAGACGATCCTAATTATGGAATCAGGGATGATGATGGTGTTAATCTTCCAATAATTACATATTGGTTTACCGGAGAAACAGATGATATAACTGAGAGAGGAGTCGATTTTGACGCCAAGGATTTGGGAGAAATTGACGCTTTGAATATTAAAGGAGCATCAATAATGACTTGGAAAGCAGTAGGTGGAGATGTGACGGGTGCATATTTTGATTATAAAGTATGGGAAGTTAGTGATGCCGAACCTATAG
>CAZRNU010000003.1:0-63024 GCA_964601515.1 uncultured Bacteroidales bacterium | reverse complement strand
CTTCTTTAATGTTTTGTAATGTAATATTTGCCGAATATTGCAAAGATGCTTTCCAGTTTAGAATACACCTCGAATAATTATCTACAAGAAAGTATAAATAAACTCTGGTATTATCAAGAGGTTTATAAATTGTAACATCCATGTGCAATATACGCAGTGGCGCATCGGCTCTTATCCCAACATTTGACTTCATTTTTTCAGGCTTTGCCCTCTGCAATTGCAAGCGTTTTACATAATTGTAAAATGTTGTTTTACTAAAAAAAGCTACCTTATCTCTTAGTATAGTATAAAACAACACTGACAGGTCAAGCCTTGTCACAGATGCATTCTGCTGTTAATTGTGGCCGGTCGAGCCCGGCCAACGCAAGGGTTGGTGGGTTGGAATAACGGGATTTAGCTTCGCTGCTACTTCGTGGTCTCCCTTACGGCCGGAATGACAGGTCATAAAAACATGGGCCTACATCCAACGTCAGAATAGAGCTGTGGGCAGGCCCGGCAACCGAAGCCCAAAGGGCGAGCTCAGCGAAGCTAAAACGCGAAGGTAGCGGAGGGTGATGGATTGAAGATTTGTAAGATTGAAGATTAAAAAAACACCCCCGAAGCCTGACACCTGACGCCTGACACCAAAAAATTTCTTAACGATAAAACCCTATCATCATTAACCACATTTTGAGATAATCGGAATGAGGGTCTTTTTTGTATTATCTTTGTGTGAGGATGTTTTCTGTCTAAAATGATTCCGATGATAAAATCATTGAAGAAATTATATGAATTAATGTCGAAAAGGGAAAGGATGAAATTCTTTTTTCTTTTAGTTCTGATGATTGTCGGAGCCCTGCTGGAAATGGTCGGCATAGGTTCAATTCCTGCGTTTGTTTATCTAATCTCAGACCCCGATAATTTTTTTGATTTGTTTCCATTTATAAAAAGCTCTTTTTCTGAGAATCAAAGTGAGTTTTTTATTATTGCCTCAATTGCGCTAATCATTTTATTCCTGGTGAAAAACATTTTTATCGCCTGGTTGAATTATCTGAAAAACAAGATTTCATTTAATCAGCAAGTTTCTTTGGGACATAAATTGTTCAAAACATACATTTATGCAGGGTGGAACTTTCACGTTAACAAAAACTCCGCAGAATTGCTTAGAAATGTAAATAACGAAACGCAAATTATAATCAACAACGTTTTAATACCTTTCATTGGAATATTAATGGATTCCCTGCTGATTATTTCAGCTCTGCTGTTATTGCTTTTCATAGAACCATTAATTTCTGCAATTACAATTATAATCTTCGGGTGTGCCGCTTTTCTTTTCATTTTCTTGAGTTCTAAAAAGTTAAAAGTATTTGGCAGAAAGGAGCTTGTAGAAAGGAAAAATCGAAACAAAACAGTAATGCAGGTGTTTGGGGGACTAAAAGAGCTTAAGCTTTACAAAAAACTAGAGTTCTTTTCATCAAAATATCTTCAAAGCGCAAAAAACACAGCCAAAGCCCAAACTTTTAGACATTTTACAGGTTTTCTTCCAAAGCCCTTTCTTGAAACTTTTGCCATTATAAGTATCTTTCTAATTTCATTAATATCATTATCTCAGGGAAGGTCGCTGAATACAATGCTGCCTGTTATTGCTCTTTTTGGTGCTGCTGCTGTAAAAATTCTCCCGGCGGCAAAGCAGATTCTTACAAATTTCTCATTGATGAGGTTCAACCACGTTGCAGTGTCTGCCATTTATGATGATATGAAAGAGGCTGAGCAACATCAAAGCATTCATAGCGAAAACGATGAAAATAATCCGTCTTTGAATTTTACTAAAAACATTACAATTAATAATCTGAGTTTCAGATATCCTGACAAGAAGAACTACGTTTTTAAAGATTTAAACTTCGAATTAAAGAAGGGTGGATTTTATTTGCTTGAAGGAAAATCAGGCATCGGCAAAACCACTCTTATTGAAATACTATGCGGATTATTAAAGCCGGAAAGCGGTTCAATATTAATAGATGGAAAAGATTTATTCGAAAATATAAACCAGTGGCAAAAAAAAATAGGTTACGTTCCTCAAAATGTGTTTTTCTTTGATAATAGTGTTATAAAAAACATTGCACCCGGAGAAGACAGCTCAGAAATAAAGCAAGACAATTGCAATGAAGCCATTAGATTATCGGCTCTGTCTGCATTTATAGAGCAGCTCCCCTTGGGCATTCATTCTAAAATTGGAGAAAAAGGAATAAAACTTTCAGGTGGTCAAAGACAAAGAATCGGACTTGCAAGAGCATTATATCATCAACCTGAGTTGTTAATTCTTGATGAGGCTTTATCTGAGGTTGACATTGAAACAGAGAATGAAATTATTGAAAACATCAGAAAAATTAAAGACATTACAATTATATATGTTTCGCATAAAACTAAAAGCATTACAAATTCTCAGATAATAAAAATATAGGCTATAAGCACAGGTGGTTTTTTTATGATATTACCAACATTCTTTATAATTGGCGCGATGAAGTCAGGTACAACCAGCTTGTATCATTATCTCAACAGCCACCCGGAGATATGCATGTCGGCAATAAAAGAACCCAATTACTACCTTGGAGGAGATGAATACAAAAAGGGGTTGAGTTGGTACTCTTCACTTTTCAAAAACAGCAATGCTAAAGTATTTGGTGAAGCAAGCACTAACTATTCAAAAAAACACAGATGGGCAGGAGTTCCTCAAAGAATATATAAAGACATCCCAAATGCTAAAATGATATATCTTGTCAGAGACCCTATAGAAAGAATTGTTTCACATTATATACATAATGTTGCGCAAGGAAGAGAAAAAAAATCATTCAAAGATGCAGTGGTGCCGGATTCTATTTATATTCAAACATCTATGTATTTTTTTCAGATTGAAGAATGGCTTAAATATTTCGTTTTAGATAAAATCCTGTTTCTGGAATCATACGATTTACAATCACAAACAGAGAATGAATTATATAAAGTTTTTAAGTTTCTGGGGGTGTCAACTGAAGTGGACATAAAGGATATTGACAAAAAGTTCCACAAATCATCAGAAAAAATGATGAAATCTTATTCCGACAACGTAATACATTCAGAACGAATTAAAAAACTTGTTACACCTTTTTTGCCAACGTTTTTAACCAAAAACAAGCCTGTGGATACTCCCGTTATAGATGAGAGTCATTTGCAACAAATTAAAGACGCTTTGAGGCGGGATATAAATAAATACCGGATAATAACAAACGAGAACTACAAACACTGGAGTATTTGATAATCAAAGACTTTGAAATTGAGCGCATTCAAGAAAATATATAGAATTCTGAAAGAAACTCGACCTAAATCTGTTCTCAGAGTATTGGCTTTCAACAGCGAGCCCATTTTTATTGTTGGATGCGGAAGATCTGGTACTACAATTTTGCAAGCCATACTTGGTGCTCATCCTCAGATTTTTGCCATTCCAAAAGAAACAAAAATCTATTTGAGAAATAAAAGAAGAGCTGCAAAATTCCTTAATTCCATATATTTTAAAGCAAAGTTTTTTATAACATTAATCAAACAAAACATCCCAAAAGGGAAGAAAAGATGGTGTGAAAAAACTCCCCGACACATTCATAGTATAAATGAAATTTTTGAGGATTTCAACAATAAGGTTAAGATAATCAACATTGTTAGAGACTGCCGTGATGTAGTTTTGAGTACACACCCCATTTATGGCGACAATTATGTTAGTGTTGAGAGGTGGATAAAAGATGTTGAAGAAGGGAAAAAATGGGAAAGTCATAAGTGCGTTTATACTATCAAATATGAGGACTTGGTATTTTCGACAGAGATAGAGATAAAAAAACTATTGCTCTTTTTGGGTGCAGACGATATAAATCTGATGGACTTTGAAAAAAAGACAAATGTTATAGAGCACTCTGCCTGGGAGGGAAAAGTAAAATCACTAAACACCGAGTCAGTAGGTAAGTGGAAATCTCATAAAAATGATTTAATTGACGAAATAATGTCAAATCAAGAGGTAATAAATTTGTTGAAACATTATAAATACATTTGAATTGAAAGAGTTGCAAAATATAGAACTGCCATTTGTTTCAATCATTATTCCGGTTTATAATGATTATGATGGTCTTTTTCAATGTCTTGACGCTTTAAAGAAGCAAGATTACCCAAATGATAAAATCGAAATTATTGTTGTTGACAACAAATCAAACCATATTCCTGAAAGTATTTACGGTTATAAAGTTATTTTTCTGAAAGAGGACAGAATTAGAAGTTCGTATGCAGCCAGAAACAAAGGAATCGTAAATTCTAAAGGAGATGTGATTGCTTTTTTAGATTCAGACTGCGTTCCATATACTAATTGGATGACTGAAGGTATTAGATGTTTTATTAATGAGAATGCTGACATTATTGGTGGTAAAATTGAGTTTTTAATCAAGAAAAACTCATTCTTTCACAAATTCGACAGCCGTTTTCACCTGCAGCAAGAATTTAACATATCTAATAATACGGCAGTAACAGCAAATTTGTTTTTAAGAAAAACCCTGTTTGAAAAAATCGGATTTTTTCCCGAATGGGTATCAGGAGGTGATTCTTTCTGGACACACAAGGCGGTTGGTAAGGGATTTAAACTGCTTTTTGCAAAACAATCCATTGTTATTCATCCGAGCAGAGGATTTTGGGGATTGTTGAAAAAAAGAAGACGCACAGGAATTGGATTTGTGCAAAGGCTTAGGTCAGAAGGAAACAGCGGTTTATTCATAGCAAAAAAGCTGTTTTTTTTAGGGTTATTATATCCGGGAAAGCCAATCCCAAAGGGATTTCCTCATCTTAATGGTTTTTATAACTACTGCTTCTCTCAATTAATGATAGGCATTTCTGCTTTTTCAGGTTTTTGCTATTTATTTTCGTTTAGGAGGATTAAATAATTCAAATAGCACAAATATGTTCCTAAGTATTCCTGAGGCAACAATTTTTATTATATTTGTGAATGAATTAGAATTTTTCGAATACCACATTATAAACATAACATTATAAAAATGAAAAAAGCCGCAAAAGTATTTATTTTCTTACTGTTTAGTTTGCCAATACTGTTGTATGCAAATGATATAAAGTTTACAGAGCTTCCTGTTTTTAAAAATATAAACTCTGTAGCCGAAACTGCTGACATTGAGTTCAGTATAAGCTGGGACAACAGTTGGAGGTGTGATATTGCAGGTGTCGGCAATGCAGAACCCTACAACTATGATGCAGCATGGATTTTTATAAAATTCATGGGATTGGATGGCCTTTGGAAACACGCAACAATGCGTTTGGCAGGACACTCAGTGCCTTCCGGTGCAGAAGTATCTATTCCTGCCGACAGAAAAGGTGCGTTTTTATTCCGCTCTGAAAATGGTTCGGGAACAAACAACTGGAATGATGTGAGATTAAGGTGGGACTATGGTTTCGACGGTGTTGCTAATGTTAACGATGTTGAAATACGCATGTTTGCAATTGAGATGGTATATATTCCACAAGGAAGTTTTTATTTAGGCAACGATGGAGCAACTGCCGAAATAAGAAAAAACTTCCACAGAATAATGACTGATGGAACATTCACAACACCATATTTGGTAGATAATGAGAATGATATCACATTAGGAGGTTCAGGTGCTGCAGCTGACGGAAATTTAGGAAATCACAATAATACAACAGCAGGATCTTCTGCAACAAATCCTCTTGATGATTTTGATTCAGCAACAACTCGTACTTTACCCGCAGCTTTCCCAAAAGGATATAATGCTTTTTATATAATGAAATATGAAATAACACAAAAACAATATGTTGACTTTCTGAATACAATTACCAGAACTCAACAAAACAGGCGCACAGCTACAGATGTTTCGGGGTCAAGCATAACAAACGTTTATGTAATGACCAACACCGCCACAGTGCGTATTGATGGAACCGGAGAAAGCTTTAGAAATGGTATTAGAGTGCACACAACAGGAATTGGCACAACTGAGCCTCTTTTCTTTTATTGTGATGTAAATGGTAATGGAATTGCTAATGAAGATGATGATGGCCAACATTTACCTTGTAATTTTTTGGGAGCAGGTGCTTCAAATCAATATACCGATTTACAGGCCTATTTATATTGGGCAGGTCTAAGGCCTATGACAGAATTAGAGTTTGAAAAGGCTGCCAGAGGTGCCGGACTACCGGCCGGACTAGATATCTGGGCAGGTGGAGGTTTATACACAGACGCTGTTAGGGTTGTTAATCCGATTAATAATCAAGGAAATGTAAACAGAATAGATGAATATATAATTAACCCGGCAAATGCAAACTCAGTATTTCTTCTGCCGGCAACAACTCGCAACGGACCATATCGCAGCGGTGTTTTTGCAACCTCAAGCTCTAATAGACTTACATCAGGTGCCTCCTATTATGGTGTAATGGAGCTTAGTGGAAACCTTGTAGAAATGGCGGTTTCTGTTAGCAATGGCACTACTATGGATAGCCGCTTATTTACCGGAATGCACGGCAGCGGAAATCTTAATGCAACAGGCGACCCAAATACAGTCGCAGGTAATTGGCCTATAAGAATAGGATTCAGGGGTGGCGCATTTAACCTTAATGTAAGAAGCATAAGAGTCTCTGAAAGACAAGATATTAACAACCTAAGAAATTTCAGGGTAGATGCCTGGCAAAATGGCGGTAGAGGTGTTAGAACAGCTCCGTAAAAATATTGCAATAGTTGCCTTGGGTGGGAATGGAATTGGTGGAGCGGAAAAACGTTTCACCAATTTCTTTATGTATGCAACTGATAACAAGTTAATTGCAGGTTTGTTTCTTATACTTTCCAGAGAAAAGTATAATGCCCTTAAAAAACAATTTCCAAAACTTACAGAGTATCAAAATGTAATAATTATCAATCCTTTGTCCGAGAAGTTTTCCAAAACACTAATCGGAAAGGCTTATTTGAAGGCTAAGGCTATGGCTATGAATTACTATGTGCTGTCATATTTAGCCTCGCCTTTTTTACTGTTGCGATATTCTAATAAGCTTAAGAAAATCATTAAGCAAAACAATATTCAGCTAATTCATGCTTTTTGGGAAGGAATTACCGAGTGCGCTATTGTTAGAAAAAGAAACCCCGAATTAAAGTTCCTAATGTCTTATGTTGAGCCTGTAGGTCGTTTTTTAAAGAATCGATTTTTTAGAAATAACCCCGGCTATTTACCTTTTTCCATAAAAACAGCCGATGCATTAGAACTTCAGTGCGAGCCATATTTGAATGTATTAAAAAAGAACAGAGTTTTTCCGGCGGGAAAGAAGTATTTCATTGCACCATGCTCATTTACAGACTATTCAAAATCTAAAATAACAGACAAAGAAAATAAAGTTGTATTTCTGGCAAGGCTAGATAAGTACAAAAATCCACTGTTGTTTTTAGAAGCTGCAAAAATTGTCTTGGAAAAAAGAACTGATGTTTCCTTTGAGATTTGGGGAAATGGAAATCTTAAAAAACAGATTGTCAAATATTTAATAGCACACAAATTAGAAAATAAAGCAGTATTTGGATTTACCGACAACCCTACGGATGTTTTTTCCAATAGCAAAATCTTTTGCAGCCTGGCATCTTTTGGTAGTTTCCCCGAACAGTCAACCCTTGAGGCATTGTCATGTGAAAATGCACTAATTACAACAGATGTGGAAGGCTCAGCCGGATTTGCAAATGCTGATTTTTCAGTAAAAACAGAATTTAATGCAAAAGATTTGGCTTCAAAAATAGAATACCTTATTGATAATCCGGAACTTTGCAATAAGCTTGCAAAAGCTGGAAAAGAATTTGCAACGAAGTACCATACAATAGAGCTTTTTTCTGAATATCTAATTAACACATATAATCAGGTTATTAAGGAATGAACAAGCAGCCACTCATAATAGCGCAGGTCCTAAATATGAACGGATTGGATTTGCTTAAAAGGTGCATTCCAATGCTGCTTGCCCAGGATTATCAAAACCTTAAAATTGAAGTTATTGATAACGGTTCAACAGACGGCTCGATGGAATTCCTTGAAAGCGAATTTCCTGAAGTAAGAATTATTAACCTCCAAGAAAATATTGGCTTGGCTAAAGCTCGAAATATAGGATTTCAAAGTGCTATTGAGCAAAATGCCGACTACGTTTTAACCCTCGACAATGACACTTTCTTAGCTAATGCAGACACAATTAATTGTTTGGTTAGCAAAATTTTAACCTACAAAATCTCCAACATTTTTGCTTATGGCGTAAGAATTTTTGAAGGAAAAAACCAGGAGATACTAAATGATGGCCAAATATTATTTAAAAAACAATCAAATAAGGGCTTTCATTATAATGAGTTAAGACATAAAAAGGAGGTTGAAAATACCTTAATAGGCTTGAATTTTGTTGATTTTGTGAGTGGTTGCTTTATGCTGATTGATGTTGCATTGCTAAAAGAGATTGGCTTTTTAGATGAAAAATACTACATATACTATGAGGAGGCGGATCTTTGCATGAGAGCTTGGCTAAAGGGATATGCATCTGTGGTTATTCCTGAAATATTTGTTCATCATCAAAAAACAACTACAAATATCAATTGGTCAGCCTTTTACACTTATTACACAATAAGAAACTTTGCTTACTTTTCTAAAAAGTATCTTCACATCACAGCCAGAAGGACGTATTTCAATCGATTACGGCAAAAAAAAATCAGTATTTATGTGCTATCAGCATTTTTCAGTGCAATAAACAATTGGCGGTTGATATCTGTTATAAAAGCAATAACTTTGGCTATCAAAGATTATAAAAAATCCCAATTCGGAAAGCGTTATTAGTTTGTTATGTTATCATTTGTAATAATTGGCAAAAACGAAAGCAGTCACATTGAAAAATGCATAAATGGCGTTTATGAAGCTATTCGCTTTGCAGGAATTGCCAAATATGAAATCATTTATGTTGATTCAAACTCTTCTGACAATACAATTGACCTTGTAAGGCAGTTTCCTGAAATATCTATTTACAATATTTACAAGGGACAAAGTCCGGCCTCGGGCAGAAATCTGGGTGCAAAGTTAGCGAAAAACGAGTTGTTGTTTTTTGTTGACGGTGATAATGTTATCAATCCGGTTTTTCTTAAAATGGCTGTTGAGCATTACGTCAAAAAAGAGGGGGTGTTCTTCACCGGGCCTCATTATAACAGCTATTTTGATGAAAAAACCGGAAAGACTTTTCGAAAAAAATATGATTTAACAAACAGTGCTTTCAAAACGGCAACCGGTTGGTTTTTAATTGAAAAGAAAACATTTGATTCAGTGGGTGGTTTTGAAGAGACTTTCAAAAAACCCGGAGGCGAAGATTATGATTTAACCTTAAGGCTTAAGAATAAGGGAGTTAGAATAAAATACCTTGAAGAGATTGTATCAACCCATTATACCGTTTTATATCATCATCCCAGGCGTTTGTGGAAAATGATTTTCAATCGCACTCAATTGTATGCAAGGAGTTTACTTTACAGAAGGCATTTTTTTGATAAATATATGTGGCCTATAATTATTGGGAGGGAATATACACTTATATGCTTGATATTCTGCCTATTGCTTTCCTTTGCATCCGACAATATATACGTTTTATTGGGATATCTTATTGCAACATTTTTAAAATCAGCAATACAGAAAAACCGACCATTATACGAGTTTTTCGCCAGAATCCCCTATTATTTTTTGCGTGATATAACAACAATGCTGGGGTTTTTCTTCTTTTGGCCTAAAAAACCCCGGCATGTTAAGTGGGAGAAAATCAGATAATTAATACATTGAAATTCTGCAAAATAATCAATTGGGTGATTATCCGCAATGTAAGTATCTTCTAACTAGTTTCATTGTTTCTTCCCTGTTGCAGGAAATCTTTTCTCTAAGGTTTTCATCATTAAAGTCGAGAAGTTTTTTCGCTGTTCCTTCTATCAGGCTGTCCGTAAAAACACCATGCTGTTTAAACACTTCTGCTTTTTCTTTCAGATATTCCGCAGCTTTTTTGCAAGAATAGGGTAATTGACCTAACTTTTCTTGTCTTGATTTATGCTTATCGTCAAAAATATTAACATCTATGAATGTTTGCTGTGCAAAATCGAGTCCGTTAGGCATTTCGAAACCATGTCTGGCGCCCACACAAAGTCCTGCAATCATAAGGTAAACGTCAGCAGAACCGTCGGGGCAACGAAACTCAAAGGTTTGCTTGTCGCTAAAATCTTTATTTGTCGGGGATTCCAGTGGGTTTGCGCACTTAATCATATCGCTTGCTCCAACCCAACCCAGTGGAACTCTGATTAAAGCAGAGCGATTTCTTTCTCCCCAGCATACATTTGTAGGAGCTTCCTGATGAGGTACAAGTCTGAAATAACTTGTTGGGATGGTGTTTCCAAATGCTGATAATGCAGGTGCAATATCAAGAATTCCTGCAATTACCTTTTTAGAAACATCGCTTATCTTTCCATTTTCAAGAGTAACGTTTTTACCATCTTTCATAGGGCGCATATGAAAATGCATACCGCTACCGGCTTTACCTGCCGTGATTTTAGGGGCAAAACTTACTGTAACTCCATACTGATATGCAACATGCCTCAAAATCCATTTTGCTATAATTAGTTGATCTGCAGCGTCTTCAACATTGGTTGGTAAAAATTCAATTTCATTTTGTTCATACTCGTGTTCGTCGTCGGCAAAATTTCCAACTTCAGAGTGAGAATATTTGATGTTTGCTCCAGTTTGTGCCATTGCCATCATTGCATCAACACGAAGTTGCTCCCATTTTACAAAAGGCTCTGATTCGTGATAACCTTTTTGATCGGTAGCTTTAAAGAGCTCATTCTTATCGCTAATTACATAATATTCAATCTCTCCCATAACTTCAAGGCTATAGCCCGTTTTATCAACAAGAGACTGATGAGCTTTCCTCATAATATTTTCAGGAGAACTTTCAAGAGGTTTTCCTTCTTTATCGTAGTAAGAACAAAGAATATCAATACATGGAATTTCTGAAAAAGGATTAAGAAATGCAGTTTTAAATCTTGGAACAACATACAGGTCGCTGGAACCTGCTTCAAGAAAATTAAAAAGACTGCTACCGTCAACTCTCTCTCCTGTAGAAAGCACATTTTCAAGATGTTCTTTACCTTGAATAACGAAATTTAGTGTTTTTAAACGACCATCTCCACCAACATAACGAAAGTTAAGCAGTTCAATTTCATGGTCTTCAATATAGCGGATTATATCTGCTTTTGTAAACTCACTTGCCGGCTTTTGAAGATATTTAACCAGCGGATTCGGATTTAGTTTGAATTTATCGCTCATGACAAAGTTTTTTATGTATGCTTGATTTTGCAGTCAAACATACATAAAAAACTTATAATAAAGCACAATCAATAATTAAAAAAGTATAATGCCCTTAATTCTTGATAATTTTTTGATGCAGCACTTTTTCTCCGGCATAAACTTTTAATATATAAACATTAGCAGACAACCCACTTAAATCAAGTTCTATTTCTGAGGCATAGAGATCAATATATTCCAGTTTTTGAATCATTTTTCCTGAAATGTCAGTAATTTCAACAGATTTTATTTGTTCACTTAATGAAAATTCTGAGAAATCAATTTTAATCTTGCCTGAAGTAGGATTAGGATATAATGCAATATTTGAATTAATCGCATCCACAACATTCACATAAGTAACATTAATTAATTCCGAATACTCATCCGAACAACCTTCTTTTGAGGCTGTTAGAGTAACGGTATAGCCTCCTGCTTGTGCATAAACATGAACAGGGTTTACTTCGTCGGAAGTGTCTGATTCATCACCAAAGTCCCATGTATATGAATTTGCGTTTTGTGAGGTGTTTGTGAAAGTAACTTGCAGATTATTTTTTACATAATCAAAATCAGCAACAGGAATTTCTTTAAATGTAATTGACACCAAATCTTCGTCCTCACAAACACCTTCCGTTACTGTCCATTTGAGTGTTACTGTTCCAAAAGCAGTTGCAGTTACTAATGAGTTCGGACTGCTTGGGTTTTCAATTGTTGCAGAGCCACTAACCACCGACCATGTTCCCACAAGTGGATCAGGATCAATTGCCAATAAAGTATATTCGTTGCCGCAAACTGTATTGTCATCTCCTGCGAAAGCAACCGGATTTAGGTAGAATGTTAAAAATAATTCATAATTAGCAGAGAAATATTCAGATATTTCCAGATTTTCAACAACAACATCTTCATAACATTCTGCAGAAACAGTAATACCATAAGTTCCTGTAACAACATTGAATGATGCGTATCCGGCTTCATTTGTAAAAGAAGATACTTCATTCTCACCATCTGACAAAATAACAAGTGCATTTTCGAAATTTTCTTCAGATACACCCTCGGTGACATAAATTTCGACCAAATTAGTTTCTTTCGAAATGGTTGTATAGGCATTGTTGATTTCAGATTCTGTAAGAGTATAATTCAATGATTCTGAATTAACTGTTCCTGAAACAATCCATTCATTAGCAACACCATCCCATGAAACAGCATTCATCCAAACAGAAAGACCGTTTAAATCGTTGGTGTCGTAATATAATTGGATATCCGCATCATAGCTTGCCATATTATTATCTTCAACAATCCAATATCTGTTTAGAAAATGATCTTCAGAATAATTTTCCGGATGTTTTTCATCTGCTGTTCTAACGCTAATAATTTGTTCTAAGGCTCTAACCATATTCGATATATTTATATTGGCAGGGGCAAAAGTATTCAAATCACCAATATTTCCAATCGGGAAGAAGTATTCACCATTACTTGGGATTATTCTTGAAAATTTTCCTGTTCCCTGAGTAGCAACCATAGAGTTTATGGCTCCTCCCATAATATCAACATTAGGACCAAGCAGTAGTTCAGCATCATTTAACACCAGAATTCCATTATTTAATTCCAATACATTAGCCAGAGTTTTGTTTTCGTTTAGATAAACTTTTCCTTCACCATCAATTGTCAAATTATTATTATTGCTAAACTCAACTGAAGAAGCCATAATATTTCCTGAATTTGAGTATACAAGAAAAGCTTCCGGTGCATAATCAATTGATTCTCCGGCAACTGAACCGGAAATATTTTTAAAAGATTCTTCTATCAGAATTATATCTTTAAAATTTAATGTATTTTCTTCCGGCTTTGCATTTATTAAATTTTTAAAGTTATTGTTTCCATTTTTTTCAATCTCATATTCCCAATCATACAAAGACATATATTCATAAGGCCAATCCCAACCGTCATTCAAAATTTCTATATAATTATTTCCTACAATAATCGGGAAAAAACTAGTAGTTTCATCATCATCATAGTCATATTGTAAGCTAACACCCGACCACCATAAAATATATATGCCGGGTTCCAGATAATAGTTTTCAATTTCGAGCCTTTGTTCCCCTGTTTCCGTTATAGTATATTGTTCTTCATAAAAGGTTTCATTGAACTCTTCGTCGTAAATTCCAACAGATATATTTCCGGTATTTTCAGCGAAAATTTTAAAAGATTTTAAGGTTAGTGCTTCGTTTACTACGAATAAAAACCCCCCTTCATTATAATAATAATCTGTAAAATAAACGGGTTCTTGCAAACCGCCTGTTTCATTTTCATAAAAATACAAAGCCAACTCGCTATCAGAATCAGAAGTGAAAAGCACATCTCCAACTCCAGAAAAACTATCAAAATTGTTAAAGTTTTGATTAATTACAAGTTGAGTTTGATTATCTCCAATTATTTGTCCAGTGTAGATTTCAAAATTATTAAAAACATATTCTCCGGCAAGAAATTCAATTTGATTGTTTCTGTTAATTTTAAAATTATTTAATGTAAGAGGAGGTATTGTAAGGCTTGGAGCCGCTTTAAAAGTTGACTTAGTAATATAATTTGGGTCTATTGATAGAGACCCATCATTGTTTTTCCTCTTGGTGCCGTTTTTAAAATTAACACCCACCCTTTCTATTTTTTCTTCAAACAATTTTGAGTCAAAGATTGTCAGGCTGGACGTGTTATAAGTTATTAGCTGGGTATTTAACAATCCGCCTACTGATAATAAATTACTATTAACAGAAAGCGTACCATCAATATTGATTTCGTAAAAAACAGACAAATCTCCGTTCATATTTGCGCTTCCCTCAATTATTAGTGTATGAAGATTACTTATGTTTTGGGGAATATCAAAGCTGAAATCCAAAGACAGCTTGGTTTTATTTGTAGTGGAAATATTTTCTAATAATCCTGTAAGAGATTGAGAAACATGAAGAAATGTATTGTTCAATTTCACATTTCCTCCCTTAATATGAAGGTTTTCAATAAATGTTGTACCACCTATTGAACAAGCAGTTTCAGTATCTATTTCAAGGTTTGTTATGTTCCCTGAAGCATTTACACCTTTTAATATAACTTTTCCTTCACCTGTATTAATATTACTTTTGTTTCTAATCGACGTATAAACAGTGAGGTCAAAATTGTGATTAATTGTAATACTTGCTTCCTCCTCTATTATAATAGAATTACATGAAGCCCCATTTTGATTAATAATTGGAAAAACATCAGGGTTTCCGCTTGGAACAGAAGGAATTATACACACTACTTCTTCACCAGGCTCGGCATTTAGTCCGTGATTATCTATCCAGTTATTAGCATTAAACCATTCACTGCTTTCAGCGCCGGTCCATGTTAAAGTATTAGAAAACAAAAGGTAAAAAATTTGATTTTCCAAAAACGGAACAATAATCTCATTTGTCCATACATAAGGAACCTGACCCATAAAAATAGATGTTTCAGCAGCATTAATAACAATAGCCCCATAATTTTCTGTAGTTTCTTCATACTCATATCCAGCGATTACTGTTGCGCCATTTTTCGGATTAATAAAATAGCCGTCTGTATAACAAGGGTCTAAAGTGGGAGTAAGAACGTCTGAGACCCCGTTTGGCAACGAAAACAATAGGCTGGAAGACCAATCATAAATATCCTTTGGGGTAGCGAAATTGTTAATGATTTCCACTCCCATATTTTCAAATAAATCATTTCCACTTTCTAAAGTCCAAGTTGAAAAAATAAGTTTACCACCACTTTCTAAATAATCATTAAGTGAATTAAGGATGGAAACATTAAAATCATTGCTATATTCCGAAAAAATTACAAGACTCCAAGACTCCTCTAATAATAGTGTTTCAATATTCCCAAGGTTAGCAACCTGGTAAGGCAGCTCTAGATTTTGCAGAGCTTCAATATATGGAGTATTCTCAACTCCACAAGGATCATCCAAAACCAGAATATTTTGAGATTTGGCAGAGATAAAAAGTGCAACTAAGCACAACAATAGGCAAATTCTTTTCATAGTCAATAATTTTTTAGATTAAACATAGCAGTAAAAATAAAACATATTATGTATTCACTCCCATTTTATTTTATTATACCCATAATTGTTAATAAAAAATTCATTTAATATTTAAACTTCAATCTAAACCCTTGTTTTTTCATATTTTTGCAACATGAAAACAGCAAATAAAAAAATTCTATTCAGGTTAATTTTTTTAGCATTTCTATGTTTTATATTTGTTTTCAGCAGCTGCAGAACTTCCCGAAAATCAACAAAAAAGGACAGAGTTACAGAAAATTTTGAGCTTTATCTAAAAGAAACAGCTTCAAGTGATTACGCTGAATTTTCTCGTAAACTGGGTTATTCTCTTAATGGAAAAGAAGACAAGCGATTGCTGGCCGAAATAGTTTCATGGCTTGGAACCCCCTATAAATATGGAGGAAATTCAAAGAGTGGTGCAGATTGTTCAGGATTTGTTAAGGAAGTGTTTAAGTCTGTTTATAATATAGATTTGGATAGAAGTACTTCAGATCAGGTAAAAAATGGAAGAAAGATTAACAGTAAGCAAAGCCTAAAAGAAGCCGATCTTGTTTTTTTTAGAATTTCCGGACGCAATATTTCACACGTTGGTATATACATCAGCAACAACTATTTTGCGCACGCCAGTAGTTCAAGAGGCGTTGTTGTTGATAATCTCGATCAAAAATATTATGCTGACCGATTTGCTTTTGGAGGAAGAGTTTTGAGATAATTTTAGAAGAAATGTCTGAATGGTACAAGCAATCTTTCGAAAAACCTTTGTATCATCGGGCGATTAAGCCATTTATTATAATCAAATGGTTCTGAGTCTTTTAGCGTTTCATTAGAATGATTTATTATCTGCCTAATTAATGATTTATTTTTGCCCAACAAACATATTTCATGTTGGTATCTGAAGCTTCTATAATCAAAGTTAGCAGATCCAATAACAAAAACTTCTCTATCTACCATAAAAAGCTTTGCATGTAGAGCCTGAGGCAGATAAAAATAAATCTTTATGTTTTGTTTTGAAAGTTCTCCGAAATATCTGCTGGATAGTATATCCATAATGCTTACATCCGACTTTTTGGGGATGACAACTTTTACTTTTACTCCTCTGGAAGAAGCCTCCATTAGAGCTTTTCTCAAGTTACTTCCCGGCAAAAAGTAAGGTGTTTCAATTAAGATTTCTTTTTTTGCTTCGTTTATTAAGGATAATAGTTTTCTTTGTATCGGCTGATAAATAATTGAAGGAACATCTCTTAATATTTCATAATCTTTATACTTAATACTTTTTGTGTATTCAATCTTATCGTAGAAGAATTTTTTATAGATTTCAAAATTTTGGTCTATTATCTCTTTGAATTTCTTTGCTATTCCTCCTTTTATTCTAAACATAGACTCTCTCCAATTAAGAGAATATCCTGCTATATTACCGGACCCTATGTAAGTAATTTGATCATCAAATACGAAAATCTTTCTGTGATCCCTTCTGTGGTTTTTTGTGAACGTATCCCAACTTAATCTTACTTTTTTGAAGAATTTCAATTCCCCACCGGCCTCAACTAGTTCGCTGAAAAAACTGTATGTAGAAGAAGCAGCCCAAGAGTCAATAAGAAGTTTAACTTTTACTCCCTCCTTTGCTTTTCTTACAAGATTATCTCTGAATCTGACGCCGATAGGATCACTTGTAAAACGATACAATTCAATATATATATATTTCTGAGCTTCCTGAATGTCTTTTATGATGGCAGAATAGTATTTAAACGGATCTGACATCATTTTAATTTGTAGCGGATCTTCAATGCGTTTATTCATAAGGCTTACGAAAACAGACTCAAAGTTATAAATAAAACTCTTTAAATAAACAATTTTGCAAACTACAAATAATATTTTGCCCCAATTTATATTGGTTTTATCATATCATATTCAGATTTTTCATCATCTTTTTTATGCTTATTAACCCTATTTAACCAGTGAGGCATTATAATTATACCTATCAATAAGTATGGATAATAAGAGATTATTCTCCATAAAAAGCTAAGAGCAGGTGTAAGTCCGGGAGAAATAAAATCGCCTAAGAATCCGCTAAAAACAACTTCTGCTAAGCCTGTTCCTCCGGGAGTTGGACTAATAAGAAGTATTACACACATTACTAATTGGCGTGCATATATCAAAAACTGATCTCCGGAAAAGCCAAATGCTAAAATAATACAGTTTACAACCCAGTATCTGGCTGTCCATGAGAAGAATGTGCCGGCAAATGCTTTCATCCAGAATGAAAATGGTTTCCCTTTCATTTCTTTAGATGTAATTATAAGTTCATTACCGGTTTGGGCCGCTTTTTCTTTATAACGTTTAAGATATGGAAGAGAACAAACGCCAATTAGGAACTTCTTTACACCTTCCGGTTTAATGAATATTCCAATTACAATAATGCTTGTTAGAATTACTATCAAAAAATATCCAATTAAGAAAATTCCCTGAGTTCCAAATTTTGTATTATACAAAACGTATGCTCCCTCTTGCGAAACAAAAAGACTTTGAGTTCCAACTATCAGTACAATAATTGGAACCATTAATATATAAAACAATTCATCCAAAAAAGCAGTAATAAAAACAATAGCAGTGGTTCTTCCCATATTTATTCCTTCCTTTTTAAGGATATACAGAGCAACTGCAGAGCCTCCGATTATTGAAGGAGTAACGGCTGAACCAAATTCCCACATCATAATCACTTCAAAGCTTTTTCCCCATGACAGCTGCCCGTCTGTAAGAACTCTAATTCTATACATGTACGCTAAATCTCTTACTACCATAAGACACAACGCAAGAACAATATAGAAATAAGATTGTCCAACCCATTTTACATTAGCAAAAGCATCAGCATCAAAACTGCTTATAAACAAATAAACAGCTACTCCCAACCCAATAACTATGGGGAATATAATTCTTTTAATGCCGAATAAAGAAAGTACTTTGTGTTGTTGCATATAAAGTGTTTTGCAATTGCGAAAGTAGTTATTATCTCTTAGTTATTGATGATTTACAAAAAAATTCACTCCTTTTTAGCACTGCCATATTGACAGTTTTTGTCGGGTTTTGTCAGGTTTTTAGATGTGGTATTTATTTTGAGTTGAGATAAGAAACTTAAAAAATGGAGGACAAAACTATGACTATAATCAGATGGCATCAAAGGCCTTTAATAAACAGATTTTTTGATAATTATTTTGAAAATGAGAATGCTGCTTCTTTTGATAAAAATTGCGGATGCATTCCTTCAACAAACATTCTCGAAAAAGAAAAAAGCTACGAAATACAATTAGCTTTTCCCGGTGTTGAAAAAAAAGATATTGATATATCATTGGAAAACAGTATTTTAAAAATATCTTATGAAGCAAAAAATGAAAATAGCGAAACATATATCAGGCAAGAGTTTCATCCTGAACCATTTACAAGGTCATTTGTTATACCAAAAGAAACAAATTCCGAAAATATTGAAGCAAGTTATGAAAATGGAATTCTAAAAGTTATAATTCCAAAACTTGAAGCAGAAAAAGTCAATCTTCAAAAAAGCATTATTATTTCATAAGTGTTTGGTTTAGTGCAATTAAAAAGAGGAGCTGTAAACAATTGCTCCTCTTTTTTTTTACAAAAAATATTACATCTTTTTTTTTCAATTAGTAAATTCAACAGCTAAGCGTAATATAATTTTTGTAATTTTGGGCAAAATTTTTGCTAACCTTAAAACCCCTTTGAATATATGCTTAAAAATTTATCGGATCTCCACAAATTGGCCAAATCCAACACCAAGAAAAAGCTTGTTATGGCAGCAGCTCATGATCAAGATGCTATTTCAGCTGTTTTAAATGCATGGAAAAACGGAATAATAGACGTTATTTTAGTAGGTGATGAAAAAAAAATACGCGAGATTGAAAAGTCATGCTCATACGATCTAAGTGCATTTGAAGTTATTAATGAACCGGATGTTGATAAAGCTGCCGCCATTTCTGTAAAAATGGTAAACGAAAAGAAGGCCGATATTTTAATGAAGGGAAGTTTGGGCACACCAAACCTGCTAAGAGCGGTTCTTAATAAAGAATGGGGTTTGCGCAGTGGAGAACTTTTATCACATTTAGCATTATTTGAAATTCCTGCATATCATAAAATATTGGCACTAACAGATGCTGCAATGAATATTGCGCCTGATATTACAGGTAAAGTATCGTTAATTAACAACTCTGTTAGCTATCTAAATAAACTGGGACTTGAAAAACCAAAAGTTGCGTTACTTAGTGCTGCTGAGACGGTTAGTTTTCAAATGAAGTCAAGCACTGAAGCTGCTATTATTACAAAAATGAATGACAGAGGACAGATTAAGAATTGCATAATTGATGGTCCATTGGCATTTGATAATGCAGTTAGTGAAAAAAGTGCGAAGAAAAAAGGTATTGTAAGTCCGGTTGCCGGTGATGCAGATCTTCTTGTAGCAGATGATATCGATGCCGCAAATGCAATATATAAAACTTTCATTTATTTTTCAGGGGCAAAAATAGCTGCTGTTATTGTAGGTGCTGCAGCTCCTATAGTCCTTACATCCAGGGCTGACACTGATCAAGCCAAATTAGACAGTATAGCCATGGCAGCTGCGGTTTAAAAACTATAATCACTTAATAAAAAGATGCAAGAAACTGAAGGACTGATATTAGCAATAAACCCGGGATCAACATCCACTAAAATAGCTGTATTTAAAAAAACCAAAGACTTGTTTCTCAAGAACATAAAGCATAGTTCTGAAGAATTAGTCAGTTTTTCACAAATTACTGATCAATATGAGTTTCGAAAAGAAATCATATTAAAAGAGTTGGAAAATGCTGGTATTTGTCTAAATGATATAAAAATAATTGTTGGTCGTGGTGGATTGGTAAAACCCATTAAATCAGGTATTTATGAGGTTAATGAGGCTCTTGTTAGAGATTTAAAAGTAGGGGTTTTGGGACAGCATGCCAGCAATCTAGGAGGGTTAATTGCCAAAGATATTGCAGGTTCAATCAATGGCGCTAGAGCATTTATTGCAGATCCGGTAGTTGTAGACGAGCTCGAACCAATTGCCAGAGTATCTGGGCATCCTGCATTTGAAAGGATATCAGTTTTTCACGCTCTAAATCAAAAAGCTATAGCCAGACAACACGCTAAATCAGTTTCACAACAATATGAAGCCCTCAACCTTATTATTGCACATTTAGGAGGTGGAATAAGTGTGGGAGCACATAAGCAAGGACGCGTTATTGATGTGAATCAGGCGCTAGATGGCGAAGGTCCGTTTTCTCCCGAAAGAAGTGGAACTCTTCCGGTGGGGTCTTTAGTTAAGGCCTGTTTTAGCGGAAAATATACTATCGATGAAATTAAAAGCATGATTACAGGTAAGGGAGGTTATGTAGCATATCTCGGTACCAATGATGCTTATGAAGTTGAAAAAATGGCTACCGCCGGTAATGAAAAGGCGCAGCTTATTCAGGATGCAATGGCATATCAGGTTGCTAAAGAAATTGGAGCCATGGCAACTGTTTTAAAAGGAGAAGTTGATGCTATTATTTTAACAGGTGGAATAGCTTATGGAAAGCCATTTGTTGAAAAGGTTTCGGAAAGAGTTCGTTATATCGCGCCAATATATGTGTATCCGGGCGAAGATGAAATGAAAGCACTTGCCATGAATGGTAATATGGTGCTGAATGATGAAGTTGAAATTTTGGTTTACGAGTAAGATTATTTACTCCACTTAGCTTCACTTTTCCATTCTGTAAAGTATACTATTAAGTCGGCTTCACTTTTCCAATCTGTGTAGTAAATTTTTATATCAGCTTCAGACTTCCAGTCTGTAAAAAACCAAATTCCGGAGTTGGGTTTTGCTTCTGATTTCCAATCAGTTACATAGGCAATTACATTAGCCTCAGATTTCCATTCTGTTACATACACTTTAAAATCAGCTTCGCTTTTCCAATCTGTTACATAAACTTTTTGAGAAAACGTATAGGAAAGGCTGAAAAACAAAAAACCTATTAATAAGATTAGTTTTTTCATAATTGTTTGATATTTAGGTTTATAAATATACAAAATAAATTATTTAACCTGTGGAATTTTAACTAAAAAAGTAGATCCTTCGCCATAAGTACTTGTAAATGCAACGCTACCTCCAAAGCCTTCTATAATACTTTTTACCATTGCCAATCCTAATCCTAACCCACCTGTTTTCGTTGTAAAATATGGGCTAAAAATATTCTTTTTAAAATCATCTTTTATGCCCTGACCATAGTCTTTAATTTCCACACAACAGTATTCATTTTGACAAAATATTGATAAATCAATAATTGCTATTTTATCTTTACTATAGGATTGTATTGCATTCTTAATCAGATTGTTAAACACTCTTAAAAGTTGTTTTTTATCAGCAAATACAAGCATTTTTTCAGATTTTTCAACATTAATCTTAACATTTTCAAAATCACTATAAAGATCAACTACCTCATCAACAAATTTATTAATATCAAGTTCGGTAAATGTTCCCGCAGGCATTTTAGCAAAATCCGAAAAAGCAGAAGCAATTTCTGATAAACTGTCTATTTGTTCAATCATTGTAACAGTAAATCGCTTAAGCCTTTTATCCCAATCAGGTACTTTATCTTTCCATGCTTTTTCAAGATACTGAACACTTAGTTTCATCGGTGTTAATGGATTTTTAATTTCATGAGCTACTTGCTTTGCCATTTCTCTCCATGCCGATTCTCGCTCACTTTGAGCCAGCAATTCGGCACTATCTACCAGTTCATCTATCATTCGGTTATATTCTTGAACAAGCTGTCCTATTTCATCATTTCTGTTCCAATCTATTTTTTTATTCTCGTCGCCTAGCTTCATACTTGAAATACTATTACGAATCATTTGCAGAGGTCTTGTAACGTATCCTGATATCAGGATTGCTATAACTATTGCTAAAACTAGCAGCAGCAAATATATATTCACAAAAGCAACAAGAAAATATGTGATTTCGTTTCTTAGCTCTCCATGTTTAGCAAAATATGGAAGATTAATATAAGCGAGAATTTCGTTCTTTGATGTTCTTACAGGCAAATATGCCGACAAATATTCCAAATCACCAATTTTTTCGTTGTGAACATAAAGGATTTGTTTGTGTCCTTTTAAATGCAAAAATGCTTCCGGATTCATTAATTCAGAAATTAATCCTTCTTCAAAAACTCTATTTCTGGACGAGCCAATTAGCTGTCCTTCAGGAGAATACACATTTATGTCAGTAAAAAACACATTTGACAATTTTAATAAAACATCATTTAGATAAAATTCAAATTCTTTTTCTAAAACCGGAGCTTGCATCAATTGGTGCTCAATTTCAGTTAATACGCTATACGCTTTTTCATTAATTATGGCAATGTTTTTATTTGAATAAATGTTATAAATAAACCAAGCAGAAACAGCGGCAACTGATATCAGTGAAACAAGCACTATACCGACCATTGAAGCTTGCAATCTGCTTTTAAAATTTAATCTTAGTAATAAAATTGCTCTTGCATTTTCTGATAATGCCCAGAATATCAACACAATAGCAAAGAACAAAACAAACAAATATGAAAATGGAGCTATTAATTCCAAAACAGAATCTTGAGGACTGCTAACAATTAGTTCAGTTTCACTGTCTTTATTAAAGTGCAAATGACTAAAAGAATCCGTTTCAAAAACAGTAAACTCTTCATCAAAGTTGCCATAGGCTGAAGAATTTATACTATAAAAAAACGGACCGAACTTGTTAATCATGGTGCCGTTTTTATAAACAGCATATGAGTAAACATTGAGATATCCGGGAAATTCAACCCCTTCATCTATTAATAACTCAGGGAAACCAAGATCTCGAGGAATAAACTTTGAATCAAACTCCAGGAAAAGCAAATATTTGTTTACTTCCCACGCTTTAGCAAATACTACCTCCACCGGAACAACAGCAATATAGCTGCTTCTTCCGGTATTATTATCTAAAAAAACAAGATTACTACTAATTGTTTGTTTTCCGAATTCAGTAATATACTCGTTAAAGAAGTTTGAACAATTTACCTCAATATTTGAAGGTCGAATAATTAGTTTTTCACCTGGCGCACAAACTGTTAATTGAAGATCATATTTATTCCAATAATCGTTAAAATATCTTTTCTGTAGATAGCCTAAAATATTTTGAAGGTTATATGGATCTTTTGCAACAAGATTAATTAGTCTGTAATCAGAAAATAGCTCATCCTCCAATTCATGAAACAAGTATTCCGCGATAGGGTCTTGTTCAAGAGATAATGTAAGTGCCAGAGTTTTTCTGTTTTCAATTTCTTTATTTTTATTAAAAAGAATTAAAGCAGGAGTAACAGTAAGACAAAAAATGAATAAAGTAAAAACCATTGCCGAAAAATTCTTAGAAATATTATTCTCTTTGTCTTTATAGAAAATTAAAATAAATGGAATCAAACAAAGAGGAATCCAATAAAATGAATATTCTACTAGAAGAAATTTCCAAACAATAATTGAAACAATAATACAAACAAGATATAAAAGTAAAACAATTCTTATGCTATCAATGATTTTCACAATTACTCCAAGTAAAAAAACCGACAAGAAATACAAAGAGAAAAACAAAAGCCCAATAACTAACAACCCAATAATATTGTAAATACTAACATCATTAATTAAGTTTACATTCAATTGTAGTTGGGAATTTGTAACAAGCGTATTTACAATATAAATAATTGAAAAATTGAATGCTATCAAAATTGCGAAGAATGAAACAACTACTAATATTTTATTTGTATAATTTTTTAGCTCTAACCTAATCTTGTTTCCAGATTCATTAAAAAGAAACAATATGAATACTGAGAAAAACAATGTGTTTAGAAGCAGGTCGCCTAATGAAGGCAAAAAAGAGCTACTTGCATACAATCCTGCTGAAAACATTTTACTTTGATAAATTACTTCAGGAATTTTAAAATAAAACATTATTCCTCTTACCAACAAAAGAACTAAAAGAATCACAAATACTTTCAAGAAGCTTTTAATTTTCTCAAAGATGTTGCTTTCTCTAATTATAAATATGGAAGTATAAACTAAAAGGCCTAAACCAAAAATTGCCAAAAACAAAGACAATTTCCACAGAAATGAACTTTCTGTTTTTTCATTCAAGTTATTAGCAATTAGGCTAAAGGCAAAATTTTTGTCTATATTATAAATAGGAAATCCTAATGATGGATTACTTGATAACTTAAAATCTATAGAAGGAGAAAATTCTTTTTGAAATTCATTTTTAAGAAAGCGATTTTGATATTTATAATTTTTTTTCAGGAGGATATAAGCCCAAAAAGTAATGTCTCCAATTTTCGACTGAATAAAAAAGTAGTATCCATTTTTATTAATATCTAATCCGTAAATTTCATTTGGAAGGCTTTTAAAAGAAACAGGTATTTGGTTATTAGACCAAAATAATAATTCATTCGAATTGGCAGCAAATAAGGCAATTTCATTTTTGCAAAAAAAATCTTCCGTATATAATAAAAACTCTTTTTCTTCCAAATATTCAACACCCTTATCATTTACTAAACTTCTTATTTCAATGAGATAATTATTAGCTATTTTCTCTTTTTTTTGAAAAGTGGTTTGAAACTCCTCAACATCCGATTCAGGATTATACGAAGTCATTCTATTAGAAAAAAACAACTCTGCTAGCAGTAAGGCAAGGATAGAAATTACAAATAATAGAGGATATTTCTTTCGCATAATTTTGGTAAGTTTTAACAACTACCAAATTTACCAAAAAAATTGTCAAACTGTTTTATTTCTTGCCTTTATAAAGATTTTTTGCGAAAAACGTAAATTTGGCTTGAATAAGGAGTGATTTTAAAAAAGGCATAAATGTTTGAAATAAATCCAATAACACTACCAAAAAGAAAAGACATTACCCTACCCCTTCCTTTATTAAATTCGCTTAGAATAGATATATAAAAACTATCAAAAAACAAAGGTTTTTTGATAATATAATCGAGTTTAAGGCCTGATAGACAATTGTTTAAGGCCATAGAATTGAAGTGATAAAGGTGTCGGGGCACATCATATGCAGCCCAAAACTCTTTATAAATGCGTGCGTCGATTGATTTGTGCTCCGGAATAGCAATTACTAATATACCATTTTCATCTATTGCATTATATAATCTTTCCAAAACATTATTTAAATCGTGAATATGTTCTATAACATGCCAAAGTGTAATTACATTAAATTTTTCAAAGTTTCTTTCTTCGAGCTGTTCGAGGTTTTCAAAAACCTCTATTTTCTTTTTTTCAGCTCTGGATCTAGCCATTTCGTCGGGCTCTATTCCATATACTTTAAACTTATGCTTTTTGCATTGAACTAAATAATCACCGGTTCCACATCCATAATCCAACAATACAATCTCTGAGTTATTAAAATGCCTTTTTACTAACTTCACTTTTCTTTTTAGCATAATGTTTTTAACCAAACCATATGTTTTTTCAAAAAGATTATTTTTCGAATCAGTATGAGAGATATACTCAGAAGATTTGTAATATTTTTTAGATTCTATAAAAGTTGGACGAGGATTTGTTATTAGCAGTTTGCAATCATCACATCTTTGAATAAAAAACTCCTCCCCGGAAACCAGAAAATCTTTACATTTTATCTCTGTGCCGTATATTTTATTACTTCCACAAGAAGGACATTTCTTCAAAGTTTCCATATATTTTCTAATTATGAAATGTTCCACGTGGAACATTTACCAAAAACAATCACACAAAAAAATGTTCCACGTGGAACAATACTCTTTTATCTTCCTAAAAAAACAAGCAAAACCGAAATATCTGCCGGTGAAACACCACTAATTCTTGACGCTTGTCCAATTGTTCTAGGTTTAATTTTCATTAGTTTCTCCCTTCCTTCAAAAGAAATTGCATTTAATCTCGAATAATCAAAGTCAGGCTTTAATTCTATATGTTCAAACTTCCTAATTTTTGTTGCATTTTCTTTTTCTTTCTCAACATATCCCTGGTATTTAACCAAAATCTCTACACATTCTACAACGTCTTTAAAATATTCCTTTTCTATAATTTGTTCTGAAAATTCATTTAATGGGTCGTTAAACTCGAGAATTTCATCAAGAAGCACCTGTGGTCGAAGCAATATGTTATATATGCGAGTAGGTTGTTGTATCAAATTTGTGCCTTTACTTTCAAGGTAAGAATTAATTTCTTGAGGAGAGAAATTGTTCTTTTTTATTACTTCATTAAATTGAGCAATCGTCTCTTCTTTGTCACGTAAACTTAATAGCCTTTCGTCTGAAATTAACCCAATTTTGTGTCCAATCGGCATTAACCTACTATCGGCATTATCTTGCCTAAGAAGTATTCTAAATTCAGCTCGCGAAGTAAACATTCTATAAGGCTCATTAGTGCCTTTTGTAACCAAATCGTCTATTAATACTCCTATATAAGCCTCATCTCTTTGCAATACCAAAGGTTCAATATTGTTTATTTTCCTGTGTGCATTAATTCCGGCTATTAATCCTTGAGCTGCTGCCTCCTCATACCCGGTAGTTCCATTTACTTGACCGGCAAAAAATAAATTCTCAAATATTTTCGACTCCAAGTTATAATTCAATTGAGTAGGTGGGAAAAAATCATACTCTACGGCATAGCCCGGTCTTAATATCTGAGCATTTTCAAATCCTGAAATATTATTTAAAGCTTCCACTTGTATATCAAGAGGTAAGCTTGAAGAAAAACCATTAATGTAATAATCTATACTATTCCATCCTTCAGGTTCAATAAATAACTGATGTCTGTCTTTATCAGAAAACCGTTCAATTTTATCTTCTATTGATGGGCAATATCTTGGACCACTTCCTTGAATCCGGCCTTGAAATAAAGGAGAATCCTTAAACCCTTTTCTTAATATATCATGAATTTGTTCATTAGTGTATGCAATAAAACAACTTTTTTGTTTTAATAGTTTTGGAGTATTAGTATAAGAAAATTTCCCGGGATTATCATCTCCCTTTTGTTCAATAAATTTTGTAAAATCAATTGTTCTTCCATCTACCCTGACAGGGGTGCCGGTTTTCAATCTATCAAATTCAATCCCAAAAGTTTTTATTTTTTCTGTTAATCCTATTACTCTATCTTCCCCTATTCTTCCACCGGTATAATCATTTTTTCCGATGTAAATTTTTCCATTTAAAAAAGTTCCACTTGCAATAATTACTGCCTTTGCTTCGAAAGTTACTTTATTCTGTGTATGCAATAAAATGTTTCCATTACTAACCTTTTCTATATCTATAACACTATCTTGCCAGAAAAATAAGTCTTCGGTATTTTCTAGAATCTCTCTCCATTTTTGAGAAAACAAAATTCTATCGCTTTGGGCTCTCGGACTCCACATTGCGGGTCCTTTTGATCTGTTGAGCATTCTAAACTGAATCATAGTATTATCAGTAACTATTCCACTATATCCACCTAATGCATCAATTTCTCTAATAATTTGCCCTTTAGCAACTCCTCCCATAGCAGGATTACAACTCATTTGAGCAATATTTTCACGAATCATTGTAATCATAAGAGTTTTTGAACCCAATCGAGCTGCTGCCGATGCAGCTTCACATCCGGCATGCCCTCCTCCTATTACAATTATTTCAAAATATTTTCGCATTAAAATCTTTTTATACTTTAAAATATTTAAAATCTAATCTTTCATAATTTTCTCAAGAAGTTCTAAATATGTATCTTCTTTTTCCCTCATTAATTTCTTTTGAAAAGCATTCTTATCATTATATCCTAAAACATGTAAAATTCCGTGAATTATTACCCGGTTTAGTTCTTTTTTAAAATCTACTGAGGCTTTTTTGCTATTATCATGCACTCTTTCGATACTAATAAATAAATCAGTAAACAAATCTCTGTTTTCAGAATAATCAAAAGTAATTATATCTGTATAATAATCGTGTTTCAGATATTTTTTGTTCATTTCCAGAAGATATTCATCTGAACAAAAAATAACATTTATAAAACCGAAAGTGGACCCTTCAGTTTTAATAACCTGCCGGATCCACTTTTTTAAAACAGTTTTAGAAAGTTTTATTTGATTAATATCTTCGAAAAAAAAATTAATTTTTCCGGAAGTTTTATTCATGTGTTTTTATTTTCTTTATTACTTTTTCAAAATATTCATTAATAGACTTTTCTCTTTGAATGCTTGTATTGTAATTTATACTGCTGATATAAAATATCATTGTAATGGAATTAGATTTCGCATCAATTTTTACTTCATCCGCTAACATTTTTATTATCATGTGTGACTCAGGAAACTCATTATTGTCAATGCTATCAATAGTAATATTATCTACATCTACTTTCTTAACATAAACTTCGTTCTTTCCTTTGATTTGGAATACCAATTTATTCTTTTCTGACCAAAACTTGATTTCTACCTTTTTATTCTCCGCTTTTTCCTCAAGAAATACGAAAGCATTTTCTGAAGCTTCTAAAACTGTCATCATAATATTTCCAAAATAGGAATTGAAAATATTAAAATCATCACAGATTTCTTCTACAAATCTCTCGATGTTATGTATTCCGATTTCATTAACAGCTACTACAAGCTTTCTTTCCTTTTTAACCATGTTTATTCAGTATCAATATTTAAAAAATAGTTTTCTATTAAACTTCTATAGTATGTTTTAAATCCAGGTGGTAAACTTTTTAACATTTCAATTTCTCTATTCCTTTTCCTATTATACTCAAAAATTTCTTCCGGGTTACTAATTTCAGAATTTTTTGCTGTAGTTCCTCTCCTTTTTTCTTCTTTTTCTCTTTCAATCTCAGCTTTTTCGTGCTCCAGTAATCTCGTAAGAATTCTCTCTTGTCTTAGTATTGTTTGTCGGTTTATATTCTTTCTTACGATATCCATTTCAGTTCGTTCCATTTCTGATATAATATTATTTAAATCCTCATTTCCAAGGCCATCTTTGCTATACTGATCGGCAATCTCCTTCAACATATTTCTAATCGCTTGCTGTTCTGCAGCCATTCTGGCTAGACTTTCACTCATAGACATTTTTCCTTCAGCACTTTCTCCCGGTTTAGAAGGTGTTCCTTGTTGAAGTTGTTCTAGCATTTTATTCATTTGCTCCTGCATTTCCCTCAAGTTTTTCATTGATGGTTTATCGCCATCTCCCATTTGCTTACTAGGTTTTCCATCCCCATTCTGCCCTTCCATTTGCGACATCATATTCTGCAAGCTTTCATTCAATAGCAGAACCAGATTATTAATATGCATCATTGCAAATTGTTGTCTTGAATTAGCAGCATTACGTCTACGCTCAACGAGATCGTCAAGAGCTTTTTTTACATTCATATTAATCTCTGCTATTTCTCGTGTAATGAAATCTTTAACCATTATCTGCCTTTTAGCAATAGCTACTAAAGAATCTTCAACAAACTTAAGATCTTCCAATATTTTTCTTTGCTGCTGAATAAATATAACATATTTAGGATCACTATAATTAACATCCTTAATTTGCGCAATAATTTCTTCTTGATTAAAACTAGTTTTCAACAAATTTTCCATAAGTTGCCTTATAGCTCTAGCATCTTCAGCCATAGAATCCATAAATAGATCCTCTTGCATTTTTTCAAGCATTTTCTTCATATTTTGAAGATTTTCCTTGCTACTTTGTTGATGTGTTTTCGCTTTCTTAGATTTATTACTTTTTATTTCTTTTAAGGCATCTTCGATGTTTTTCTCAATTTCCTGTTGCAACTGCTTTGTATCTGCAGTTTCATTAGGTTTGGATAATTCAGAATTCTTCTCTTCAAAATCATTTAGTAAATCTTTTGCCCTTTCAAATAATTCTTCTACTTCTTTCTGTTCTTTTAAAATCTCTTCGGAATTTGCATTGTTTGAGTTTTTTTCAATTGCATCTTGCTGTTCTTCAAGTGCTCTTTCGACAGTATTGATAGTTTCGTTTAAAATTCTTTCTAATTCAAGTTGTTTATACAATTCAAGCATTCTATCAAGCTTTCTTTCCAAATCTTTCATTTCAAATTGCATTTGATCAAGTTTTTCAAACAATTCCTCTTTCCCTAATTTTTCCATTTCTTCCTGAATCTTTTGAAATAACTCTTTCATTTCATCAGTTAATATCTCATTAAAAAGCCTCTGTAATTCATCGTGCTTTTCCTTAATTTTCTGGTTCTCTTCGCTAAATTGGCTTGATTTCAATTCGTTCTGCTTACTTTGATCACTTATATCTTTAATTGCTTTTTCTAATACATCCTTTTTCTCAAGTATTTCTTTTAATATGTTTTCTTGCTCCCAGGTAACTTTATCTGATTCCAACATTGACTTTTTTAAAGCATCTAAATCTTCGAATGCCTTTTTCACATCTAACTTATTTTCTTCCAATTCTTTTATAATCTGCTGATCATTTGCTGCAGTCTCAGCAAACATATCTTCATATGAAGGCAAATTAAAAGTAAACAAATTGCTCTTAGAACTTTTAGGTCCGTTTATACCATCATTATCCCATACAATAAAGAAATACTCTACTATTTCTCCCGGTCTAATATCTAGTTCAGCTAATGAAAAGTGATAATAGAAAGTTTGATTAGATGAATTGGGGTCGAATTTAATTGATCTTAAATTAAAAAATTCATTATCATATTGATTATACTGCGAATTAAAGATTCTATATAAAAAGTTCAAATTTGAAAACCCATAGTCATCGTTTATGACACCACGAAAAAAAGTATGAGAAATTAATACTTGGTCTCTTTGTTCTTCAACGGATATAATTGGAAATCGATCAGGAATCATTTCAATAAAAAAACTTAAAGAATCGCCAAGCAGCTTATCATCGTTAAAGGTTAATAAGTTATATTTAAATGATTCATTAATAATTTTATCAAAATTGAAAAGCCCCTCTTTTACCTTTTCTGCTCTGAAAACCTGATCATTGCCATTAATAATAATTGTATCTACAAATTCAGTGAAAAAATTCCATTTTATCAATGATCCTTGCGGTACTCTTAAATTTCCGGCATTTATAAATTGCTCATTACTTTTTTCGGTATATTTAGGATATTCAATAGCAACATTAAACGATTTTATAACAGGTTTAACTTTTACACTAATATTATATGGTCCAAAAATATATCCACCACCATTTAAATAAAATTCAGTATTTTTTGAAATATTTTTAAAAAGATAAGAAAAACTGTTGTTTGATTTTTTATCCATTCTAAAATTTCTTTTACCGCTTTCAATAAATACTTCTTCAGGAACCTTAGATCCAGCAGTTTTTATTTCTAGTAAGAAACTTTCATTAACAAATGCTTCAAGAGAGGAGTTTTTAATTAAAATTTCAAAAGGCGCAGGTTTGCTGTATTTTATATCATAAAATAATATTCTCTCAGCGGGATCTTTAAAAAGTGCAGGAGCATAATAAATACCAATAGCTAGAAATAAAATAAGCATTGAAACTATTGGTAAAAACGAGTAATTCTTTTTTAAGTTTACGGCACTGTTAAATTGATAAAACAATAGTTTTTGGGATTTTTGTTCTATTCCGGCGATTACAATATCAGATTGTTGATTTTGTAGTACTTCATTAAGTTGTAGTGCATTAACAATTTTATCGTCAATTTCATTTTTAAAATGTTTTCCAAGAATATCAGCAGCTTCATAATAAGTTAGAGACCTTTTTATTTTTAATAATCCTAAAATAGGATTTATAATAAACTTTATGAGTATTATAATGTTTATAATAATGAAGGAGAAAAACAGAAAAGCTCTTATATATTTGCTTAAGTATCCAAAATATTCAATAATACTAAAAAATAAATACAGCCCACCAACAAGTAAAACAAATAAAATTAATCCGTATATTATTTTGTTAAAATAATAACGCTTAATAAATTCTTCCAGTTTCCCTAAAAGTGTTTTATAGTTTTGCAACGTTTTTATTGTTTATAATAAAACTCTTATCTTTATAGTATTATTATGCATTACAAAGATACTATCACACCTTAATAAAAATTCAAAAGTTTTCTAAATTAACATTATGTCAAAAAACAAAAAACAAATAAACAGTTTACTCATAGATAAGATTACAAATCTTTTTTCACAAAACCATAAAGCTCAATTAAATTATAAGCAGATTGCAAAAGCTTTGGGTGATATAGGAATTGAAAACAAAAAGTACATACTTCCTGTGTTGTATAAATTATGTTCGCAACAAGTTATCATAGAAGTAACAAAAGGCAAATTCAAAATCAGTCCTAAGTATGTTTCAAAACTCAAGGAAATTGGACCTTTCATAATAGGTACTGTTGATATGAAGCAAACAGGAAAAGCATATATAATAAATGACGACTTTCTCGAAGACATTCTAATAAAACAGAACAATACTAAGAATGCTTTGCATAACGATAAAGTAAAAGTAAGACTATTTCCTAAAAGAAAGCATCAGAAGTTGGAAGGAGAGATAATAGAAATTATAGAAAGAAAGAATAAGAGTTATGTAGGTACTTTTAAAACACATAAAAACTTTGCATTTGTGCTACCTGACATAAAATCGATGCCACAAGATATTTTTATAAGTAAAGATGACTTCAATAACGCTAAGGATGGTCAAAAAGTAGTTGCCGAAATAACAGAATGGCCGGAAAATGCAAAAAATCCTTTTGGAAGAATTACTAAAGTTCTTGGCGACCCTGGAGTTAATGAAGTGGAAATAAATGCAATTTTAGAGCAATACGGTTTACCAACTACATTTTCCGACAAGATAGAAGATGAAGCAAAAAAACTTTCTGATAAAATAACTTTCGAAGAAATCAAAAAAAGAAAAGATTTTAGGGAAATAACTACTTTTACAATTGACCCTGTTGATGCAAAAGACTTTGATGACGCTATATCCCTTAAAGAGGATTCTAGAGGTAATTGGGAAATAGGAGTTCACATTGCAGATGTATCACATTATGTAATTTCAGACACATTACTTGATAAAGAAGCATATTCTCGCGCTACATCTATTTATTTAGTAGATCGTGTTATTCCTATGCTTCCCGAAGTATTATCTAATGGTTTATGTTCATTAAGGCCTAATGAAGATAAATTGACATTTTCTGTAGTTTTTACAATTAATAAAAATTACAAGATTCTAAATTATTGGATAGGAAAAACCATAATAAATTCAGATAGAAGGTTTTCTTATGAAGAAGTTCAAGAAATAATAGATTCCGGAAGAGGAGAATTTAAAAATGAAATATCAGTATTGAATGATATAGCAAAGCATATTAGAGAAAAAAGATTTAAAAACGGTTCTATCAGCTTTGAAAAAAAAGAGATAAAATTTAGGCTCGACAAAGATTCTAAGCCTATTGAAACATACGTTGTTGAACATAACGATTCGCATAAACTTATCGAAGAGTTTATGCTGTTAGCAAATAAAACAGTCGCTGAATATATAGGAAAGCCGGAAAATAATAAAACACCAAAAACATTTATTTATAGAATTCACGATATTCCAAATCCTGAAAAACTTCAATCTTTTAAAGAATTTGTAGCAAAATTTGGTTATAATCTAAAAACAGATAAAAGATTAGACATTTCGAAATCCTTAAATAATCTTCTAGAAGATATCCAGGGAAAAGGAGAGGAAAATTTAATTTCTACTTTAGCTATTCGTACAATGGCCAAAGCTGAATATTCTGTAAATAATATTGGTCACTATGGATTGGCATTTGATTATTATTCACATTTTACTTCTCCCATTAGAAGATATCCTGATTTAATGGCTCACAGATTGCTGTTTGCTTATCTTAATGGCTCTAATTCTTTTCCTTCTGCACAATTTGAGGAAAAATGTAAGCATTCTTCTGATATGGAAAAACTTGCTCAGGAAGCAGAAAGAGACAGCATTTTTTACAAACAAATTGAATATTTAAGCAGCAAGGTTGGATTAGAATTTGAAGGAGTTATTTCCGGAGTAAGCAAATGGGGCATATATGTAGAATTAAAAGAAAGTAAATGCGAGGGAATAATAAAACTAAACGATCTAAATGATGACTTTTACTATCTTGATGAGGATAATTACCAAGTGATTGGCCACAACAAAAAAACTAAGTACAAATTAGGTGATACTATTAATATAATTATCAAAAAAGCAGATATCTACAATAAAGTTTTAGAGTTTGGGCTGGTATAAAAAAAAAGAGGAACTGTTTAGTTCCTCTTTTTTTTATCAATTTTTTTACTAAATCAAATTCAATCTTCCGTACAATTCTTTTCTGTAAAGACCACCAATAGGTAGAACTTTCATTTTACCTTCGATAACAAGGTCAGGATATTTTATACTGAAAATTTTATTTAGATTAACAATAAATGACCTATGAATTCTAACAAAATCTTTAGAAGGAAGAATTCTAACCATTTCTTTCATTGTTGTATGAGTTGTGTAGCTATTATCATTTGTATTAATAACTACATAATCCTTAAGAGCTTCCACATAAAAAATATCATCAAAGTTGATTTTATTTAATCTATAATCAGCTCTTACAAAGATACTATCCTTATTTTGTTTGTTTTCTATAATAGAATGGTATAGATCTCTCTCTTTTTTAACTTGTTCATCTTTTTCGTGTTTGAAAATAGCAAGTTCGATAGTTGTTTGAAGTTCTTTTTCTTTAAAAGGCTTAATTATATAACCATATGGTTCAATAATTTTCGCTTTCTGAATTGTATTTTCATCCGCGTAAGCTGTGAGGAAAATTACCGGTAATCCGAATCTTTCCTTAATAATATTAGCTGCTTCAATTCCTGACATTTTATCCTTAAGCATAATATCCATTAAAACCAGATCAGGTTTTTCAGATTCAATCTCTTCAATAGCTTTTTGTCCTGAACTAACAGTTCCTGTAACAGAGTATCCCAAATTTTTCAAACTTCCCATTATATCCTTTGCTACAATGCTTTCATCTTCTACGATGAGAATTTTTATTTTGCCCATTTTTGTTTGATTTTAAGTTTAAGTATATGTTTTCTAATTATTAGCTATTATAAGATTCTCAAAATTACAAAATTATATTTTCCAACCAAATTTACTAAAAAATAATTAGTAAAATTCTAAAGTATAAATATTTTTATATTATATGTATTTTTTTTTCGATTATAACTACATTTTTTATGCTTTTATAAAACGAAAAAATCACTTAAATAACAATACTCTACAGATATTTAAAGAAAATTTACAATTTCTACTTGCAAATTTGTTAATAACTTTGTTAAAAACCTAATTTTTGGCTTATTTTGAGCATCTTCTCAATAGGTTTACGCGCTTTATCCATTAATTCCTTACTAATCACAATTTCGTTTACTTCATATTCTAAACAATTATTAATTTTTTCTAAAGTATTCATTTTCATATATGGACAATCGTTGCATAAACAATTTTCTTCGCTTGGAACAACAATAAACTTCTTATCCGGAGAATATTTTTGCATTTGATGAATAATTCCGGTTTCTGTAGCAACAATAAACTCTTTGCAACTATCAGATTTTGTATAGTTTAATAAGGCTGTAGTAGAACCTATATAATCTGCTAATTCAAGAATATGAGCTTTGCACTCAGGATGAGCAATTAGTTTAGCATTAGGGTGTTTATTCTTTAATTTTATAACTCTTTCAACTTTTAAAATATCATGAACTTCACAAGTTGCATCCCATAATAGCATGTTTCTTCCGGTAATATTATTAATATAGCTGCCTAAATTTTTATCAGGAGCAAATATTAATTTTTCATTTTTATCAAAACTTTCAACTATTCCGACTGCATTACTTGAAGTACAAATAACATCAGAAACAGCTTTTATTTCAGAGGAGCAATTTATATAAGTAATTACTTTATGGTCAGGATATTTATGTCTGAATTTTATAAAATCTTCTGCAGGACATAACGAAACTAATGAGCAACCGGCTTCCATATCAGGTATAAAAACTCTTTTTTCGGGTGATAATATTTTCGCAGTTTCAGCCATAAAATGAACTCCACAAAATATAATTATATCTGCATTTGTCTTTTTTGCCTGCTGAGATAAACCTAAACTATCACCAATAAAATCAGCAATATCCTGTATTTCAGGAATCTGATAATAATGAGCAAGAATTATTGCATTTTTTTCTTTTTTAAGCTTAAGTATGTTATTAACAATTTTTTCTTTTTCCATTAAAAACAAAATATTTTATAAATAATAAATCTGTTGTTTATGTTGGTGTTAATTCTGTTGGCAAAATAAAGTAAAAAGGTTTGATTATTTGAGTTTTCATAATTAATTAACAACTTATAAAGCACAATATTTTTCGTAAATGGCTAAAAAACAGACTGTTTTTATAAATATTAACAACTTGTTAATTTAACATTTAGCTGATAAATACCAAATTACTAACAGCGGATTTTTTTTTAAAAAATGTTGAGTTTTTGTTTGTAAAAAATAATAAATGGAGCTAAAGATTATTCCAAAAATTAAAATATTTTTTTAAGCAGAAAGGTTTTTACAATATCAAATTAAATTTATAAAAGTTTTTCAACATAAGAATACAACATTATTAACAACTCATTGTTCAAAACAGAAGTAATAAATTTCTAACTTTGCCTGACAGCTAAATTACAAAAAATGGTGGAAATAGTCAATAATATCTGTATTGCAGCAGATCATGCCGGATATGAACTGAAGCAAATTATTAAAGAAAAATTAAACTCAAAAGGATTTGAAATTAAAGATTTCGGGACCAATTCTTCACTCAGCGTCGATTATCCTGATTATATTCATCCTCTTGCTAAAGCAGTCGAAAAGGGCGATTATAAATTTGGCATAATAATTTGCGGCAGCGGCAATGGAGTGAATATGGTTGCTAATAAATACAAGGGAATTAGAAGTGCACTATGCTGGAAAAAGGAAATTGCGGAACTTGCACGAATGCATAATGACGCAAATATTGTCGCTATTCCTGCCAGATTTATTTCAGAAGAAGAAGCCTGGAAAATAGTTGATGTGTTTCTAATTACAAAATTTGAAGGCGGAAGGCATCAAAACAGAGTAGATAAAATTAAGCAAACTATTTAAATAGGCATTGATGCAGGAGATATACGAAAAATTTCTATCAGACAGCGAATCAAAGGCATTTAACCTTGCTCACAGAAAAACTATTGCGTTTAACATATCAAGATATGATGCTTCAGTAATGAAAGGCAAGCTGCAATATTCAAATCTAGATTTAGCAAAGAAAAGAGCAGGTATTGTTAAGCATAAAGTATTAGAAAACCTTGAGAATTACCTCAAGGAATTTGATCTTAATATGTCTTCAAGAGGTGTGAAAGTTATTTGGGCACTTGATGCATCGGAAGCGAGAAAAGCTGTTGTAGAAATACTCGAAAAACAC
Source organism: uncultured Bacteroidales bacterium (assembly GCA_964601515.1). Classification (GTDB taxonomy): domain Bacteria; phylum Bacteroidota; class Bacteroidia; order Bacteroidales; family UBA7960; genus PWND01. The sequence goes on along the minus strand of CAZRNU010000003.1, from coordinate 25,064 downwards.
CATGTAAAACTGGTTGTGAAGTCAAAATCCATGATTACAGAGGAGATTGCCCTGGTAGAATGTTTGGAAAAGAACGGAATAGATGCAATAGAAACAGATTTGGGAGAATACATTGTACAAATTTCCAACGACAGGCCTTACCATATCGTTACTCCTGTAATGCACCGCAGTGCCAAGGATATTGCAGAAATATTTAATCAGAAGTTCGGATTACCCATAGACAGCACTCCTCAAGAAATTACAGCTTTCGTTAGAACAACACTGAGAGACAAATTTTTGAAAGCAGGCGCAGGAATTAGCGGAGCTAACTTTATAATTGCCGACCCGGGAGCTGTATGCCTTACCGAGAATGAAGGAAATGGGGTAATGTCAACATCTTTTCCGGATGTTCACATTGCAATAGCAGGAATTGAAAAAATGATACCAACATTAAACGACCTTGATTTATTTTGGCCGCTTCTTTCAACGCATGGAACAGGACAAAAAGTTACAGCCTATAATTCTATATTTACCGGACCGCGACAAAAAGGCGAAGCCAACGGTCCACGATTTATGTATGTGATATTGCTCGACAACGGCAGAACTAACGTATTAGCTCAGATACCTCAGAGACGAGCATTATCGTGTATTCGTTGCGGTGCTTGCCTAAATGGCTGTCCGATATACAGAAACATAGGGGGACATGCTTATGGAACAGTTTACTCCGGTCCGATAGGATCGGTTATTACTCCCCATCTTAAGAGTGTTGAAATTTATAAACATCTAAGTTATGCTTCTTCTTTGTGCGGTAAATGCTCGGAAGTATGCCCGGTTGGAATAGATCTTCATTCCCAGCTTTTAAAAAACAGAAACTACGCAGTTGAAAATAATTTGGTACCGAAAATCGAAAAGAGGGGAATGAAAATATGGAAAATAGCAATGAAAAACCGATGGATGCTTGATTTTCCCTCATCCGGCATGAAAAACTTCTTTGTTAAAAAACTATTTGGAAAAACCTGGGGAAAAAGAAGAGCAATGCCGGTTGTACCCAAAAAGACTTTCGGAAAGCTGTGGAAGGAGTTAAGTCCTGAGTCCTGAGTCTTGATCCGACTTACGACTGCCGACTTACAACTTACGCCTTCCTTAACAATACCTTTTCAAAATAGATTCTACTGAGCCTATGTAGCCGCCGCCAAACAGATTGACATGAACCATTAGAGGGTAAAGATTAGCGATGTCAACGGCTTCCTGCCAGTTTTTTTCCAGAGGGAATTCTTCATTATAATAATTGTAAAAAGCACCGGAAAATCCGCCAAAAAGTTTAGACATCCCAATATCCATAAGTCTGTGCCCGTAATATACCGCAGGATCGTAAATACATACTTTACCATTTGAGCCAATCATAAAATTTCCACTCCATAAATCGCCATGGAGTAGGGAAGGGGCTTCATTGGGAAAAAAGTCTGAAAGATGATTGAATAGTTTTTCAAATCGTTTTTTTGTTTCTATTCCAAGCTTTCCATTGTCGGATGCGAGTTTAATTTGTTTCTCAAGCCGTTGGTCAATAAAGAAATCTATCCAATTATCATAAAAATCGTTGTATTGATTTAAACTGCCAATATAATTATCATGGTCAAGACCAAATTTCCCGTAAGTTTGTTTATGCAACACGGCAAGACTAATCCCAAAATCCTCCCAGAAATCTTTGGAGCCTTGGTTTTGCTCAATATATTCCAGCATAAGCCATGAAAGTTGTCCAATCTCACCTATTCCGATAACATCAGGAATTTGAATTATTCCGGCAGATTTAAGCAGTTTCAAACCCTTAGCTTCAGCATCAAACATATTTGGATAACGCTTTGCTATATTCCATTTCAGAAAAAACCTTCCTTCGCCGGTTTTAATAATTGCCGAATCGTTTATACATCCGCCGGAAGCATTATTTGAACCAAGAATACTGACCTCTTTGCTAAGAGTTTTAGAAAGAAACAAGCCAATAGAAGAGCTTAATTCGGAGGGAATCATAATATAAGATTTGATTGATTAAAAAATTATGTTTGTAAAGTTAAGAAAACTGTTATTTTTGCAGAACAAAAAAGGGGAATTAGCTCAGTTGGCTAGAGCGCTTGGCTGGCAGCCAAGAGGTCATCGGTTCGAATCCGTTATTCTCCACATAAGAATTGTGAAATACAAAAATCCCCATTTGGGGATTTTTTGTTTTATGTAGAGACGCCATGCTTGGCGTCTCTACGTTATTTTATTCTTGGCGTCCCTACAGTTATTTATTTAAAGAACAATAAATAACTGCCGGCTGCTAAAATTACGGCAACCACTATATACCTTACAAATCCGGCTCCTTTTTTTATTGCCATGTGGCTTGCGAAATATGCCCCGGCAGAGTTTCCGGCAGCAAGAACCAATCCCGCCACTAAATCTATTTTCCCGGAAATTATAAACACTCCGAGCGCAAAAGGAGTAAATATCAAGTTTATAAAGACTTTTAGTGCATTAGCTTTTACAAGGTCATATCCGGCATTCATTACAAGAGCTGCAAGAAGAAAAATCCCAACACCGGCCTGAATAAATCCTCCATAAACACCAATCAGAAAGAATATTGTAATTCTCAGGGGATAGTTAATTTTTTGAAGGCTGATATCTTTCCCGTGAAGCCAACGTTTAGAATTTATAAACATAGGAATAAGCATAATAAACATTACCACAGCAACAACTATTTCAACAATCCTCGAAGGAAGTTCCAAAACGATGAAAGCACCTGCTACACTGCCTAATATTGTTGGTAATGCAAGATAAAACCCGGTTTTTATATCAAGCATTTTATTACGATAAAAAGTAGCGCTGCTTACAATATTCTGAAAAAAAATTCCAATACGATTTGTGCCATTTGCAACATGAGGATCGAGCCCGATAAACATTAATGCAGGTAAACTGATAAGCGAACCACTTCCCGCCAGAGTGTTAATAAAACCGCAAACCACACCAACAACCAGAATAAGCAAAATATTTTCTATACTCATTGAGATTCCTGTTTAATATATGGCAAAAGTATGAAATAAAGCTGTAAGTCGACAGTCGACAATTATCTTAGAAATAGAATTTTTAACAAAAACTGTTGACTGTCGACTGTCGACTATCGACTAAAAACACTATATTTATACCCCAAAAAAGAAGTCATGCTTATAATAGGTATTGCCGGTGGTTCTGGTTGCGGTAAATCCACCGTTGTAAAAAAGATTGTAAAAAAGCTTTCAAAAGACAGTGTTTGTGTTATTTCCCAAGATTCTTACTATAAAGACTTGGGGCATTTATCTGCTGAGGAAAAGCTAAAAATCAACTTCGACCACCCAAGTGCCATAGAGTTTAGTCTGCTGGAAAAACATCTTAGAATTCTTAAAGAAGGTAAGCCAATTGAAATGCCGGTTTACTCCTATGTTACATGCGCCAGGGCAAAGGAAACTATCACGGTAAATCCATGCAATGTTATAATTGTTGAAGGCATTCTTATTCTTAACAAGTCAAAACTTAGAGAATTGATGGATATGAAGATATTTGTTGATGCCGACGCCGACGACAGATTAATGAGAATTATTTACCGCGATATAGAAGAAAGGGGAAGAACTTTTATTGAAGTGCTGGAACATTATGAAAAATATGTAAAACCAATGCACTTGCAGTTTATTGAACCTACAAAAAGGTATGCGGAATTGATTATACCTCAAGGTGGTGATAATCTTGTAGCTATAGACATTATAACCTCTATGATAAAATTGAAGCAAAAAGAAAAACTACCCGAGCAAGCAGTTTAAAATACTATGATTAAATACAATTTTCACTCACATTCAGAGTTTTGCGACGGAAAAGAAAAACTCGAAGATTACATTATTGCCGCTATTGACAAAGGTTTTAAGGCTTTTGGTTTTACGCCTCATTCGCCCCTTCCATTCGAAAATGAGTGGAGCATAAAAGAAGAAAACATTGAATTATACCTTTCAACTACCCAAGAATTAAAAAGTAAGTATAAAGGAAAAATTAATATTTATACAGGAATAGAGCTTGATTATATTCCCGGTTATTCCGACAATTTTGACAAAATCACAAACAACGGCAATTACGATTACAGAATAGGATCTGTTCATCTTGTTAGAATTAATAACAGTCCCGAAACATGGTTTATTGACGGCAAGGAAGAGTTCTTTTTCAAAGGCGTTGAAAAACATTTTGGAGGAGATGCCCAAAAAGCCGTTGAAGCTTTTTATTTTCAGACCATAGAAATGTTGCAAACTCAAAAGTTCAACATTATAGGGCATTTCGACAAAGTAAAAATGCATAATAAAGAAAGGCTGTTTTCTACAAAAGAAAATTGGTATAAAAACATTGTATATCTTACCCTGCAGCAAATTAAAAAACACGGCTGCATTGTTGAGCTTAATACAAGAGGAGTATATACCGGAAAATCAAACGAATACTTTCCTTCTGAAGAAATTTTGCAGGAATGTAGGAAAATGGACATTCCTGTGATGATAAGCACCGACTCTCATATGCCCGAACAGATCGACAAGCATTTTGAAGATGCTGCATATATGCTAAAAAACATAGGCTTCAAAAAAACTGTCACTCCTTTTTTTGAAACAGAATTATAATACAACCCTCGAGAGATATTTAACCCATAAGTCCAATTAAAGATAATTTCGGGGATAATAACTTTTCAGACTGCACTTAGTTATGCGTTTTTAAACTAAAAAAAAATCCTAAAAAATCTCATTTTGATTACTTTTGCACTTTAACGGAAGTATCTTATGAGCGAAAATATTAAGCACGAATGCGGCATTGTCTTACTAAGACTTTTAAAGCCGATTGAATACTACCTTTTTAAATACGGCACTGCTCTTTACGGTTTAGATAAAATGTATCTGTTGATGGAAAAACAACACAACAGAGGTCAGGATGGTGCAGGTATAGGATGTATAAAGTTCGACATGGACCCGGGCAGTCGCTACATGCACAGAATAAGAAGCAACTCTGCCAACCCGCTCAAAGATATTTTCGGACAAATCCACAGCAAACTGGCAACAGTAAAAACCGAAAACCCTGACAGATTAAAGGATTCTAATTGGCTTAAAAAACATATCGATCTTGTAGGAGAATTATATGTAGGACATCTTAGATATGGTACTTTTGGCAAAAACAGCATAGAATATTGTCATCCTTTTTTAAGAGAAAACAACTGGATGTCGAAAAACCTCATGATAGCAGGGAATTTTAACCTTACCAACGTTGATGAATTATTCGAAAGTCTTGTTAATATTGGTCAACACCCTAATGAAACTTCAGATACTGTCACTATTCTTGAAAGAATGGGACATTTTCTAGATGATGAAAACGAAGATTTATACAGAAAATATAAAGCACAAGGCTTTACTAAAAAAGATATTTCTCCGCTGATAGCACAACACATCGACATAAAGAATATTCTCACCAATTCTTGTAAAACGTGGGATGGGGGATATGTAGTTGCCGGGCTTATGGGACATGGAGATTCTTTTGTAATGAGAGATTCTTCAGGAATCAGACCTGCATTTTATTACCATGATGATGAAATAGTTATTGCCACCTCAGAAAGGCCGGCCATTATGACAGCATTGAATGTGAATTTTGAAGATATTAAAGAACTTGACCCCGGTCATGCACTAATCGTTAAGAAAGACGGAGATATTAATGTAGTGCAATGCTCAAAACCAGCAACCAAGAGATCATGTAGCTTTGAGAGAATTTATTTTTCAAGAGGCACCGACGCTGAAATTTATCAGGAAAGAAAAAAGCTTGGAAAATTATTGGTACCGGCTACCTTGAAAACAATAAATTTCGACCTTGAAAACACCATTTTCTCTTACATCCCCAATACTGCGTTAGCCGCATTTAAAGGTATGGTTGAAGGGTTGAACGATTTTTGTGATGAAATTAAAAAAGATAGAATTCTTGAGCTGGGAAGCAACTTAACAGAAGAAAATCTAAAAAACATATTAAATATTAAACCAAGGGTTGATCAAGTTGCAGTTAAAGACGCTAAGCTTAGAACATTCATAACTGATGATGCCGCCAGAGATGACTTAGTTACTCATGTATATGATGTTACTTATGGTTTGGTTAGAAACGGCATAGATAATCTCGTTGTAATAGATGATAGTATTGTAAGAGGTACAACGTTAAAGCAAAGTATCATAAGAATGTTAGACAGACTCAACCCCAAAAAGATAGTTGTTGTTAGTTCTGCACCTCAAATAAGATATCCCGATTGCTATGGTATAGATATGACTAAGCTTTCAGATTTCATCGCTTTCCGTGCAACAATAGAACTGCTGAAAGAAACACATCAGGCGCATATTATAAACGAAGTTTATAAAAAGTGCAAAGAACAGGAGGTTGCCCCTAAAGAAGAAGTTATAAACCATGTAAAGGCTATTTATAAACCCTTCAAGCCCGAGCAGATTTCCGCCAAAATATCACAATTATTGCATGCGCACGACGTAAGAGCAGAAGTAAATATTGTTTACCAAACAATTGAAGATTTACACTCAGCATGTTCGGGGAATACCGGCGACTGGTATTTTACCGGCGATTATCCAACGCCCGGAGGAAACAAAGTGGCCAACAAATCCTTTATTAATTATATAGAAGGCAAAAACGAAAGGGCATATTAACTTTGCCTTTTTAAAAGCGAAGCCCGATGTCTAAATACATTCAAAATCTAATACTTAGAGGAGAACATCAGCAACAGGATTTTAAATTTCAGGTTAATGATGCCAGAAAGATTGCCAAAACATTGGTGGCTTTTGCCAATACTGATGGTGGTAAATTACTAATTGGTGTTAAGGATAATGGTGTAATTGCCGGTGTTCGGACAGAAGAAGAATACCACATGATAGAATCAGCCGCAGAGCTTTATTGTAAACCCGAAATAGATTTTGCTTTCAGGGCATGGAATATTGATGGAAAGAAAATTCTTGAAATAGATGTTCCTAAGGCGAATGTAAGACCGTTTTATGCTCTTTCAGAAGACGACAGATGGATGGCTTATGTTAGAGTTAATGATGAAAATATTTTAGCAGCTCCTGTACAGCTTAAGTATTGGAAAAGATTACAACAACCACAGGGAACAATAATCAAATACTCCCAGAATGAAGAAACACTTCTCAAATTTCTAAGTGAAAACCACAGCATCACATTGAATAAATATTGTCATCTTGCAGGCATCCCAAAATATCTCGCAGAAAACACAATTGTAAACCTTATGATAGCCGGACTGATTGAAATGGCGCAGGATGAGAACAATATTTGGTTTAGGTCTTCATGTGTAAATGAATAAGGTAAAAATTACACAGCAGTGATTTAAACACCCTTTTAATTCTGCAATGGCAATTTCTGACCATTTTTTTTCAAATTTTCAAAAATTTTTATTATCTTTTCAGGCTATTTATGTGAACATTAGCTTTTTATTAAGAGATATTACTAACAAAAATTCACATTATGATAAAAAAGATTTACAGCCTGATCCTAATTATTGTAATTGGTTTGTTACCAATATTGGTTTTCGCATCTAAAGACAGCCTTGATTATTACAAATACGAAAAAACTAAGGTTACTTCACAAAGCAATAAAATTGATTTTTCAAAAGGAATAGAAAGAGATTATTCCAAAAATCCGGATTTTATAATCCCAAACATTAGAGTATTAGATTTAAGTGGGATCTCCGAGAAGAATAACCATCAGAATGTAGAAAAGACATCTCCTCCGGTGGCAGATTTTATTTCTAATCAAACAGTTGTTGTTGGTTCGGCTAAAGTTCAATTTACAGACCTTTCTGCCAACAGACCAACGCAATGGACCTGGTCATTTCCCGGAGGAATTCCATCAACTTCAAATGAGCAAAACCCTCAGGTTGTATATTTAACTGCCGGAACATATAACGTATCTCTAACTGTTACAAATGCTTTCGGCAATAATTCTCACACAAAAACCGGGTATATTCAGGTTAATGTTCTTAATCCCGGTGCTTATAATGATAATGTTACTATTGGCACAGGAACAAATACTCAGGTGTGGCCTTTAGGCTGGACTCAGACTCAAAGATTTATCAGAAGCGCAGCTATATATACTTCTGCAGAAATCGGACAAGCAGGTGTAATTGAAAGGATTGCCTGGTATACAAATACTGCTCAGGGTAGTAGATATGGCAAAATTTACCTCAAGCATGTTTCTAATGCAACATTCTCTTCAACAAGCACATGGGAAAACATTACCGAAGGTGCAATTGCTGTGTGGGAAGGTGATTTTACTAATCCTGCCGGATGGAGGCAATTCGATTTAAGTACAAAATTCCCTTATAATGGATCAAGTAATCTTTTAGTACTCGTAGAGGTTGATGGTCCATGGACAAACAACAACAGCGCTGCAAGATACACAGCCAAAACTAATTCTTTTCAGGTTTGGGCAAGTGGGGGCGAAACAGGCTCTCCACCTACAGGAAACGGAACATTGTCGGCCAACAGACCGAATATTAATTTTGGTTTTAATATTAAAAAAGCAGCACCTGTTGCAGATTTTCTAACACCTGCCTACTTTGAAGGATTTGAAAGTCATGAAGATTTTGCATTGTCTTTCTATCCCTGGGCTATGATTGATGGCGATGCTTCAGCCACCTATTCAATTTCTAATACATATTTCCCAAACAATGGATATACAGGATCTTTCATTTTGTTTAATCCATCAAATGCCTCGCCACCTCTTGGAGGAGCCTGGGCCCCAAAAAGCGGAAATAAATATGCTGCTTGTTTTGCTGCAATAAACTTTCCAAACAACGATTGGCTAATTTCACCGCAGGTGCAGTTAGGGAGTAATTCGTCTCTTACATTTTGGGCAAAATCTATAACTGATACTTATGGATTGGAAAGATTCCGCGTAGGAGTTTCTACAACAGGAACAAATCCCGGTGATTTCACAATTATCTCAACAAATCCATATGTTGAGGCCCCAATAGCATGGACAAAGTATGATTATAATCTTTCTGCATACAACGGACAGGCTGTTTATATAGCCATTCAGTGCGTTTCAAATGATGCATTTGCCTTTTTTGTGGATGACTTTATAATTCATTCAAGCGGTGCAACCGTAAATCTTTTTGAAGGTGATTTCGGCAGTTTTGTTGATATGTCAACAGGAAATCCTGATGTTTGGGCCTGGAATATGCCGGGAGGAAGTCCGGGTTATGCTCTTGAACAGCATCCTAAAATGCAATATAATGTTGCAGGAACATATAATGTGTCATTAACATCTGCTAATATTGGAGGAAACAATACTCATACAAAAAATGCTTTTGTAAATGTAACAGGAAGAGCTCCAATAGCAGATTTTTATGCTGCCGATTATAATGGATTTACAAACGACTATTTTGAACCCTTTATTCCTAAAGGCGGATATGTAAATTTTAAAGATGCCAGCGAAAGAGTTCCAACAGCATGGAGCTGGAATTTTAACGGAGGGGTTCCGGCAACTGCAAGTGTAAAAAACCCAAATGGCATAACATACAGCAATCAGGGGCGCTACGATGTTGTCTTAAATATTTCCAATAATTTCGGATCAGATGTTGTAATGGCTGAAAGATACATTAATGTTGGATGTTGCGATTATATAACCAACATACTTCCCTTGGATGCTCTTACTTATTATGGATTGGCTGTTCAAGGATATTTGCCCGGCCATAATGAATACGAAATGACAGCATATGCTGAGAAATTCACATCTACATCTGCCGGAACAATAAACAGCGTTGATTTACTTGTTGTTTTCGCAGAAGGACCATCAAGCGTAACAATTTCAGTATGGAATGAAGTAGGCGATTTGCCGGGATCTGTTCTTGGGTCTAAAACTATACCCATGAGCGGCTTTACTCCTATGGCATGGAATGTAATAGATTTTGATACCCCGATAAATGTGTCTGGCAATTTTTATATTGGATATCAAATCAATTATGGCACACCTCATGATTACAACAATCATATGTTTCTTGTAGCTATGATGCAAGACAGGGGACCTGATGCACCTGAAAGCATGTATACTGTTTATGGCGGCAATTGGTATAATGTTGATTGGCTTTTTGATGGATTAGCTTCAGCCTTGGCTATAATTCCTCATTTTTGTTATGAGGGGGCAGAAGTGTTAACTTATAATATAAATGCATCTGCCGGAACAAATGGCTCAATAAATCCAAATGGCAATGTTTCTGTTTTAGAAGGGGGAAGCCAAAGCTTTAGCATAAATCCTAACTTTGGTTATCACATAGATGATGTTAAGGTTAATAATTTAAGCGTGGGCCCGGTTACTAATTATGAATTTTCTCAAGTTTGGGCTAATCATACAATTAATGCAACTTTTGCAATTAATGTCTATGAAATCAGATCTTTACCCGGACCAAATGGCACTATTAATCCTAGTGGAAACATTAATGTCACTCATGGCAACAATCAAACTTTTACAATCATTCCTGATGAAGGATATAGGATTTTGGATGTAGTTGTAAATGGCTCAAGCGTTGGAACTCCATCATCTTATACATTTACAAATGTTCAGCAACACCATACTCTTGAAGTGTTTTTTGCAATTATTACTTATACGATTAACGTAACCTCGGGACCAAACGGAGGAATAATGCCTGATGGCATAGTTGAGGTTAATCATGGGTCGAGCCCGACGTTTTTTATGCAACCTAATTCCGGATATTTTGTTGGCAATGTGTTTGTAAATGGGGCTAGTATGGGAGCAGTTTCAAGTTATAAATTTGAAAATGTTTCATCAAATCATACTCTTCATGCTATCTTTACAAATGTTAATACTCCGGGAGATGTTAATGGTGATGGATATATTAATGTTTTGGATGTTGTTTTAATGGTTCAGCAGATAAATGGAAACTCACCTCCGGGGTTTTTAGCAAATAACGCAGATTTAAATTCCGATAGTGTTATTAATATTGCGGATTTAACATTGTTGATTAGTTTGGTATTTAATCAGTAACTTTATAAAAATTTAAAACACTTCATCATAAACATAAGTACACTACCATGAAAACAATGGGAAAAATCTTATTTATTGCAATTGTAATGTTTTTTACGACTTCTTTTTCATTAAAAAGCCAGTCTGTAATAAAGTATAGTCAAAATACCATAAGTCTTATCAGTGTTGGTAATCTTACAGCATTACATTTCGAAATTACAACAAAAGACGTTGATAAAATTTCTGCAAAGATGCTTATTCCGGGTTATCAGCTTGTTTGCAATCCCAAAGAAAACAAGTTGAGTTGCGTTGTTTACAGCATGGAGTTAACACCCTTTCCCGCAGGGGATACAAACATTATAAAACTTGACGGTGTTTTGGAAGGTGCTGAATTAATCTGGGAAAAAGCTGAAGCCTCAGACGTGAACCATAAGACGGTGCTGCTTGAGACTGTAGTTAAATAGATGGACTATAAGGTTAAGCGATTACATTTACAGCCCCCACTTAAAGAGGCTAGGGGGGTGGCATTGGATTGTAAAGGACTACGCTGCAATTAACCCCCTTCAATTAACGTATAATCACATTGTTATTCTAATTAAAGTTGTAATTTTGCGGCAAATTTAAGCCGGGGTTTTAACTTGGCATTAAATCAGAGTTTCAAAACATTGTAAAAATCTTCATTATATGGATAAATCAAAAAAATTGTTTGAGGAATTTCCTCCTGTTTCTACCCCTCAGTGGGAAGAACAAATAATGCAAGACCTCAAGGGTGCAGATTATGAAAAGAAGCTAGTCTGGAAAACCACCGAAGGACTAAAAGTTAAACCATATTATCGCGCTGAAGACTTGAAAAACATTCTTCATATGGAGTGTGTTCCGGGAAAAGTGCCTTTTGCAAGGGGAAACAAAGACACCGACAATGATTGGGAAATCCGTCAGGATTTTGAAGAAACAAACGCGTCTAAAGCGAATACTTTAGCAAATAACGCAATAAAAAGAGGCGCATGTTCTGTTGGACTTAATGCAGAAAATATTTCATCAGCAGAAGATATTAAGACCTTGTTGAATGGAATAAACATTTCTGAATATCCTGTTCATTTTCTTCATTCAAAAAACTACTCAAAATTATTAGAAATACTTACGCAAGTAAATTCTGATAAAAACGCCCAAGGCTCTTTAAACTTTGATCCTCTTGGATATTATTTGCTTTATAATAAGTTCTATCAAAGTTTTGATAAAAATATTGAAGAGACTATAAGCCTTATAAAAACAGCAAAAGACAAATTTCCTAAATTTCATGTAATAAATATAAACGGACAACATTTCCACAATGCAGGAGCAGTTGTTGTTCAAGAACTAGCATTTTCACTTGCACAGGCTAATGAATATCTTGCTGCTATTACTGAAAAAGGAGTTTCTGTTGATGATATTACTCCAAGAATGAGGTTTACAGTGGCAATTGGGTCTAACTACTTCCTTGAAATAGCTAAGATTCGTGCATTGAGAATTCTTTGGGGTAAAATTGTTGAGCAATATAAACCATCTGCTGAAAATTCTCTTAAAGCATTCATTCACGGAGAATGTTCTACATGGAACAAAACAGTTTACGATCCTTATGTAAACATGCTCAGAACAACAACAGAAACAATGTCGGCGGCTATTGGCGGAATAGACAGCTTTACAGTATCTCCGTTTGATGAGCCATTTAAGAAGTCGGATGATTTTTCATACAGAATTGCACGCAACCAGCAAATTATCCTTAAAGAAGAAGCATACTTCAATAAAATTGTTGACCCATCTGCCGGTTCATACTATATCGAAAACCTTACGGAAATGATAGCCGAGGCAGCTTGGAATCTTTTTGTGGAAGTTGAATCTCAAGGCGGCTTTATTAAGGCTGTTGAAAACGGTTTTATTAAGAATGAAATTGAAAAAATTTGTCAGCAAAGAGATATAGACATTGCTCTTCGCAAGCATGTTTTCATAGGAACAAATATTTACCCTAACACATCTGAGAGAATGATTGACAAACTTCAGCCAACTGCAAAACTTTCAGATCTTGGCGGGTTGAAACAATACAGAGGCACTCAGGCATTTGAAGCTCTAAGACTTGCAGTTGAAAATCATGCAAAAGAAGGTTTTAAAGTTCCTTCGGTTTTCTTGTTTACATACGGAAACCCTGCAATGAGAAAAGCAAGAGCAGGTTTTGCATCAGGTTTTTTTGGTGTTGTTGCTTATGATATAATCGACAATAATGGTTTTAAAACAATAGAAGAAGGTGTTAAAGCTGCAATTGAATCGAAATCGGAAATTGTAGTATTATGCAGCAGCGACGAAGAATATGCTGAAATGGGTGCAGCCGCAACGATGATTAAGGAAAAATCCCCAAATACCAAGGTGTTGGTTGCAGGAAATCCCACAGAAATCATAGAGCAATTAAAAACAGCCGGTGTTGACGGGTTTATCCATATGAAAACAAACGTTTTGGACGCATTAACCAGATATAATGATCAATTCGGTATTTAATTTCCAACGGAATAAAACGAAAATAATATGAGACCAGATTTTAAAAATATTTCATATAAATCCCCCAAAAAATCAGAAATCAAATTTTCTGAATGGGAAAAACAAAAGGGTGTGAAAAAGGATTGGTTAACTGCCGAGCAAATTGCTGTTAAACCGGTTTACGGAGCCGAAGACCTGCAAAACATGGAACATTTAAGCTATGCTGCCGGTTTGCCGCCATTTCTCAGAGGACCATATTCTACAATGTATGTTCAAAGACCTTGGACAATTCGACAGTATGCAGGTTTTTCTACTGCTGAAGAGTCAAATGCATTTTATCGCAGAAACCTTGCTGCAGGACAAAAAGGTTTGTCGGTTGCTTTCGACCTTGCTACGCACAGAGGTTACGATTCAGACCATGAAAGAGTAGTTGGTGATGTTGGTAAAGCCGGTGTTGCAATAGATTCTATCCTGGATATGAAAATACTGTTTGACCATATTCCTCTTGATAAAATGTCTGTTTCTATGACCATGAACGGTGCTGTTCTTCCTATTATGGCATTTTATATTGTAACAGCCGAGGAACAAGGCGTTTCTATGGAAAAACTCAGCGGAACAATTCAAAACGACATTCTTAAAGAGTTTATGGTTCGTAACACTTACATTTATCCGCCACTTTCTTCTATGAGAATAATCGCGGATATTTTCGAGTTTACGTCCAAGAACATGCCTAAGTTTAATTCAATTTCTATCTCAGGCTACCACATGCAGGAAGCAGGAGCTACTTGCGATATTGAATTGGCTTACACTCTTGCCGACGGATTGGAATACTTGCGCACAGGGGTTAATGCCGGAATGGACATTGATTCATTTGCACCCAGACTTTCATTTTTCTGGGCTGTAGGCATGAACCATTTTATGGAAATTGCAAAAATGCGTGCTGCAAGGATGCTTTGGGCAAAACTTGTAAAGCAGTTTAACCCTAAAAACCCAAAATCATTAGCATTGCGTACGCATTGCCAGACTTCGGGGTGGAGTTTAACAGAGCAGGACCCTTTCAACAATGTTGCAAGAACTTGTATAGAAGCTATGGGTGCTGCATTAGGACACACTCAGTCGCTACATACAAATGCACTTGATGAGGCTATTGCTTTGCCAACCGACTTTTCTGCCAGAATTGCCAGAAACACACAGCTTTTCATTCAGGAAGAGACTAATGTTTGTAAGGCTATAGACCCATGGGCAGGCTCATATTACGTTGAAGCACTTACTCATGAAATTGCACAGCGTGCTTGGGCGCATATAGAAGAGGTTGAAAAGCTTGGAGGTATGGCAAAAGCTATTGAAACAGGAATCCCCAAAATGCGCATTGAAGAAGCTGCCGCCAGAAAGCAGGCAAGAATTGATGCCGGAAAAGATGTAATAGTTGGTGTAAACAAATTCCGCCTGGAAAAAGAAGACCCAATTGAAATTCTCGATGTTGACAATACTGCAGTAAGAGCATCACAAATAAAAAGACTTGAAAAGCTTAAGGCAGATAGAAATGAAGCAGAAGTTAAGAAAGCTTTGGAAGCTATTACACAAGCTTGTGAAACAGGAAAAGGAAACTTGCTTGAACTGGCGGTTGATGCAGCAAGAAAAAGAGCTTCTCTTGGTGAAATATCAATGGCTTGTGAAAAAGTATTTGGCAGATATAATGCCGTTATACGTTCAATATCAGGAGTATATTCTATGGAAATCGAAAATAATGAAAGGTTTGCCAAAGCAAGAGCAATGGCAGATGAATTTGCAAAAATAGAAGGACGCAGACCGCGTATTATGATTGCCAAGATGGGTCAGGATGGCCACGACAGAGGCGCAAAAGTTGTTGCAACAGGATATGCCGATATGGGATTCGATGTTGACATTGGGCCACTTTTCCAAACCCCGAAAGAAGCAGCCAAACAAGCGGTTGAAAACGATGTGCACATAGTTGGAGTATCTAGCCTGGCAGCAGGACATAAAACTCTTGCACCTCAAATTATTCAGGAATTAAAAGACCTTGGCAGAGACGACATCATGGTAATTGTAGGAGGAGTAATCCCACCACAAGATTATCAATTCCTTTATGACGCCGGAGTAGTGGGAGTATTTGGCCCCGGAACCGTAATTGCCGATGCAGCAGTTAAGATGTTGGAGATATTGGTGGATAGTAGGAAGTAGGCAGTGGATAGTGGGCAGTGGACAGTGGACAGTGGTAAGTGGGCAGTATTTTAGGGTGTTTAGGGTTTAGGTTTTATTGATCTGATAAGCCCAGAAATAATCTTTGATATTTCAGTTGCTTGAATTACTAAATCATTTGCTGATTCTTTGTTTATAAAGTTTAGTTTCTCTGCCAAATAAATCATTGATTTAACTTCGCTGCAGGATCCTTTTGAAATATACAAAAATCTTGCAAAATCAGCTTTCGAACTTCTTTCGTAGCCTTCAGCTATATTATTAGAGATTGAAATTACCGCTCTGGAAATCTGATTTCTAAAAGAAGAGTCCTTTACTCCTGTAAACACGGAATAAATGTTTACTGCGAATATTTGTGACTTTTGCCATGCAACAATGTCTTCAAACTTGGATATATTCATGTGATTATTTTTGCAAATATACACACAAATTATTAAACAATACAGCCAAAGGCGGTGTATTTTAAAACTAGCGATAATCTTTCAATTATAATTACCCACTAAACACTATCCACTACACACTATCCACTACACACTACACTGTCTTGTCCTAAAATAGGTTTACACTAAAGCGTGTAAAAATGGAACAAGAAAGAAAAGTTATTTTAGGATTAAGAAGCAATAAAATAATTATTCAAAAGCCGAATAAGTATTTTACAGATTCAGAAAAGCATCAAATTATACAGGAGTTAATAAATAGTGGCTGTACCAAAGCTGAGATTTGGCTAAAATATACAGGTCAAGAAGAAGAACATGGTCAGCTACTACGTTGGATGAGAAAATTTGGTTATGATAGCACAATTAAAACAAGAAGGCCTAATTTTGCAGGAAATACATCTGTTATGACTAAACCGAAAAAGAATATTGAAAAACAACCGTTAGATGATTTTGAGACTCTTCAATTAAAAAAAAGAATAGCTGAATTAGAAAATCAGTTGAAAGATGCAGAGATGAAAGCTATTGCATTTTCAACAATGGTTGATATAGCAGAAAGAGAATTTAAAATTCCAATTAGAAAAAAGTACAATACCAAGCCATTGAAGAAGTGAAAACAGATTTTCAGCATATAGGACTAGCCAAATTATGTGCTTGGTTTGGTATTACACGACAGGCTTATTATCAAAACTCTTGGAAAGCAATCGATACAACAATAGAAGAGGAGTTGATAATACAACAGATTAAACAAATCAGGAAGAGTCATCGCAGGATGGGGACTAGAAAGCTTTATGAAAAGCTACAACCATTTATGCTGGAGCATGGAATAAAAATGGGCAGAGATGCTTTATTTACAATTGTTTCAGCAAATTATCTTCAAGTAAGAAGAAGAAAAAGGAGAATACAAACCACTCAGTCATTTCATTGGCTTAGAAAGTATCCAAATTTAATAAGAAATTTTGTACCAACAGCCCCGAATCAGCTATGGGTAAGCGATATAACTTATTGGAAAATAAGAGAAGATAAAAATGTTTATATAAGTTTTATTACTGATGCTTACTCTCATAAAATAGTTGGTTATCATCTAGCCGAGACCTTAGAAGCAGTGGAAAGCATAAAAGCTTTGAAAATGGCTCTCTCAGCCTTTAAAAGGGCAGAGAGCCATTTTCAGCTCATTCATCATAGCGACAGAGGTATACAATATTGCAGTAAAGATTATGTAAAGCTATTACAGGATTATAACATACAAATCAGCATGACAGAAAATGGAGATCCTTTAGAGAATGCAATTGCTGAAAGAATAAACGGAATTATTAAGGATGAGTACTTGTATGATTATCAAGTAGGTTCAATTAAGGAGACTCGAGAATTATTAAAAGTAGCTGAAGAGCTTTACAATACAGACAGACCGCATATGAGTATTGGTAATCTTACACCTGATAAGATACATCAACAAATAAACAACCCACTAAAAACAGAGAAATTATGGAAAAATTATTATCAAAAAAAACAGCTTTCTGTAAATCAATTGCAGGATTAAAAATTAAATGTAAATTTATAGCAGGATTTAAGTATTAAACTGTAAACTTTTTTTAGGACGAGACACACACTACACACTACACACTATCCACTAAACACTATCCACTGCCCACTTCCGACTTACCTCACCATAAACTTCCTCACCAAAGCTTCTTCTTTGTTGTAAATTCTAAGCATATAAAGGCCCGGATTTACAATCAGATTTTCTTCAAGATATTGACCGGATTTCAGGCAGTTGCCGTTGTATTCATGCTTGTAAACAGGCTTACCTGTAATGTCAAACACTTCTACTACAACATCAGGCAGAGGTGATGAGAATAAAACGTTAAGCTTACTATTATGGTGGCTTAATCTGTGAATCACAATCTTTTCGGCTAGTGACTTTTCGCAAATCACGGAAATCGGACCGTAAGTAGCGTGCTTACCGTCAAAGTCATTTTGAGTAAGCTGATAATAAGTAACCCCGTCAAAAATTACAGGATCAAACACAGAATAATTGCTGATTGTAGAAACAGTTCCTTTGCCATCAACAACTTTTACTATCTGCCAGTTATTAGCGCTTTCGCTTCTTTCAAGCACAAAATAGTCATTGTTTATTTCCGAAGCAGTAACCCACTTAACGACAACTCCGGTTTCACCACATTCAGCAGTGAAAGAAAGGAGTTCGATTGGTAGGGGGTTTTCAGAAAAATCGCCACCAAGAGCATAATAAGAGAAGGAGTTTACACCGGACCTTCTCACCCAGTAAGAATGAGAGCCGGCATCAATAGTTAGGGTTGCAAGATGACTTCCAGGAACAAACCACTCATCAGTCCCCTCTGCTTTTTTCACCATTCTTAATGTTAGAGGGTCTGCAATTTCCTCAATACCATGAGTGTTAAACTGAATATTGTAAACGCCTCCGGAAACACCGCTAACATCGGCAGGTCTCACTCTCCACACACCACGCTCAGATATATTGTCAATTGTGGTACCACTGCATGAAACCGGAAGGTTACCATAATAAGAGTCATTAAATGGCAAATTAGAAGTCCAATGTGCCGAAATTATACCGGCAGTTGGAGCAGAAGAATAATTCATAATAATCCATCTGTTATGATCTGCCGTACCAACAGGTAATGCAATATCGGATCCTGTTGATGCCGCAACCCAACGCCTTATCTCACCAACAATGCGTCCGGAAGTGTGTGTAATGCTTCCGGTGTTGGCGGCGTCTGTGCCAATTAGGATGTGGGTATTTGCGCTTAAACTGATTACTCCGTCTAAAACAAGGCTATTGGTGACGTTTATGTAGGTTTGATTGACATTTACGGACCCACTGCCTTCAACATTAATTGTATGAGCAGAGATGCTACCACTTCCCGAAATATTTGCATCACCAAGTAAAGTTAAAGTTTGAACTGTAAGAGTGCGACCTGCGCTTATTGTTATGCCGGCGCCATCCTCCATTACAATTGATCCAACTGTATTGTTATTGAACATGGTTGGGAAATTACCTCCAATTGGAGATGAAGGGATATAAGCTTCCTGACCTACTATTGGAACTATCCTTCGGCTCCAGTTACCTAATGCTCCCCATTCAGTTGTATTGCCAATCCACAAGTCACCAAAATAAACTCTAAATGTTCTATAAACAGGGCATTTCTCAGCAGGTGCTGTAAATTTTATCATGATATCTGAATAACCGGCCTTATCAACAGCAGGAGTAATAGTTAAAGTTCTATCTGTTCCAGTTCCGGTAATAGTAATATTTGTTGTTGGAACCAATTCTGTATTAGATGAAAAGATATATGTTTCAACACTGCTTTCACTTCCTTCAAAATCAACATAAAAAGTTACAGGATTGGTTACAACATTTCTTGCCGAGGAAATGTCGTTGATATTACTAACCTTTGGAGCAAAATCTGATTCAACAGTAAAAGTAAGAGATGAAGCGTTGTTTGTTAATATGGGATCTCTCTGATTAGAGGAGCGTATAGATGCGTATACAGTGTATTCTTGAGATGAAGAATCTTCGTGCACAAATCCATATACCACCAAAGAGTCAGTTTGTCCGTTTGGAACCACCGGAATTAACCATTCACCACCTTGAAACTGATAATTTCCGGATGAAGCAGAGTATCCTGTAAACGGAAAATCAGTCGGAATAGCTGTGCTTATAACAACGTTTGTGGCATCGTCGCTTCCATTATTTGTTATCTTAATTACAAAACCACTTTCAGCACCATGACAAATATCTTCATTTAGAGCAGCAATAGAAACGGTTAATTCAGCTTCTTCGGTTGGAGTTTCACCAAAAACCATAACTCTATTCATATCTCTTCCGGAAACAAATAGTCTGTCATTTATATCATAGCTAATTGTGTATGGACTATACATGTTGTATTCAGAGGGTGTACCTGTTGCACCTAAGCCATTATTAAAATGTACGCCTTGAGAAAAATCGGGTTGGCCTAGCACAAAATCAGCAGAAGCGCCATTTGAAGATGGAACTTGGTTATAAACCAAAACACGTTGATTTCTAAAATCGCCAATTGCCAACATCCCGGAAGGAGAAGTCGAAACACCAATTGGCAGTCCAACTGACTTTTCGTCAATAACGTTTAAGTCAAAACCTCCTACATCTAGAACATCTTTTCCTATTACTAAATCAGCAGAAGCCCCATTCTGCTCAGGTATTTTATTATAAACGAGAATACGAGCATTGGACCTATCAGATATGAATAACTTGCCATCAGCAGAAAGTGCAATACTTCTTGGAGTGTGTAGTTTATTAGCAGTTGATCCTGGTGTGTTAGTAGTCATATTGGGTTGACCTATAACAATATCAGCGGATGCTCCGTTGCTTGTTGGGATTTGATTAAAAACTAAAACTCTATTGTTATCAGAATCGGCAATTAATAGACGACCATTAGGCGTCACTAATATTCCAAAAGGATAATTCAACTTGTTTGCCGCTAATCCGCTAGAGTAATCAGTGAAATTATTTTGCCCTACAACAACACTCGCATTATGTCCACCCCCTGAAGAAGGAATTGTTTCCCAAATTAATACTCTATTGTTTAATCCATCTGATACAATTAACTTGTCTCCATCTGGACTAAACTTTACATCTTCAACATTATACATTGCTGACTGAGACCATCCTGCTGTATTATCAGTAAAGTTTGGTTTACCAATAACAGCATTTGCTGCAACCCCATCGGTTGTGGGAACTGTATTCCAAATTAAAACTCTCCCAGAAGGTTGTGATCCAACAGCCAGTACACCTTTAGGGCTTACATGTGATGAGCTGGCACCAACAGCAGTATATTCGTCTACTGTAGTTGCATTTGTGGTGAAATTATTTTGACCAATAACAAGAGAAGCTGCGGTCCAACTTGATACAGTATGTCTTAAAACAGTAGCATCAAAGCTTGTGGTTGTAGAACACTGCCCGTCGCTCACCGTAACAGTAATTGTACATGTTCCAAACTGGAAATCACCGGGAATAAATGAAATCGTACGGTTTGCCCCACTTCCTCCGAAAACAATATTTCCATTAGGAATCAAATCGGTATTTGATGAAACAGCAGTTAATATCAAATCTTCGGTTGGAGTTTCGGCATCCCCTAAAGTAAAACTCTCGGCACCTGAAGGTGTATTAAAAGCTGTTGTAATGTTATTGATTGATGTTATAGTTGGTGTATTATTTGATATGAGGGCCAAATTATAAGTTGCAGTATTGTTAACTAATTCAGGGTCGGTTTGATTTAATGCATCAACAGATACAGCTATTGTTACCGGAGATACTGACACGTCAATTGTTTCAGTAGTAAAATCAAGATAAATAGCTTCATCTACCTGTAATGATGTGATATACCATTTTGATCCGTCAAAAACCCCTGATTCAGCAGAGTGGTCAACAATGCTTAAGGCCGCAGGAGTTGTAACATCTATTACGATACCACTGGCTTCATTTGGGCCATTGTTTGATAATATTATTCTCCATGAGTTAAGAGCGCCATGACATTCAGATGGTGAATAATCTACAATATTAACCAATAAATCGGCATTATGTGTTGAAATGTCCTGACAGCTTACAGTCCAGTCAACTAAGAAGGGTGTATCTCCGGAATTGCCTGTAAATGTTCCGACAAGACGAATAAAAGCCACATTACTCAAAGATGAAATATCATGCCCAGCTGAATTAAAATCAAGGTTTGTCATTCCTGACGCTATCCAGGAATCTCCATCGGCTGAAGTTTCAATATTAACCCTGAAATCTCCGGTTGCACCCGATTCGCTCCAGTAAAGTTTTTCCCATTGGGTTGCGCCATGGAATGAAGCTAAAGCTATCGGCTGACTGGTAATGTTCCCACCATCATCATTTTTAAATTTTATCATAAAACGAGCTGCCAGCGAAGGCATCCAATCAAAACTATTCATTTCTCTGTAAGTCCAATTTGAAGTGGTTCCGTCATCAGCCAACAGCACAGATATAGAATTTCCCTTTTGCCATCCTACTAAGTCTACAACTTCTTGAACAATTGAGTTAAGCTCCGGAGTAGAATAAAAAGTATCTTCAAACCAGGTTTGATTGTGCCACCATTGAACCGTTGATGTCCGCACTAATCTTTGATTAGGATAGCTAGTAGTACTATAAGTTGCAGGATTTGCAACTTTTTCAAGGAATATACCTAATCTAACATCATCATTATGTGTAGACCATGAGCTAACAAAAAGCTTAGCTGAAACTATTTCACTTCCCTGTGGGATGTCGATATTTTGAAATCTAAAGCCGCTTGTACTGGTTGTTGAAGCATTGTTCAGGCGTCCAGCATTAAGAAAACTACTTGTTAAACTTCCATTATGAGCATCATCAGTGTTCAATACAATATTCCTTGACAAAGAAACAATGTCTTCTGAAGACGCTAAATTATTGTTTGCTGAAATATTCTGATTTATATTGCTTTTAAATTGAGCTGAAGTGGTTTGATGCCAAGTTGGCAAATCCTCACTAAAACTCTTATATGTGAAACTAATAGGGGTTGACCAACCAGTCCAGCTGCCAGAAACATAAGATTTTGCTCTCACGTAATATGTCATATTTGCCTCAAAGCTAAGCGCAGGAGTCAGTAGATTACAATCAAAGTCATATTCTGTATTAGCAGTATATGGACCCGTTTTAAATTCTTGAAAAGACGACATTTGTGAGAAATCGGGGCAAGTTGAAATTTCGACATACACACGATCAGCGTCTTCCGCAGAAGAAACTCTAAAAATAGGACTTTCAAAACTAATATAAGAATTATCAAAAACAATTTGTTCTCCTCCGCCATAATTGTGAAATTGAGTAATTGGCGCAGTAAAAGTGAGTCTAACCATTGGAACATAATCAAATGCTGTAATAGGCATATTATCAAAAGGCCAGCTTTGGGTTGAGTTATTTGAGCCATATATAGCTCTATTAGAAATCAGACCTCGAACGCCCATTCTTCCCCCGGCGGTGGCAGCGGTATTATCTCGGCTAACATCAACAAATAGATTGCTTCCATTCCATTTAAACTCCTGAGTAATAGGGTAAATATACCAAAAACCAGCAGCAGGTCTTCCAATATTCGCAGGTCCGTAAACAGTAGTCCACCCATTTGTTTCCCATGTAGTACAAGATGAAACGGAAGAGTTCTTAAGTCTTATTCTAAAATTTGTAACATCTCTGCCTGGTTGTTCTGCTACTACAAATCTAATATCGCTAATTACGGCGCCACGAATTAATCCAGCGTCATAAATCTCAGAAGACAAAAATAATGATTGATATCTTGTGTCATGATTGCCAGTGCTATATGGAGATGTGGCTGGCCAACTAACCGTTGCTCCAAAGCCAGAAAGTAACTCCACGGTTGGGTCCACATAAACCGGAAAAACACGTTCTTTACTTAAAAGCCATTCAGAAGGTAAGTCATAACTTATAATAATCTTATTATTCTGTAGCGATACAGTGTAATTTGAAAAATACTTTGAATCATGATTCTTTTCATCGTCTCCGGCATAATTACTGACTGTGGGTACGTCAAGAGATGCAATTATTTCTTCAAAAGGTATGGAGCCGTCAAATACAACAACCTGATTATACTTAATTCCATCACTTCCATCAGGAAACATTATTGTAAAAGACTTAGAAGTAAAATCAGAAATCTGTTGCTTACCATCATCACATAAAACATACCAACCGTCAGGCAGTTCTATCTCTTGTGAAAAAGTAATTATTGAGTTTTTATCGTTATTCAAAAAATCAGGGCTGTTAATAAAATATCCTGTTTCAAGCCCTCTTTTAAGCATAACTTTAACATAATCTATATCTTGATATATGTTTTGGTATATTAAACTTCTCCTATTGTTTATGGAAGCATTTACGCTATTCTCAATCAGGCTTTTTGAAATTCCGTCAATATTATTAATTGTTATTTAAGGGTTTTTCCCCAACGCAATAGAATGGTTGTCTTTTTCGATTAAGAAACCATTTTTAGGATTCGAACTAAAAAAAGTTTTAAAAACATTGGTAATATTAGCTATGTCGTAATCGGTGTGTTTTCCTGATAAATTATTACTCAAGCTTAAGTCAATATCTCTCCAATTGCCGGCTCCATCTTTGTAATGCAAGCCTGAAAGAAAAAACGCAGTAAAAGATCCGTCGGGATTACGAAATGTTTTTGTGTTTTCAGAACGTTTTGAAAAATCTTCATCATAAGGTTTAAACCCACT
Organism: uncultured Bacteroidales bacterium; assembly: GCA_964601515.1. Lineage (GTDB taxonomy): Bacteria > Bacteroidota > Bacteroidia > Bacteroidales > UBA7960 > PWND01. The sequence goes on along the minus strand of CAZRNU010000003.1, from coordinate 585 downwards.
ATATATACCCATTTTACTCCAACGATTTGGGTGATGCAATGAATAAAGTCCTGTGTTATCTTCCCAAGACTCATTTTCATTCTTATCACTAAAAGAAATTTCATGCAGATCATTTAACCAGCTTCTAAGCTCTTCTTTGGCCCATTCTGGCACATCTAATGAATTATAATCAAATGTTTCATAAGAAGTATTGTTTTTGCTAGATTTTTTCAGAGCGACTTCTTCGGCAGTCAGAGCTCTGCTGTGCTCTGAAACTTCTGATTTGTCATCTGTTTTTTTCTGCCCATACCCTACAACAGAGAATAGAACAAGAGCAGTAACAAAACAAAAACTACTCACTTTTCTCACAAGTATTAGTTGATTAATGGTTGTTGTTTTCATATGTGTGGTTTATTAAATTTCGTATATATCCCTAAGTATTTTATGCAGTACTATGTTTTCTTTAGACTACTCGTCGTAAGTTATTGAAAACCAGTAAACAACACAAAACACCTAGTTATTAACTGACAAAAGTAATAATTATTTAACAATTTTTATACGTAATTGTACGGAAAAAAGTCGACAGTCGGCAGTCGACTGTCGGAC
>CAZRNU010000002.1:0-73273 GCA_964601515.1 uncultured Bacteroidales bacterium | reverse complement strand
AAATAAATGCCATACATAAGATATTGGATTGTCATTACACAAAAAATAATACTTTCTCAGTGCAACTCCATGCTCTCCGTGTCTCCGTAGTAAAAAAATGAAATATAATATGACTAAGAAAAAAGAAATTTTAAGAATAACAGACACAACTCTTAGAGACGGTCACCAGTCGTTGTGGGCTACTAGAATGAGAACAGATGATATCATGAATATCATTGAGCTAATTGACAAAGTTGGGTATTACTCCCTGGAAGTTTGGGGTGGTGCCACATTCGATGTTTGTCTCAGGTTCTTGTACGAAGACCCATGGGAAAGACTTCGTATGATTAAGTCAAAAGCCAAAAACACTCCTCTGCAGATGCTTCTGAGAGGTCAGAATATAGTTGGATATAAAAACTATCCCGATGATTTGGTCGATCGATTTGTTGGTGCAGCCCACGATAATGGAATAGACATTTTCAGAATTTTTGATGCCCTCAACGATTCCAGAAACCTTCAGGCTGCTATCAAAGCTGTGAAAAAACATGGTGGTCATGCTCAAGGAACTTTGTCATATACAATTAGCCCTGTTCATACCGTGAAAAAGTACGTTCAGGATGCTAAGGAGCAGGTTGATATGGGGATAGACTCTTTGTGTATAAAAGATATGGCAGGAATTCTATCGCCGGTAATGGCAAAAGACTTGGTAACGGCATTAAAGAAAGAACTTCATATCCCAATTCAGCTGCATTGCCATGCAACAAGTGGTATGGCTTATTCAGCATATTTTGATGGAGTTAAAGCCGGTGCAGGTGCTATAGATACAGCTATTTCTGCTCTTGCAGGTTTCTCGTCTCAGCCTCCTGTTGAAACATTTGTGGCTGCTTTTAGCGAAACAGAGTTTGAAGTGAAACTGGATGTAGAGATTTTACGAGAAGTAAACAAATACTTTAATAAGCTAAATCCACAAAGATGTAAACCAAGAGGTTTTGAGCCTGTTATTGATTCAGAAATACTTATTCATCAGATTCCGGGTGGAATGATTTCTAACTTCCGCTCACAGCTTGAGCAACAAGGTGCTCTCGATAAACTTGACGAAGCTCTTGAGGAAGTTTCAAAAGTTAGAAAAGACTTGGGTTATCCTCCGTTGGTTACTCCTACAAGTCAGATTGTTGGAACTCAGGCTGTAATGAATGTTCTTACGGGAGAAAGATATAAAATGGTTCCTCAGGAAGTTAAGAATTATGTAAAAGGAATGTATGGTCGTCCGCCTGCTCCAATTGATCCAAAGCTGATAAAGAAAATTCTTGGAACTGAAAAGCAGATTGATCACCGACCGGCAGATGATTTGAAACCAATCCTTCCAACTGCTACAAAAAATATTTCAAATCCAGAGCTAATAAAAAGCGAGGAAGATATTCTTTCTTATTGCCTTTTCCCAGAAGTTGCAATGGAATTCTTCAAGTGGAGAGCATTGCCTGAAAATAAGAAAACACCTTCTCCTGCTGAGATTGAATGTGCAGCTTTCAAGCCTAAAAAGGAAGAGCCAAAAGCTGAATCAATGGAACAGCTGCTTAATCCTGATGATTATTCTGGTATAAACTCAATAATTGAAAAGGCTGCTAAGATGCAGTTGAGCGAGATAGTTATTAAAAAAGGAGATTTCAATCTTGCACTACGCTCGGGTAATGGTGCATCTAAAAGCTTCTCTTTCGATGCTGCAGAAGAAAAAGTTCAAGAGAAACAGGTAGAAGTTGCTGCAAAACAAGAAAAGAAAGCTGAGGCTGTTACAGTTGTTGCATCAGAAACGATTGATGCTGTAATGGCAGGGACTTTCTACCGTTCTGCATCAGAAAATAAACCTCCTTTTGTTGAAGAAGGTAAAACTGTAAATGCAGGTGATACCATTTGTATTCTTGAAGCAATGAAGCTTTTTAACGAAATTCAATCGCCTGTAAAATGTAAGATTGTCAAGATTTTAGTAGAAAACGGCACCAAAGTTACAAAAGGCCAACCGCTTATGGCAATTGAGAAGTTATAGCTTTATAACTGCTAATATCTGCGCAATCTGCGGGAACAAATTCTTATAAAATACCGGACCTCCTTGGCATCAAATGTCGGGGAGTTTCTTTTATGGCAACATCAATCTGACTTAGTAATTCTTCCTTGTCTTTATTGAGAGTCCCGGCAAGTATCAAATTGTTTGAAACATGATTGCTTCGGTAAATCACATTATTTACATTCAAGTTTTCAATAAAAATCTTAAGTTCTTCAATCAACTCAACAACACTTTGCTGAACGTAATCACCTAAAAATCTTGTTTTGAAATGCTCCTGTCCGAATGGCAAACTCAAAGTTAGAGTCGAAAGGAATTTTGGATTTACTTTACTAATTATTTCAGCCGATTTCACAGCATGTTGCTCGCTATATTTTTTGCCGCCTAATCCGTTTAAAATCATTATAGAAGTATCAATGCCTGCTTCATGTGCTTTCAAAATTCCTTCCACTGTAGAATTGTATGTTTCTCCTTTGTTTATAAGATTTAGAAGTTCATCGTCTCCTGTTTCTATTCCTATATAAAGCAATTTCAGTCCGGCTTCTCTTAATTCTATCAACTCCGACTCCGTTTTCGACAAAATGTTTCTTGGCATTGCGTATGATGAAATTCTCTGAAGTTTGCCGAATTGGAGGTTTATCTCATTAATAATGGGCATAAGTTTATTTGCCGACAATACCATCGCATCTCCATCTGCCAGAAATACTTTTTTTACATAACCTTTATAATATTCAGAAAGCGTTTTTATATCCTTTTTTAAATCCTCAAAATCTCTTACTTTAAATTTCTTAGAAGTGTACATCTCACAAAATGCACACTCATTCCATGAACATCCTATAGTAGCCTGTATAATTGCAGAATTGGCTTCTCCCGGCGGTCGAAACAGTGGTTCGCTGTATTGTATGGGTTGGTAAAACATTAATTTGTTTTTTGCAAAAATAAAGGTTCGCTTATAAATTTTGAGTTTTTTATTGAAAATATATTTCAAGTATTTCTACCTAAGTATTAAACCTAGTAATTTGTAATTGCTTATTGAGTATTTTTGATTGAAGTTTTTTAATAGCCAATTTGAATTAATAGTTTTATGCTTTCAAAAAGATTACTCCTTTTATTTGTCTTGGTTTCATTGCAGTCGATGACATATAGTCAAATGTCGGAAATAGACAGTTTGCAAAATATACTTGCAAATAGCAAGGGAGTAGACACTACAAGAGTAAATGTTCTTAATAAGTTAGCGAGTCTTTACACCAGATCAAGTCATTCGGTTTCATTAAAGTATGCTTTTGAGGCTGATTCATTGTCTAATATTATTGATTATGATTTTGGAAAGGCTGAAAGTAATAGAATTATTGGTGTTGTTAATATCTCCATGCCTGATTACGAAAAGGCTATATTTCATCTGAATTATTCTATGGATTTGTTTTATGAGATTGATAGAATGTATGGTGTTTTTAACTGTTTGAATAGCCTGGGAACTGCATACAGCTATATGGGCGATTTAGAGAAGGCTTTAGAATACTTTAATAAATCACTGGAAATTAGTGATTTTTTTGAAGATCCTACTATCAAAACATTGGCCTATAATAATATTGGAAATATATTTTATTTTCAGGGCGATTATGATTCCGCTCTTGAACATTATCATAAAGCACTAGAGATTAGAGAGCAAAGTGGTGAGGCATCAGGAATGGCAGGTAGTTATAATAATTTGGGTGTAATTTATAAACTTAAAGGTGATTATCCCCGTGCCTTGGAATATTATCAAAAATCCTTGAAAATCAGAGAAGAATTACTTGACAGAAGAGGGGTGGCTATGAGTTACAATAATATCGGAGTAATTTATGATATGCAGGGTGATTATGATGCTGCTTTAAGCTATTATGAAAAAGCACTGGAAATTAGGAAAGAACTGGGAGATAAAGCCGGAATTTCTACAGGATATAACAATATTGGTCATATTTATCAAAATATTGGAGAATACCGGAATGCTTTGAAGTATTATTATGAGTCACTAAATATCAAAACTGAAATTGGCGATAAAAATGATATGGCTCTTACTTTCAATAATGTTGCAAATGCATATCTTAGTCTCAAGAATTATAAAAAGTCACATGAATACTTCCTTAAAGCTATTTCTCTGAGTAAAGAAATAGGTATTAAATCTATTGAAGCATGGGGTAACGCCGGATTGGGCGAGCTTTTTTTTAATCAGAATGATTTTCCTAATGCATATTCTCATAGCCGATTTGCTTATCAGCTGGCAAATGAGATTGGAGAAATTAAGCTAAGGCAGAAAGCTGCAGAAATTTTGTCTCACAGTGCGGCAAAAATTGGATTATATGAAGAGGCATACAAATTTCATATTATAAATAAAAATTTAAGTGATAGTATCAAAAGTGAAGAAAATATTAGAAAAACAATTGGATTAGAATTCGAATACAGATATGAGAAAGAGAAGGAAATTGCAAGGCTTGAAAAGGAAAAATCTGAAGCTTTGTTTGAGGAAGAACTTGTTTATCAGAAAAATATTAGAAACTATTTAATTGTTGGATTTGTACTACTTGCATTATTGCTGTTGGTTTTAGCTTATGGTTTTATACAAAGAAAGAAAAAAAACAGACTATTGGCAATTCAAAGATCATTGGAATTTAAGCAAAACTTTCTTGCTAATATGAGCCATGAGATTCGCACTCCACTCACAGGATTGGTAGGTATGATAGATATCTTGAAGAAAACAGAATTGGATGATGACCAAAAAGATTATATTTCTACTCTAAAGCAGTCATCAGAAAATCTCCAGGAAATCATAAATCAAATACTCGACTATGCAAAAATTGAATCTGGAGAGCTTAAGCTTAATGTGAGACTTTTTAAGTTCGAGAATTTAATGTTAGATGCAAATAAATTGTTCAGCACTATTTGTAATAAGGATATTGAATTTTTTGTTGAGATTGATGATGATATTCCTGATTATGTTATTGCTGATAGGGGTAGAATTATGCAAATTATTAATAATCTTGTTCTAAATGCTGTTAAGTATACTGATAAAGGGAAGATTTCTATTATCTCATCACTTATAGGCAGTAATATTGCTAATAATGAAATTACTTTAAGAATTGAGGTTAGAGATACAGGTGTTGGTGTCAAAAAAGAAAAACGCAATTCTTTGTTTATTCCATTTGGACAAATTGACCAAACTGACATTAGAGGGCATGATGGATCAGGTCTTGGATTGTCTATTTGTAAGGAATTAGCAAAAATGCAGGGCGGAGAAATAGGGTTTGAAAGCGAAGTAAATGTTGGCAGTAGTTTTTGGTTTACTGTAAAAGCAAAAGTTGGTCAGTATGACAAAACAATTGATACTTAACTGTTTTAAAAGCTTTTGATAAAGTATGATAGATAATCTAAAAAATTGTGTTGCTAACTCTCTTGATGGTTATAATCCTGAAATATTTCCGTTTCTGCCATATATTTTACAGGATATTCTTGAAATTGGGACAGATCCGGAAGTTATGTTAGAGCTAATACTGGAGTTTGTTAAAATTGAAAATCCAAAGATTCTTGATGTATGTTGTGGCAAGGGTGTTGTTTCAATAAAAATTGCTAAAGAAATAAATGCTCAGATAAAAGGCATTGACGCTGTTCCTCAGTTTATTGATGAAGCCGAAAAATACGCAAAACTGCATAATGTAGAAGCAAAATGCAATTTTGTTGTTGGTGACGTTAGAATGCTTATCGCATCTGAAAAAGATTATGATATTGTTGTGCTTGGTGCAATCGGCAATGTTTTGGGAGTTTTGAAGGAAACATTATCTAAAGTTTCTGAAATTCTTAAACCCGGAGGATATGTGCTTCTTGATGATGGCTTTTTACCTGATAAATCAGCTCTAAATTACAACCGTTGTCATAGGGAGTCTGAGTTTTATGAACACATAAAATCAGCAAGGTTTTTTATTACAAAAGAAATAATTTTTAACGAGCAGCAAATTAATAGCTCAGATATGGTTATATTTGATGGAATTGTTAAAAGGTCGAAAGAATTAATGAATAAATATCCTGAAAAAAAGGAGTTGTTTCAGGAGTATATTAAAAATCAGGAATTTGAAAATTACATGCATGAAAAAGAGCTTGTAACCGGAATATGGTTATTGCAAAAAAATCATTAACAAACACTTACAGCTATGTCAAAAAACATTCAACACTCAGGACCTTCAAGCGCAGTTTACGGTTTAGGATTTATTGGAGCCGCAATTTATTACATTTCAATGGCAACCGGATTCTGGATGGGTGCTCTTGGATTACTTAAGGCAATTGTTTGGCCTGCATTCCTTGTTTATGAGGCCTTAAAAGCAGTAGGAGCATAAGAAACTCCCACTGCTTTTTTTATTTCTAATTAAAGTCACGCTCAACATCTTTATCTCCTCTGCCGGATAAGTTGATGATTGAAAGTCTGTTTTGTCCTTTTAATACCTTATTTGCCAGGGCAATAGCATGGCTTGATTCAATAGCCGGTATGATACCTTCTAGCTCAGATAACAGCTTATAAGCTGATACAGCCTCCTCGTCTGTAATGGCGAAATATTTGGCTCTGCTCGACTCTTTCAGGAAAGAGTGCTGCGGACTTATCCCCGGGTAATCCAGACCTGCAGCTATTGAGTGTGATTCAACAGGATTGCCCAGTTCGTCAACAAGGCAATATGAATATGTTCCCTGAAAAACAGCGGGCTTACCCATTGACAATGTTGCAGCAGTGTTGTTTAGAGTTGCCATTCCACCACCCTCTGCTCCGAAAATCTCAACTTCCACATCCTCCAGAAAGCCGGAAAAAAGTCCAATAGCATTGGAGCCACCTCCAACACAAGCAAAAACTGAATCAGGCAAGCGTCCTTCATTCTCAAGAATTTGGGTTTTTGCCTCCTGACCTATTACACTTTGAAAATATCCTACCATTTTCGGATATGGGTGTGGCCCAACTTGAGAACCAAGCAAATAATATGAATCAGGATTTTGAATATAGTAGCCCAAGGCTGCATCTACAGCGTCTTTTAGCGTTTTGGTGCCTAGGTCAGTGCTTATTACTTCTGCTCCAAGCAGTTTCATTCTTCTAACATTTAGAGCTTGCCTTTCTAAATCAATTGCACCCATAAACACTTTGCATGGAATCCCAACAAGAGCAGCTGCAGTTGCGGTTGCTACTCCATGTTGTCCGGCACCGGTTTCTGCAATTATTTCTTTTGCTCCCATGTTTTTTGCTATAATAATTTGTCCAATAGTATTGTTTATTTTGTGAGAGCCTGTATGATTGAGGTCTTCTCTTTTTAAATAAACTTTCGACCCTATAAATTCACTCAACCTTTTTGCATAATACAATGGAGAAGGCCTGCCTACATAGGTTTTTAGATAGTGTATAAACTCTTTTTGAAATGACTCTTTTCGAACTTCACTGTCAAAAAAATCAGCGAGTTTTTCTAGAGGAGTTGATAAAACAGGAGGGATGTATGCTCCTCCAAAATCCCCATAAAATCCATTATAATTAAGCATTGATGCAATTGGTTGTACTTTAGTTTTATGTGTTGGTATATGTATATTTTCCATAATGATTTAATTTTTAGATAGTTATTTGAATGTAAAATAATGCTTTAATGAGCTGTGCAAATTTGTAGCATTGCACACTTCACCCACGTGGGGTAAATGCATTTACAGGGCGGGGGAGCCCCCGCCAACGCCATGTCCAAACAACTATAAAAGGAAAGTGCCTCATTTTTTAAATAAAAAAAGCCGCAAGGGATTCTTGCGGCTTTGTATGTTAATACATAGTTATACCTTTATTAATGCCCTTGTTTTAGAGAGATTAATAAACGCCACCATGTTATGAATGTTCCGATTTTCATTTTTTTATTCCGATTTCCATTTGCAAATGAACTAATAATTAAACATAAATGCAAATTATGACCTCAATTTTAATATTTTTTCAACATCTTCCAGTTTAATATTTTTTGATTTTAGCAGTATTAACAAGTGATACAGTAAGTCTGCTGCTTCATTTTTAAATAAGTTTTTATTATTACGGTTAGCCTCAATAACCAATTCTACTGCTTCTTCTCCAACCTTCTGAGATACTTTAGCTATCCCTTTTTTGTATAGTTTATTGGTGTAAGAGTTTTCTGCATCGATTTCAATTCTCTCTGAAACAATATTCTCTAATTCATAAATAAAACCTTTTTCAGTCATTTTTCCAAAGCAGCTTTCTCTGTCTTTATGACAAGTATTACCTTTGGGAATAACCTGAATCAATAGGGTGTCATTGTCGCAATCAGGTAAAATGTTCGCTACTTTTAAAAAGTTGCCTGAAGTTTCACCTTTTGTCCATAAGCATTTACGACTTCTGCTGTATAATGTAACCATGCCTTCTTCTATGGTTTTTTTTAGTGCCTCTTCATTCATATAGCCGAGCATAAGAATCTTCATATTCAAGTTGTTCTGTATAATTACAGGAATAAGGCCGGCGCCTTTTTTGAAATTGATTTTAAATTTTGTTTTCATCTTATTGGAATGTTTTCTTGTTGTAAGTAGTTTTTTAATTGAGAGATATTTATCTCATTGTAATGGAATATGCTTGCTGCTAGTGCTCCTGATACCTTGGTTTTTGTAAATACAGATTTAAAGTCTTCCATTGTACCTGCACCACCGGATGCGATTACCGGAATATTGACCGATTCAGATACTTTTTTTGTAAGTTCAAGGTTAAATCCGTTTTTTGTTCCATCGGCATCCATAGATGTTAATAAAATCTCGCCTGCACCTGCTTTTTCGACTTTTATTGCCCACTCTGTTGCATCAATGTTTGTTTCAATTCTACCTCCATTGAGATAAACATAATATTTCCCATTATTATACTTTGCATCAATTGCAACTACAACGGATTGATTCCCAAATACTGATGCTATTTGGGAAACAATCCCGGGATTTTTTACGGCAGCTGAGTTAATGCTGATTTTATCAGCTCCTGAATTAATCAAAACAGATGCATCTCCCAAAGATTGAACACCTCCACCAACCGTAAATGGGATATTTATCTCTTTTGCAATTTTGCTAACTAAATTCGCAAGTGCTTTTCTCTTTTCGTTTGTTGCAGTTATATCTAAAAATACCAACTCATCTGCACCTTCATCAACGTACCTTTTTGCCAGTTCAATTGGGTCTCCGGCATTTTTGATATTAATGAAGTTTATCCCTTTAACCGTTGTACCGTCTTTAATGTCAAGACATGGTATTATTCTTTTCTTAAGCATAGTATTCTTGTATTTGATTAAGTGTAATTTTCCCCTCGTAAATGGCCTTGCCAACTATTGCGGCTTCGCAACCTGCTTTTTTTAATTTAATTAGGTCGCCAATGTCTGAAACTCCGCCGCTTGCAATAAGAGAAACATTCGTTTCGGATATTATTTCCTCATATAATTTTAATGAAGGCCCCTGTAGAGTTCCGTCTTTTGAAATATCAGTACATACAACGTATCTTACTCCTGCTTTTTCATAGTTCTTAATAAAATCAACTACTTTATAATCAGACACAAATTGCCATCCGCTATATGCAATTTTTTTATCAATACAATCGGCTCCAAGAATTATCTTCTCGTTGCCAAATTTTTTAAGCCATTCTAAAAAAATGTCAGGTTGCTTCACAGCCATACTACCAATGGTGATTTGATCGGCGCCGTTTTCAAATGCTAGGTTTAAGTCATTAATGCATTTTATTCCGCCTCCGAAATCAATCTTTAGTTTGGTATTTTTTGCAACATCATTAATAATTTTATAGTTTATTACTCTATTGGCTTTGGCGCCGTCCAAATCAACTAAGTGCAGATGCGATATGCCGTTTGCTTCAAATTTTTTAGCAACTTCCAAAGGATTGTCATTGTAAATAATCTTTGTGCTGTAATCTCCTTTTGTTAATCTTACGCATTTCCCATTTATTATGTCAATTGCAGGTATTATTTTCATGATTTTAGTGATAGAAAGTTTTTTAATATAGTTTCTCCAAAAGTTCCCGATTTTTCAGGATGATACTGAGTTGCAAAAAAATTGTCCTTTTGCATTGAAGCACTAAAAGGTAATATGTAATTTGCTACAGCCGTTGTTTCTCCTGATATTTCAGCGTAATAACTATGTACAAAGTACACATCAGGATTATTTTCTAATCCATTATAAAGCTCTGAACTAAGTTTTTCCAGATTATTCCATCCCATATGCGGAATAATCCCTTTTTTCGGAAACATCTTAACATCGTTATTAAAAATTCCCAAACAATAGGTGTTGCTTTCTTCCGAAAACCTGCAAAGCAGCTGCAGTCCAAGGCAAATGCCAAGCACGGGTTGTTTAAGCTGTTTTATGACTTTATCGAGATTTTTGCTTTTAAGATAATTCATGGCAAAACCCGATTCTCCTACGCCGGGGAAAATAACTTTTGAAGCGTTCATTAAAGTTTTCTTGTCGTCAGTTATAATGCACTGATATCCGAGTCGTTCGACAGCGTTTTTTACTGATGCGATATTTCCCGCGTTATATTTTATAATTGCTATCATATTATTCCTTTTGTGCTTGGTATTGATTTTACATTGGATTTGCTTACTGCCTGTTTTATTGATTTTGAAAAAGCTTTAAATATTGCCTCAATTTTGTGGTGATCATTTTCTCCCTCAGCCTTAATGTTTATGTTGCATTTTGCATTGTCGCTGAATGATTTGAAAAAGTGCTTAAACATTTCTGTAGGCATATCGCCTATCATATCACGCTTAAACGAAACATCCCACACTAAATATGGTCTTCCTCCAAAGTCAATAGTTACTTGCGCAAGGCTTTCATCCATAGGTAAAACAAATCCGTATCTTTCAATGCTTTCTTTGTTTCCAAGAGCCTTGTTAAAAGCTTCTCCCAATATTATTGCAACATCTTCAACAGTATGGTGCTCATCTGTTTCTAAATCGCCAACTGCAGAAATATTTAGATCTACATTGCCATGCTTTGCAATTTGCTCAAGCATGTGGTCGAAAAACTTTAAACCTGTCGAGATATTGCTATATCCTGAACCATCAAGGTTTACAACAACATCTATATTGGTTTCATTTGTTTTTCGCTTTAAAGCCGCTGTTCTGTCAGTTTTCCCACTAACATTGCTTAATATTTGCAGAGCTTTTATAAGTTGTTGATTTTCATAAGGACTGCCAACAGTTATTCTTAGGCAGTTTTCAATTTCATTATTCCTATTTCTTATTATTATACCCATTTCAACAAGCTGAGAATATACTTTTTGAGATTGTTCTGTTGCAATAAGAATGAAATTTGAATCTGAGGGATAAATCTTATTTACTATCGGTAACTGCGACAGTTCTTTTATAAGAATCTCTCTTTGGCTTATTATTGAAAGCTTTCTGCGATTATATTCCTCATCGTTTTTCAATATTCTAATAGCTTCATTCTGGTTTAAGCTACTAACATTATAAGGATATTTTGTTTTGGAAAACAATGAAATAATTTCTTTAGAGGCATAACCTAATCCTATCCTTGCACCAGCCAATCCCCAGGCCTTGCTTAATGTTCTTGATACAATTACATTTGGCATTGAAAGTGCATTTGAAACGAAAGAGCCTTTATTAGAAAACTCAATATAAGCTTCGTCAATAAATACAATTCCATTAAAGCGATTCAATATTTCATCTATACCTTCCAAAGAATTTCCTGTAGGGTTGTTTGGCGAGCACAAAATCAACATTTTTACATTGTTTTCGGAAACAGCCTTCTCATATAGATTGAAGTCTATTTGAAAATTGCTGTCAAGTGGAACTTTAACAACTTCAACATTATTGACATTTGCTAAAAATTCGTACATCCCATATGTAGGAGCGAAAATCAGTATCTTATCTTTCTGTGGTTCGCAAAACACTCTGATAGATAAATCAATAATTTCGTCACTGCCATTTCCAATGAAAATATTTTCTATTGGAATGTTTTTTTGAGATGCAATTAATCGTTTAAGTTCCATTTGCAAAGGGTCAGGATATCTGTTTAGATTTCCATAAGGATTTTCATTTGCATCCAGAAATATTTCAGCTCCACCCGAAAAATCATTTCTTGCTGATGAGTATGGCTTAAGCGATATTATATTCTGCCTTAAAAGTTTGGTTATATCAAATGAGTTCATCTTTATAAAGGTTTCATATTATTGAGTTTCTTTAGTCTTACGCTTACAGCATTTTTGTGGGCATCGAGCTGCTCTGCTTCGGCCATAATTTCTATTGTTGGTCCGAGATTTTTTATTCCTTCCATGGTTACTTCCTGGAATGTAATTTTCTTGAGAAAGCTATCCAGTGATACTCCACTATAGTTTCTTGCGTAACCATTTGTAGGCAGTGTGTGATTTGTTCCACTTGCATAGTCGCCTGCGCTTTCACAACTGAAATTTCCGACAAAAACAGAACCGGCATTTTCAATCAGTGACAGATATGAATTAGCATTTTCTAAGGCCATTATTAAGTGCTCAGGTGCATAAAGGTTGCTAAACTCAATGCATTCTTCAATGCTGTTAAATAGTATCGCTTTACTATATTTTAGCGCCGTAGCTGCTATCTCCTTTCTGGGCAAAACAATCAATTGTTGCTCTATTTTCTCAAATACATCGTTAATAATTGTTTCATCTGTAGAAAGTAAAATTGTCTGACTGTCTTCTCCGTGCTCAGCCTGAGAAAGTAAATCTGCGGCAATAAACTCAGGGTCTGCTGAACTATCAGCGATAATAAGCACTTCGCTTGGTCCGGCAGGCATGTCAATAGCAACTCCATAGTTTTGAGAAATTAGTTTTGCAGCGGTTACATATTGATTTCCCGGCCCGAAAATCTTATCTACTTTTGAGATACCGGTTGTACCAAGAGTCATTGCTCCAATTGCCTGAACACCTCCAACTTTATAAATAGATTTTATGCCAACAGTTTGAGCAGTAAAAATAATTGCAGGGTCAACTTTCCCATTTTTATCTGGTGGAGTGCACATGATAATTTCTTTGCATCCTGCAATTTTTGCCGGAATGCTAAGCATCAGCACACTCGAAAAAAGAGGAGCTGTTCCTCCGGGTACATATATTCCCACTTTTTCAATAGCCCTGCTTTCTCTCCAGCAGAAAACACCCTTCGTTGTTTCGCAAATATTTGAGATTTCTATTTGCGAAAGGTGAAATTTCTCAATGTTTTTGGCAGCAACTGATATTGCCTGTTTTAAATCATCTGATACTTTTTCTGCCGCTTCTTTGAATTCGGCATCGCTTAGTTTTAGTTCGGTTATTTCTGCTTTGTCGAATAGCTTTGTGTATCTGATTACAGCAGAATCACCATTCCTTTTAATGTCATCAAAAATGTCGTTTACAGTCTTCGATAGTGAGTTAAAGTCTTTCTCAGGTCTTTGGGTTAATTGTTTCCAAATCGACTTTTCGGGTTTAAATAATTTCTCCATTTTATTAAAGGTTAAGTTAAATAATCATTTTCTCTATAGGTACTACTAATATTCCCTGAGCACCGCATTCTTTAAGCTTGTCAATAACATCCCAGAATTCATCTTCTTTCACTACTGAGTGCAAGCTGCTCCAGCCTTTTTTAGCTAATGGCAAAATTGTGGGAGATTTCATTCCGGGAATTATTTTAGAAATTTTATCAATAGAGTTGTTAGGTGCATTAAGTAGAATGTATTTGTTCTCACCTGCATTTTTTACGGCAGCTATTCTGAATAATAATCTGCTGAGTATTTCATTTTGCTGAGTGTTTAGATTAGGGTTGGAAATCAAAACAGCTTCACTTTTCATTACAACTTCTACCTCTTTGAGCCCGTTCATTATTAATGTACTTCCGGTACTAACTATATCAAATATTGCATTTGCCAAGCCAATTCCGGTAGCTATTTCAACACTTCCTCCAATCTCTTCTATTTCTACTTTGATGTTTTGTTTGTCAAAATACTTTCGGAGAATTTTCGGGTATGATGTTGCAATTTTCTTGTTATCAAACCAATCTAAACCATTGTATTCCTCATCTTTGGGAATGGCTAGAGATAATTTACAGCTTGCAAAACCAAGTTTTTTAATACGTATGACATTTTTAGATTTTTCCTCAATTTCATTCTCTCCAAGAATTCCAACATGAGCTACCCCTTGCTCAACATACTGAGGAATGTCATCATCTCTGAGATACAAAATTTCCAATGGAAAGTTTTTGGCTTCAGTTTTTAATTTTCGGTCACCGTTAGGAAGTTTAATACCGCATTCCCTAAAAAGGTCTAGCGATTTTTCACTTAATCTGCCGCTTTTTTGAATGGCAATTTTTAGTTTACTCATTTTAATAACAATTTATGTCTGAGTAAACTATTGGAGTGTAGAAACAAAAAACCCGCCTGTTTACTCAGACGGGTTTTATAATTATATTATAAATTACAAAATATCATTCCCACCTCGCCTGAGCGCAAGTATGAAAATGATGATGATGTAAATTGAATAAAAACATTTCGTGCATATTTTGAAGCAAAGTAAAACATAAAATTTATACGAATATTTATTTTTTGATTTTTTAATAAAAATCAGTGCTCAATAAATATTTCATTATATTTGTAGGGAAAACATGCGGCCATGTTTAATATGTTTGTGGCTGAAAAGACTTGGTTAGTATTCGAAAATCATAATAGTTTAAAATTTTAAAAAGTGGCAAGAAAATTTAAAGTAAAATCAAGAATTTTAGTTTATTTATTAACAGCTACTGCATTAGTTATAATTGCCGTTTCTTCTTATATAGGCTCAAATTCTCGCAGGCTTCTTGATGAGTTTAGTACTGATCTCGCTGATTCATATGCCGGACAATATGCTAATCTCGCAAAATCTGACCTTAACGAATACATGCAGATTACAAGATATTTAAAGCAAACTTTTGACGGACATGAGCTGATTCCTGAAGAGAATAGAAGATTTTTTTATAGTAAATTGCTAAAGCATATTTTGACTGAGAATAAGGATATGTTATCAGCTTGGAGTATTCTGGCTCCTGAGACAATTGATAATAGAGACAGTTTGTATATAAATGAAGTGGGAAGTACAATACTTGGTAATTTTCGCTATATCTACTATCGTGATAACGGAGATATTAAACTAAGTGAGTATGTTGAGCAAAACCCTTCAGAGGTATTAAGTGGGACAATATACAATCTTGTTAAAAGTCGAGGGCAAGAAACGGTTGTTGATCCTTATTATTATTCATATACAGGCTCAGCTCAAGATGATATTCTGCAAACAAATATGGTTGCTCCTGTTGTTAAAGAAGGTGAATTTATAGGTGTTGTTGGAGTTGATGTGTCTTTGGCCTCTTTGCAGTCTATTATAGATGGTTATCAACCTTTAGATGGTAGTTATGCTTTTTTATTTACACAGTCTGGCAAGATTGTTACTTTTCCTGAAAGGGTTAATATAGGTAGAGATATATTTAGTATTGGACTTATTGACGAAAAAGCTGGGTTGTTTCGTGAAGCTGTTGAAGATGGTCGTCCGTTTAGTTTTGATACAAAGTTCAAAGATGAGAACTATTATGTTTCAGTTTCGGTCGTTCCTATAGGAAATTCTAATACTCCTTGGTTTTTGGGTGTGGCATTCCCTAGGAAATCTATTTTATCTGCTGCATCACATACAAATAAAATTGCATTATTGGCAGGTGTGATTGGCCTTTTGCTTGTGGCGTTTATTATATGGTTTTTGGCAGGTAATATATCCGGGCCGATTGAAAAACTCACTCATGCCATTAAAATGATTTCAGCAGGAAAGGTTGATATATCGCTGAAGCTAGATATTTCAACCGGTGATGAAATGCAGGAGATGGCAAATGCCTTAAACATTTATATTGATGGATATATTAGTAAATCTGAGTTTGCACAAAAAATTGGAGAAGGCAACCTTGATGCTCAGCTCGATGATATAGTTCAAGACGACCACCTTGCAAAGTCACTGCTTCAAATGCGGGAAAACCTTAAAACAGCCAAGCAAGAGGAAATGGAAAAACAAATGCAGGCTGTTAGAAAAACAAATTGGGTGAATGAAGGACTTAATATGTTTGCTGAAATATTAAGACAAAACAATGATGACATTGAAAAATTATCCTTTGAGATTATTAATAATCTTGTTAAATATCTGGAAGCTAATCAAGGTGGTGTTTTTATAATAAACGATGACTCCGATAATGTGTTTTTTGAATTGAAAGCTGCATTCGCATACGATAGAAGAAAGTACCTTGAGAATAAATTTGAACGTGGTGAAGGTCTTATTGGATCATGTGCAGTAGAAAAGAAAACTATATACATTACCGATATACCGCAAACATATATAAAAATTGAATCCGGTCTTGGCAGCGCTAATCCTGATGCTCTGCTTATTGTTCCTCTCTTGAAAGATGACAAAGTTTATGGTGTTATTGAAATAGCTTCATTTAATAAGTTAGAGCAGTATCAGATTCAATTTGTTGAAAAAATTGCTGAAAATATAGCCTCTACATTGCAATATGTTAAAAATAACATTAAAACAAACATGCTGCTGAAAATGTCTCAAAAGCAGGCGGATGAAATGAGAGCTCAAGAAGAGGATATGAAGAGAAATATGGAAGAGCTTATAGAAATACAAGAGCAAATGGAAGAACAGGAGAGGGTCAATAGTGAAAAAATAGACGACCTTACTCGTTTGGTTGAAGAATTGGAAAATGAATTATCTCAGTTGAAGCAAGAGATTGGCAAATAATCTAAAAAAATTTATTTTTTAGATGCTCTCTTTCTCTCATGCTCATCAAGAATTATTTTTCTCATTCTAATGTGCTTTGGCGTAAACTCCACAATTTCGTCAGATTTAATATATTCAAGTGCTTCTTCCATAGAAAATCTAATAGGAGGTGCTAGCATTGCCTTGTCGTCAGATCCTGATGCTCTTACGTTTGTGAGTTTTTTTGTTTTTATAACGTTGACTAACAAGTCATCTTGCCTTGAATTTTCACCAATTATTTGCCCGGCATATACTTCTTCTCCCGGAAAAATAAAGAACTTGCCTCTGTCTTGCAGTTTGTCTATTGAGTAGGCAATTGCTGTTCCTGTTTCCATCGCTATTAAAGCACCATTTTGTTTTGCTGCAAAATCGCCTTTCCACGGTTCATAACCCTTAAATCTATGCGCCATTATACCCTCACCTTCGGTAGCTGTTAGTAAATTACTGCGTAATCCAATTAATCCTCTTGCGGGAATTTCAAATTCGAGCGATGTTCTGCCTCCTTTTTGTTCCATGCTTATCATTTCTCCTTTCCTTTGTGAGACCATCTCAATTACTTTTCCGGCGAATTCATCAGGAACCTTAACAGTTAAAAGTTCGATAGGCTCGTTTTTAATTCCGTCAATTGTCTTTATAACCACTTGAGGCTGACCAACTTGAAGTTCATACCCCTCTCTTCTCATTGTCTCAATTAAGATTGATAAGTGAAGTACACCGCGCCCAAATACCATATAAGAATCAGATGAGCCTGTTTCTTCTACTCTTAATGCTAGGTTTTTTTCAGTCTCCTTAAAAAGACGCTCGCGGAGCTGGCGACTGGTTACAAACTTGCCGTCTCTTCCAAAAAATGGTGAGTTGTTAATTGTAAACAGCATACTCATTGTTGGCTCATCTATGGAAATGGGTTTTATTGCTTCAGGATTTTCAAAATCAGCAATAGTGTCGCCAATTTCAAAATCATCAACCCCTAATACTGCACAAATCTCACCTGCATGAATAGCATGCTTTATTTTTTCTTTACCTAAGCCTTCAAAAACGTATAGTTCTTTGATCTTCGACTTAAGAATTTTGCCATCTCTTTTTACTAAAGAAACCTGTTGATTTTGAATCAAACTTCCTCGGTTTATTTTTCCAACAGCAATTCGTCCAACATAAGAACTATAATCTAAGGAAGTAATTTGAAGCTGGCTTGTCCCTTCTGTAAAATGAGCAGGTGGAATATGCTCAATTATCACATCTAATAAATAACTTACATCTTCAGTAGGGTTTCTCCAATCTTCTCCCATCCATCCAACCTTGGCCGAACCATAAACTGTTGGAAAATTCAACTGATCTTCAGTTGCATTTAAACTAAACATTAAATCAAAAACTTTTTCCTGAGTTAATTCAGGATCGCAGTTAGGTTTGTCTACTTTGTTTATTACTACAATTGGTTTTTTATCTAAAAGAATTGCTTTTTCCAATACAAATCGGGTTTGTGGCATTGGACCCTCAAATGCATCCACTATCAACAATACTCCGTCAGCCATATTCAATACGCGCTCAACTTCACCTCCAAAATCAGAGTGACCGGGTGTATCTATGATGTTTATCTTAACATCATTATATCTTACAGAACAGTTTTTTGATAATATAGTTATCCCTCTTTCCCTCTCCAACTCATTACTGTCCATTATTAAATCCCCTGTTTCCTGATTGTCTCTAAAGAGCTTAGACTGATGTAAAATCCTATCAACTAAAGTGGTTTTGCCATGGTCAACATGGGCAATGATTGCAATATTTCTAATATTTTGTTGCATTTTTTTATTTTTAAGCCTGCAAAAGTACTGCTTTAATTCAGATATTAAACACTTTTAATTTTATTTGGTTTGTCTTTTTGTGATTATGTGTTAATAATTATTTTTTGAGTTGATAATTAAATGTTATTTGTGAAAAACTAATCAATTTTTGAGGGGAATTTTTGTATATTTTTGAGAGCAAATAGAAAGGAATAATAATAATGACAGAGTTTACTCATTTACACGTACATACTGAATTTAGTCTGCTTGATGGAGCAGCAGAAATTGAGAAATTATTGAAGAGAGCTTCCGAATTAGGTATGAAATCGCTTGCAATTACTGATCATGGGAATATGTATGGAGTGTTGCGGTTTACGAAAATAGCCAAAAAGCTTGGAATAAAACCAATTATTGGCTGCGAAATGTATGTAGCTGATGGCAGTAGATTTGAGAAAAAAGGAAGAGAAGATAGATCAGGCTTTCATCTTATTCTGCTAGCTAAAAATATTGAAGGATACAAGAATTTATCAAAGCTTTGTTCGAAAGGCTTTTTAGAGGGGTTTTACTATACTCCTAGAATAGACAAGGAATTGCTTCGCGAACATAGTTCCGGATTAATTGCATCATCAGCATGCCTCGGAGGAGAAATTCCTTATGCACTCGAATCTTTAGGTTTTGAAAAAGCAGAAGAAGTTTTAAAAGAATATATCGATATTTTTGGAGATGACTTCTATCTTGAAATGATGAGGCATGGTTGGCCCGAGCAGGATAGAGTTAATGAAGGTCTTATTAAGCTCTCAGAAAAATATAATGTAAAACTTATTGCTACAAACGATGTGCATTATATAAAGGATGAGGATTCAAAAGCTCATGATATTCTTGTTTGTATGCAAACAAATAAAGATTACGATGATCCTAATAGAATGAAATATTCAGGTAATGAATATTTAAAAAGCCCCAAAGAAATGGGGGAATTGTTTAAAGACATTCCTGAAGCACTCGAAAATACTATGTTAGTTGCTGCTAAAATTGAAGAATTTGATATTCTTACAAAAAATATACTTCTTCCGGTGTTTCCTCTCCCTGAGGGGTTTGAAACTGAAAATGATTATCTTACTTTTCTTACCAACAACGGTGCAAAAAAACTTTACCCTGAAATAACTAACGAAGTCCAAGAAAGAATAGACCTAGAATTAGATGTAGTTAAGAATATGGGGTTTGCCGGCTATTTTCTTATTGTTCAGGATTTTATTAATGAAGCTAGAAAAATGGGAGTTTCTGTAGGGCCTGGAAGAGGAAGTGCCGCCGGGTCTATTATTGCTTATTGTACAGGTATCACAGAAATTGACCCTATCAAATATAATTTACTTTTTGAAAGATTTCTTAATCCTGAAAGAATTTCAATGCCTGATATTGATGTTGATTTTGATGATGAAGGAAGGGATAAAGTTCTGGATTATGTTATTAATAAATATGGGAGGGAAAAGGTTGCCCAAATTGTAACTTTTGGAACAATGGCAGCTCGTTCATCTATTCGAAATGTTGCCAGAGTTCTGAAATTGCCCTTGAGTGAGGCTGATAAACTTGCTAAACTTGTGCCTGATAAGGCGGCAAACCTTGATGCAGCTTATAAAGAAATTCCTGATCTTAAAAGTGCTTTAAATGATGGAGAACAACTTGTTAAGGATACTTTAATTTATGCTAAACAACTCGAAGGAACAAATAGTCATCCGGGTGTTCATGCATGTGGTGTAATTATTGGTCCAAAAGATCTTATAGATTGTATTCCTCTTAGTAAACAAAAGGATTCTGACTTGCCTGTTACTCAATATGATGGCAAAGATGCCGAGTCTGTCGGAATGCTAAAAATGGATTTTTTAGGATTAAAAACTCTTTCTATCATTAAAGAGGCTTTGAAAAACATTAAAGCACGCCATAATGTTGATGTAGATATTGATAATTGCCCACTTGATGATGAGAAAACTTATCAACTTTATCAAGCCGGCGATACTGTTGGTACATTTCAGTTTGAATCAAAGGGCATGCGTGGATGCTTAATGGAGTTGAAACCAACCAATATTGAAGATCTTATTGCAATGAACGCATTGTATAGGCCGGGGCCAATGGATTTTATTCCTACCTACATCAAGTGTAAACATGGTTACGACAAACCGAAATACTTACATCCTTGGCTTGAAGATATACTGAAACCTACTTTCGGAATTATGGTTTATCAGGAGCAAATTATGCAAGCTGCTCAAATTATGGCCGGGTACTCTTTAGCTGCTGCTGATATTTTGAGACGTGCTATGGGTAAGAAGGATGTTGCTGAAATGGCAAAGCAAAAAGATGTTTTTGTTAATGGAGCTGTTGAAAAAGGAGTTGATAAAAAGAAAGCTCAAGAGATTTTTGATATTATGGCAAATTTTGCCGAATATGGTTTTAACCGCTCTCATTCTGCTGCATATTCAGTTCTAGCTTTTAGAACAGCATACCTGAAAGCTCATTATATGCCTGAATATATGGCTGCGGTACTTACACACAATTTCAGCGATATAAAGAAGATTGGGTTTTTTATGGATGAATGTAACAGGCAAAATATTCCTGTTCTCGGCCCTGATATCAATGAGAGTATCTTTAGTTTTAATGTTAATGAAAAAGGGGAGATTAGATTCGGACTTGGTGCTGTAAAGGGTGTTGGTGAAGGTGCAGTCGAGAATATTGTTGATGAAAGAAGAAATAATGGGCCTTATAAAAGCATTTTTGATTTTGCTGCTAGAGTTAATCTTAGAATTGTGAATAAAAAAACATTTGAGGCTTTGGCTCTTAGCGGAGCTTTCGATTGCCTTAATACTCATAGGGCACAGTTTTTCTTTAGCGATAATAATGGGGAATCAAACTTTGTTGACAAAATTATCAGACATGCGAATATGGTTAGCAATCAGGAAAACACTTCTCAAATGAATCTATTTGGCGACTCAGAAGAGATCTCAATTCCTGACCCGGAGCTACCCGATTGCCAACATTGGTCAAAGCTGGATATGCTCAAAAATGAAAAAGAAGTTACAGGAATGTATCTTTCAGGGCATCCTCTCGATAACTACAGAGTTAGAATTAAGTCATTCAGTAATACTTCTGTTGACCAGCTTAAAGATCTTTCAAGCTTAAACAAAATTGATATAGTTTTAGCCGGAATAGTTACTGATGTTCGACATAAGATATCACAAAAGAGCGGTAATCAATATGGTGCATTCTCATTGGAAGACTATAAAGACAGTCATCAGTTTTTCCTTTTCTCTGAAGATTATCTGAAATATAAACACTTGCTGGTTAAAGATAATTCTGTATTTATAAGGGCCGCTGTTAGGAAGAATGTTAGGTCTAATGAATTGGAAGTGAGAATTACTCAAATGGGACTTCTGAGCGAGTTGGGAGGTAATGTGTCAAACAACCTTTTATTAAATCTGCCTCTTGAAACTTTGTCGGAAAGAACTATTGAAATTTTAAGAATGTATATTGAAAAATATCAAGGAAACGCAAAATTGAAGATTAATCTTATCGATTCTGAAGATAGAAGCGCAGTTACTCTAGAGTCAAAATCATTTAGGGTTGAACCATATGATTTTTTAAACAACCTGCTAAATAGAATGGAAATTGATTATAAGCTTAACTAATGATTTTTTTTGCTAAAAAAAAATTGGAAAAGAACAATTAGGATAGTATGTTTGTTATAAAATTTGTAAATAATTATTCAATAACTAAAAACGTAATAAAATGGCATTAGAATTTACAGACGCGAACTTTGAAGAATTGGTTATTAAATCAGATAAGCCTGTTCTTGTTGATTTTTGGGCAGAGTGGTGTGGCCCTTGCAGAATGATAGCTCCTATTGTTAACGAGCTTGCTAGTGAATATGAAGGTAAGGCATTGGTTGGTAAAGTTGATGTCGACAGTAATCCCGGAATTTCAGCAAGATTTGGAATTAGAAACATTCCTACAATATTGTTTATCAAAAAAGGAGAAGTAGTAGATAAGCAAGTTGGTGCCGTACCTAAAAATGTACTTTCGGCTAAAATTGACGCATTGTTGTAGTTGCTTTTCTAAGACTACTTCATTTAATATCATATAATGAATAATCCCGGTTTTAACCAGGCAATTTTTAAGAAATTTGAAAATCTTGAACTCCTTGCCAAGCAAGTAGTTGAGGGTTTCATTACAGGGCTCCACAAGAGCCCTTTTCATGGTTTTTCGGTAGAGTTTGCTGAACATAAAATTTATAATCAAGGAGAATCTACCAGGCACATAGATTGGAAGTTATTTGCCAGATCAGAAAAGCTTTTTGTGAAATGCTTTGAAGAGGAAACTAATCTAAGATGCCAAATTATTATAGATAACTCTTCATCTATGTATTTTCCTCTGGAAAATAAAAGTCCTGAACAGTTTAATAAACTTGAATTTTCTGTAATGTCTGCAGCATCTCTAATTTATCTAATGAATAAGCAGCGAGATGCGGTGGGGTTAAGTACTTTTTCAAATAAAGTAGATTCTCATTATAAACCCCGCTCAAACAGTACTCATCAAAAAATGCTGTTTGCACATCTTAACAGCATCATTAAAAGAGAAAATCAACCAATCCACAAATTGTCTGCAACCTCTGAAAGTCTTCATTTGCTTGCAGATAGTATTCATAAAAGATCATTGGTAATAGTATTTAGCGATATGCTCGTAAATGCTGAAGATCCTGCTGAGGTTTTCTCTGCATTAAAGCATCTGAAACACAATAAGCACGAAGTAATTTTATTCCATGTTTATGATAAACAAAAAGAGCTTAAGTTTGATTTTACAAACAGGCCTTTAAGGTTTATTGATATGGAAACCGGCAATGAAATTAAATTAAATCCCGGAGGAATTAAAGAAAAGTATCAAAATGCCCTTTCTGATTACTTCAAAACACTCAAAATGAAGTGCCTTCAATATCAAATAGATTTCGTGGATGCTGATATAAATGAGGGCTTTGAAAAGGTTTTGTTTTCTTTTTTAATAAAAAGAGCAAGGCTTTTTTAAAAAATCTTAATTTATTATCTGTTTTTTGTATTTTTATGAAGTTTTTCAGACCTATATGTTGGCTTTATGAATTCAAGAACCTTTACAAATTTCATTGTTTTTTTGCTTTTATCTGTTTCAACTATTTTTACATATGGCGTTGAAAACAATATAGTTGCATTGCCCGATAGTATTTCTGATTTAGTTGCCAAATCTAATGACTATAAAAACTTCAATATTGAACAAAGGGAGAGTTTTGCCTTAGAAGCTCTTGAAATGGCAAAACAGATAAGTAATTTACCTGTAAATATTTTAACAATTGATAATCTAGCCCAATTGTATATGCTTATGGGTAAATACTATGATGCCGAGCAACTATATAATGAGGCAGATGAACTGCTAGACCCTGATAAATATCCCGAATTAGCAGTCAATATTAAAAATCAACTTGGCAATCTGTTAAGACAAAGAGGCATATATTATATGGCCGTAGAAAATCACCACGAAGCTCTTCGAATTTCTGAAACACACAAATATCTTTATGGAGAAGCCAGCTCTTTAAATTATATGGGGATGGTTTATAGAAATCTTGAGAAAATCGATAAAGCAAGAGAATATTATGATGCTGCGCTGAAAATATCATTGCCCAACGATTTCCATAAAGTTACAATTAGGGTGTTTAATAATATTGGGACGCTTAATATAGTTGATAAGAATTTTGAAATGGCATTCTTCTTCTATGATCAGGCGTTTATTATGGCTACGGGAATTGAAGATATCCATAGCCAAGCAATAATATACAACAATATTGGAAATGTCTACAGAGAAATGAAGGAATTGGAACTTGCTCTAAACTATTATTCAAGGTCCGACAGTGTTTTGAGAATGTTTTATAATATACCTCTGTATGGGCTTGTTACTAGAAATCAGGGCGTTACTTATCTTGAGTTAAAGCAATATGACAAGGCTGAGTTACATATAAATGAAGGCCTTCTTATTATGAAGCAAATTGGACTTAGGTCTATGCTTATCAATTTTTACTCAGACAGGGCAAGGCTCAATTTTGAAATGGGTAAACAAAAAGAAGCTTATGAAGACATGCTCACATATGTGTCTATTAGTAAAGAGCTGAATTTTAAAAATCTCCATGGACAGGCAAATCTTCTCGAAGCCAGAAAAGATGAAGCATATGAAATTAATAAGCTTTATCAAAGCCTTAAACAGAGGAACTCAATTATTTACTTTTTTGCAATATTCATTCTCCTTTTACTGTCCGGACTTTTAATTGTTTTTTATAAAAGTAACAGAGATAAGAAATCATTCATATCTAAACTACAACAGTCAATTGCAGAAAGAGATGAAATTACGTCTGCTTTGCGCAAAAGCGAAGACAGATATAGCAAGTTGATTAAGACTATGAATGAAGGCCTGATAATGGCTGATGAAAATGACAATATACAATTTGCTAACAGTAAAGCTTGCCAGATGCTCAGCGCAACCTTTGAGCAGATAAAAATGAAGCCAATAAAAAGCTTTATTGGAAACGACGAGCAGCGAAAAGCCTATTTAGAAAGTTTTGAGCTTAGGAAAATAGGAGTTGCCGATCAGTTTGAAATTCAATTAAGTAGCCTTGATGATGATGACTTTTGGGGACATTTCAGCGTATCCCCTTTACTTGATGAAAATCAAAGGTTTTATGGTTCAGTTATCGTTTTACTTGATGTAACTGAAAGCAAAAAGTCTAACTATCAGCTTCAGGAAGCCACTGCTAATCTGAATCAAAAAATTAAACAACTTAACTGTTTGTTTGATGTATCTGATCTCACAAGTGTGCCCGGAATTACATTTGAAGAATTGCTTAAAAAAGCAATCGATATAATACCAAATGGCATCAAATATTCGCATGATGTTTATGTCGAAGTTTTATACGGAAGTGAAATATTCCGAAGCGAAAATTATATTGAAACACCTTGGGTTTTTATAACTCCTATAAAAATTCAAAAGAAAAAATTAGGACATATAAAAATCGGATATCTGGAAGAAAAGCCAAATGTAAATAAGGATCCATTCCAGTTTAGTGAGAAAATTTTAATCAAGAGTATTGCCGAAAAGTTGGCTCAAATAATTGACTCTAAAAATATGGAGCAAGCTTTAAATGAAAGCCATGAGAAACTTTACCAAGCGCAAAAAATAGCGAAAATTGGTAATTGGGAGTGGGATTTAAAATCCGGCAGGAAGGTTTTTTCAGAATCTTATTTCGATATTATGTGCGTTTCTCCTGAGAAACGTAAATCATTTAATGATGATGAATTTAGAGCATTGGTTCATCCGGAAGATAGAAAACATATAGTCAGTCAGATGCATAAAATTTATAGTGGCAATGTGTCTGATATAAACTCTAATTATAGAATTGTTGACTTTGCAGGTACTATTAAGCATATTAGGGCTACATCTCAGATAAATTTTGATGATAAACTAAAACCTATATTATTAATCGGTACAGTTCAGGATGTTACTGAACAAGTTGCTAATCAGGAACTCAAAAATAATGTAGAAATTGCAGTGAAAACTTCTGAAATGAAGCAACAATTCTTGGCTAATATGAGCCATGAAATGAGAACACCAATGAATGGTATACTTGGGATGATAGATTTTCTTTTAAAAACATCTTTATCAGAAGAACAACTTGATTATGCCAACACAATTAAGCATTCCTCAGAGAGTCTTTTAAATATTATTAATGATGTACTTGATTTGTCAAAAATTGAAGCAGGGAAATTGCATCTGAAACCTATTGAGTTTAATCTTTATGAAAGCATTGAACGAATTAAAGGATTATTTGCTGCTCTCACAAAGCAAAAGGTCCTGTCATTTTCTATTGAGATTAAACCTGAGGTTCCGGAGTTTATTTCAGCAGATGAAAATAGATTAATGCAGGTATTTACCAATCTAATTTCAAATGCAGTGAAATTTACACCGGAAGGTGGAGTGAAAATTATAATTGCCTTAAACAAGAAAGTTATTAATGATGTTGAATTATATGTTGAAGTAACTGACACGGGAATTGGAATTAGTGAAGAATCTATGGATAAGCTTTTCCAACCATTTACACAAATAGATACTTCACTTAAACGAGTGCATGAGGGAACAGGTCTTGGCCTGTCAATATGCCGAAGTATAGTTAAATTAATGGGCGGTGAAATAGGCGTGAAAAATAATAATGAAGGGCAGGGTACTACATTTTTCTTTACAGTAAAGGTTCAAAAGTTAGATCATCTATTTATTGCACCTAAAGAAGAAAAGCCTGTTGTTAAGGAAAATCTTAACCTTAACCTTGATATTATGCTTGTTGAGGATAAAATTATAAATCAGAAAATTATCCGAATGATGCTAGAAAATGCAGGATGCAGAGTCAAAATTGCATACAACGGACAACAAGCACTAGATATTCTCGAGAAAGATGAAAAATTTGACCTGATTATTATGGATATTCAAATGCCTGTTATGGATGGAGTTACTGCAAATAAACATATGAAAACAAGATTTAAAGACCTCCCCGCAGTAATTGCTTTGAGCGCTAATGCACTTGAAGGTGATGCCGAAAAATATATTAATGCAGGTATGGATGATTATATTTCAAAGCCTGTAAAGGCTGAAGATCTGTATGCGAAAATTATAAAATGGACAAATAAATCATCAGAAAAATAATCTTATTACATTATGACGGAAAAACCTCAAAATGAAATTCCGGACTTTTCCAATTTCCCGGTATTTAACCCTGCAAATATGGAAAAGTTAAGATTTCAAACTAGAAACAAGCCAGAACTACTTAAGGAAATTATTGACTCATTTATTGAAGAAAGCTATGAAATTGTTGAGGAAATGAAATCATATATTGAAACCAATAATGAAGAAATGCTTTCCAGATCAGTTCATACACTTAAAGGCTTGTCGGGTACTATTGGTGCATCAAGGTTTTACCAGCTTCTCTCATTTATCGATGCTTGTCATAAACAAGAAAACTTTACCTACAAAGAAGAATTATATTCTCTTTTCGACAGTAATCTTAAACAACTGAGTCAATATTTTGACAATGAAGGCTTTTAGCAGCAATTAAGGATTTATAACACTTCCCATGAAAATTATTGTGTTATTATTATTCTCCTTAATAAAGAATAAAAATGGTCTGTCTGCTTTGAATATTATTTTTTGAGACATATCCTCGACA
Organism: uncultured Bacteroidales bacterium; assembly: GCA_964601515.1. Lineage (GTDB taxonomy): Bacteria > Bacteroidota > Bacteroidia > Bacteroidales > UBA7960 > PWND01. The sequence goes on along the minus strand of CAZRNU010000002.1, from coordinate 45,368 downwards.
GCGGCAGTTTTTCTTATCATAACAACAGCAGTTGCTGCTGCAGCTTCAGTGCCCTTCTCATCAACCTCAACAAATGCTTTATGAATTACTTTGTCGATTTTAAGGTCTTGTTTGCCTGTCATACCTGAAAAGTCTGCTTTATTTGAAAATGCTAAAGGCATACCCATTTGAATTAAAACTTTTTGCAATTCGGTTGCAGTTTCAATTTTGTATTTTGGAATATTAACTTCAACTTGTTTTTTTGCAAAGTTTGAGGTAATAGTATTGAAATCATCATAGCTAAAACTCTTGATAAACGAGCTAAAATCAGTTTTGCTCTCAGGCAATACCATCATCATAGAGAATTTATTTCCACTATATGGCAATTCAATAGCTTCATAACCTTTGCTTTGTATATACATGAAATTATCTGTTGTTTTCATGTAATTAACTTTTTGCGGGTCTCCGTTATTGGGATAAAAAGAGTCGCTGTAAGTAAGTTCCTTGTTAAATTCCTTTTCCCATTCAGCAAGAAAATATATTGCATTTACCAATACCATTCTTGTATCTTCACTTAAAATATTTGGTGCAATTAGCTCGGTAATTTTAGACTTTGTTTTTAATTCAACCCATTTGTTGATCTCTTGCCTTATATCTTCTCTATTGCCTTTGTGGAAATCTACAAATTTTAAAGCTGACCCATAGTTTTTATTTATCAACTCAAAAAATTCAGACAAAAAATCATAATCTTTTTGTGCATAAATCGCATTTGCTGATTCAAATCCGGCTTTTTCAGAAGATATTGAAGTAATGTCACTCATGAAAGCACTGAATGTTGGGTGAAAACTATTTTGTTCTAATGAATATTTCATTACACTAGACATTTCATTCATTGTTTTTCCTCTAGCTCCCCCATAAGTCATAGCCAATGCAGTGCTAATGCTGTAGGGTGAAATAATACTATTTTCTTCTGCAAATTTCAAATTCTGCATTATCCCTATTGCAAATTTATTGTTACCCTCTATTACAGATTGCTTCATATCCGAATTTACTTCAATATTGTTGTCATTAGTTGAGTTAGTGGATGAAATGCTCTTTTGTTTACATGATGCAGTTATAAGTATTGCAAGAATTGAAATAATTACACCAAGCTTTTTAATGTTTTTCATAGGTAATTGTTTTATAATTTTTTTCTTAGCTGATATTTTGTTTTTTATTTTACGAAATCAGGAATTTCAAATGTTACATTAGCACCTCTGAATTTTTTGCTTTCAATTAATATTTTACCATTTAGTTTGTCAATTATAGATTTGCAAATTATTAGTCCAAGTCCTGCGCCTTTTTCCTCTGCGGTGCCTATAGTTTTGGGATGTGGGGTGTCTAATCTGAAAATATTGTTAATAACATCGGCATCCATACCAATTCCGGTGTCAATAATTGAAAAAACACACTTATTCTTTTTTCTGATAATTTTAATATCTATTGTTCCCTTAGGATTATTATATTTTATTGCGTTAGAAAGGATTTTTAAAAATATCGTTTTTAATGCCTCAGGGTCTGTTTTTAAAATTATATCATCCTCACAATCAAGATTAACTATTAATTTTTTGTCGGTTGCATAAAATTGTAATAATTGTATTTTTTCAGCAATGAATTCTTTTATGCTAATTTCTTTAGGATTAAAAGTCATTTGACCTATTTCAATAGAAGCCCACTCTATTAAGTTTTCCAATAATTCATATAGTCTTTTAGAATCATCCTGGAGTATCTTTGCCATTTTAATTCCTTCAGTATTGGATTCACAATCTTGCTCTAAATCTTGTACTAAAAAGTCTGCAATACCTTTTACACCTATCAAATGGTCTTTTATGTCACGAGTCATGATAGAAAAGAACTTCAATTTGACCTTGTTCAATTCTTTTAATGTTTCTTGAGACACTTTAAGCTGCAGATGAGTATCTAGCCTAGCGAGTAATGCTTTATGATTGAAGGGTTTTAATATGTAGTCAACTCCCCCGGATTCAAATGCTTTTATGATATTGTCAGGGTCATTACTTTCTGTGATGAAGATAACCGGAACATTCTCAAATCTGCTGTCTTGCTTAATCGCTTTGCATACTTCATATCCATCCATTTTTGGCATCAAAATGTCTAGCAGTATTATGTCAGGGATAATATTACTTATGTGAGTAAGGGCGTCTTGGCCTGATAAAGAAGAGTATATGATGTAATTTTTATTAACCAGTATCTTCTCAATAGTCTTAACTATACTTTCATCATCATCTATTAGCAATACCTTAAAAGGCCTTGTCTGATGTTTTTCTGATGTTTTCATCATTTAAGCAGGTTAATTTTGAACACAAGATAATAAAATTTGTTTAGTAAATGTTAATATTAAATACTTTCTATCGCGAAATTATCTACAGAATACAAATATAGTCTAAAGGTAATAATAAAATTGTTTTGTTTTTTGTGGTAAAGCTTTAATTGTTTGTTTTTTGATTTTGTTAGTTTATGCACTAAATATATTTTGATTATATTTATTTTCAAAAATTTATTACATTTACAAATTATTTTACAACAATAACAGTTCAAATTTTTTTCAATATAGCGATAAGCAATAATCTTTTATTCACCTAAATACATATTGTTGTGAAAAAGCTAGCAATTGTTTTAGTCATATTTCTGATTGGCATTTTGGATAATGGCATAAGTGTTAATATTGTGATGGCATCTGCGCCACCAAGTAATTCAAAGCCTCCAATTTACACAAGAATAATCAGAAGAGTGTTTAGTGGATCTCGTCCTCCTTCACAGGCTAGAAAGCCAATCAAACAATCGAGGAGAAGTAAAGCGCTTACTCCTAAAGGGTGGGAATTTGGGCCCAATATTGGAACTTCAAATTCATTAACTGAGATAGGTGGTAGTAGGTCTGATGCTAGAGGTTTTATAATGGATACTCAATTCGAAACTACCAGTATTAATCTAGGTGCATTTGCTAAGTATAGATTTAATCACACTTTTGTATCAGGGCTCACTTTTAACTACGGACATATTCATGGTGCCGACTCATTGTCGCCGCCTAATTCATCCAGATACAATAGAGGTTTTGCTTTCGAAAATAATATTTATGAATTGGCATTTATTACTGAAATTTACGCTCCAAGAATATATTATGATATCCCTTTAGATATTTATGGCTATTTAGGAGTGGGTGGTTTCTATCACAATCCTATACTTACTGTGCCTAATCCTGACACATTTGTGTATGATGAATTTTCTAAATATCAGGTTGTTTTTCCTATTGGTTTGGGAGCTAATTATACTTTTATGAAAAAATACCGTGTAGGTATTGATATTGGCTGGAGAAAAACATTTACAAGTTATCTAAACGGGTTTACCCGCCCATGGAGTGAAGGATACAACAGTTATTATTTTACTGCTGCAAAATTTACTTACTTCATTGATATGAAGAATAAAAGAAGAAAATTCTGATAATATCAAGATATGAATGGTTGAGGTTTAAGAATTATAAGCAATTTTTGCTACAAAATCTTAAACCTCATTTTTTTACCTTCCGTTAATAAATGTTAATTTATTTTGTTGATATTTTTTAAACAAAAATCTGATTACACACTGATTTTTTTTCATACATTTGTTGCCATAATGCAAAGAATGTTGTATTTGTTTTTTTTGTATTCCTTATTGCTGTAGTAAGTTTCGATTTTTTTATTTATTGACCAACAAGTATATCTATAAACCTAAATCTTAAAAATGATGTTATTAAATATTAAGTGCTTTTTAAGTGTTTCACTGATTTTAATGCTTTCAGGCCTAGCAAATGCTGAGAGCAATTTTTACATTATTGTAAACGAACAAAATGAAGCTTCTTTCTCATTGAATAGTGAACTCAAATTATCCGAGTTTGTAGCATTCAGTAATTTTCCTAACTATAAAAATGGAAATGACAGTTTTTTTAAGAGACTCTTTAGTAAGAAAACTGTTGCTGAGCAAAACTCCAAATCTCAAACTCATGCGACTTCAAAAAGAAGTGCTTTCAAAAATCCTAAAGCAAAAAGCAATAGTAATATTCCGGGTGGATATACAGAAAATGGCAGCCCTGCATCTACTGAAAATCAAGGTGTGCAGAATTCGCCTAAAGAGCCTTTATCAACCTCTAGAAGAGATAGAGTGGTTAATGTGCCAAATAAATGGGAGCTTGGCCTATCTATAGGTTCTTCTCATGCAGTTGCAGATATTGGAGATTCTAAAGAAATGGCTTTTGGCGATTTTGTTAGCTATCAGTTTAGTAATCTGGGGTTGAATTTTGGCATTTATACAAAATATAAATTTACAAGCTATTTTGCTGCTAGTTTTGGAATGGATTACGGTAGCTATATTGGTGTCCAAAGTACTGTTGCTAATAATTATTCCGGGTACAGATTTGAAAATGATGTTTTTGAGTTTTTTGGGAAAACCGAGTTTCATGCTCCTTTCTTAAAAAACACTATTGCAGATGCTTATTTATTTACCGGTATAGGAGTGTTTTTTAATGACTTAAGAGTTTATGATGAATTTAACAGAAGGCATCGAGTGGAAGTTGAATATAGTCAGATTCAGCCAACAATACCTGTAGGTATTGGATTTGGGTTTAAGCTTAACAATAAGGTAAGATTAGGTTATGAATTAGGATATAGATACACTTTCTTCAATCTTTTTGATGGAGTACAAGATGTTTCAACAAAATATGATAAATATTTTTCTAATGCATTAAAGTTAAGTGTGGGTTTTTAGAGTTTTAATTATTGAATTACTACCGAATATTGTTTTCCAATATTCGGTTTTTTTTAACATATCGCGATTATTATATACTTTTGAAAAAACTATAAAATATGGAAGAAAAAATTAAATGTTTAATTCTAGGATCTGGTCCTGCCGGTTATACTGCTGCAATTTATGCTGCCAGAGCCGATTTGAAGCCGGTTGTTTTTCAGGGATTACAACCAGGCGGACAACTTACAATTACTTCAGAAGTAGAAAATTTTCCGGGATTTGCAGATGGTATTACAGGGCCTGAAATGATGGAATTATTAAAAAAACAAGCTGAAAGATTTGGTACCGATGTCAGATGGGGAATTGCTACTGAGACTGATTTGAGCAAAAGGCCATTCAAAGTGATTATAGACGGAGATAAGACTGTTTTGGCAGAGACACTTATTATTGCTACCGGAGCTTCTGCAAGATGGCTTGGCATCGAATCAGAGAAAAGGTTTAATGGTTTTGGCGTTTCAGCATGTGCTACTTGCGATGGGTTCTTTTATAGAGGACAGGACGTTGCAGTTGTTGGCGGTGGTGATACTGCCTGTGAGGAGGCTTCTTATTTGTCAAAATTATGTAAAAAAGTTTATCTAATTCACCGCAGAGACGAGCTAAGGGCATCTAAAGCAATGCAAAATAGAATATTGAAAACAAAAAACATTGAGGTACTTTGGAGTCATATCCCTAAGGAAATTGTTGGAGATAAAACGGTTGATGGGTTTATTGTTCATGATATAAAAGGAAACAAAGATGTCAAAATAGATGTTCAGGGGGTTTTTATCGCCATTGGACACAAGCCTAATTCGGATATATTTAAAGGTCAGCTAAAGCTAGATGAAAACGGATACATATTAACAAAGCCGGGAACAACTCAAACTAATATTGAGGGAGTTTTTGCAGCAGGTGATGTTCAAGACCATGTGTTCAGACAGGCTGTTACTGCTGCCGGAACAGGATGCATGGCTGCAATTGAAGCTGAAAGATATTTAAGCGATCAGGAATAGTTTTGTCTGTGTGCTTATAATAAAGATTTATTGAGTATCTTAGCTAGTGCTCTCTCTATTCATTGTCGTGCTGAATATAAAGTTGTTTTATAGAATAATTTTTAAATACCGTTTTAATGAATAGCTATGCGTTATTTTCATTAATTGCCTCTGTCTTATTCATTCAGGCGGTAATATATCTTTTTTTCTTCGAAAAGAGAGCTATTGCAGCTAAAGAATTTGCATTTGTCTGCTTCAACATTTTTATCTATGTTTTATTTATTTTTTTAATGCAAATTACAAAAGACTATGAAGAGTTTAGTATTTATTACAGATTATCATCGGTTGCCAGAGCGGGCATCCCCGGGCTTTTAGCTTTCTTCTTTTTTAGGATTTCAAAGTCTCAAAACATTGTTTTCATAAATGTTATTCGATATATTCTTTTACCAACTTATGGCTTTTTAATGTATAAATACTTAATACTGGATTTGAATAGTATTAAAGAATTTGAATTTGTTAAAGGTGTTTGGCAAGTAAGCCCTCTGTATCAATCTTCTTGGTTTTTATTGTCGATTATTAATTTTATTTTTTGTGGTATTTTTTCGCTGTTCATAATTAAAGAATGGAAACAAAAAGCTAAAACAAACAGGGAGAGAAAACTGGCATTTAATTTTTTGTTAATTGTTGGAGTGCTAGCACCCGTTATTATGTTTACGTATTATGTTGCCTCTGCTATTCATTTAGATTTTGCAGCCTCAACAACTCCATTATTTGTAGTCTTTACCACTGGTCTGTTTTACTATCTACTGGTAAAGTTTAAGCCTACATTAAGTAGTCCTGAAATTCTTGATTTTCTAATACTTGATCAAGTGAAGGATTTTATTTTATTTCTTGATATTGATGGAAAAATTGTCGCTTCAAACAAACATTTATTAAAAAGTATAGGAATAGAAAAGTATGAACTGCAGAAATTATCGTTTGATAAATTGTTTGATAAATCAGACTTTATTAATGGTATGTTGAAGAAGTCATATCAGACCGGCTTATCAGATGTTTACAACGTAAATTTAATAAACAATAAAAATGAGCAGATTCCTGTTGTCTTAGCCTGTCTTCTAAATAAAGACAATTATGGAAATCCATTAGGTTTTGTTTTAATATGCAATGATTACAGACAAAAACTTGCATTGAAACAAGAAATTATTGATAGAATTTCTAGAGAAAAAGAATTGCAGAAAATAAAAAAAGATCTTGAATCTTTGGTTGAAAAGAAAACTCTGGAAATATTTCAAGCCAATGAAAAGTTAAAAAATGAAATTCTTGAAAGAAAGAGAGTTGAGCTGCAAATAAAGAGTGATCTTAACAAAAAGGTTGCTTTAATTCAAGAAATTCATCATAGAGTTAAAAACAATATCCAAATAATTATTTCATTGATAAATATGTTGGCTACTCACGAGGATATTGATAAAGAATCTGCAATTAAATTGAAAGAGCTTGGCGATAAGGTTAGAAGTATTTCAAATGTGCATGAAGTTTTCTATTCCTTGCCGAGATTATCTCGAATTAATTTCGGTTCATTTTTGAAAAAAACTACAGGAGAATTATATTCTTTGCACAAAGGGAATAAAAATATTCTTTTCAGGCTTAATATTTCCGACGAAGATCTTGATATCGATATGGCCATCTCATGTGGAATTGTGTTTGTTGAATTATTAACGAATGCTCTGAAATTTGCCTTTCCAACCAAAGGCTATTTAGCAAAAAAACTCCAACAACCACATATTATTGAGATAGAATTTTTTAAAAAAGATATCAATTATTGCCTTGTTGTTAGCGATAATGGTGTGGGAATAAGCTGGGAAAAAAATATTGATAAGCCGGAAGCAATCGGGCTACATCTTGTTGATATAATAGTGAAAAAGCATTTAAAAGGAAATTTAAATATTCTGTCAGCTGATGGAACAAAGGTTGTGTTAGAATTTTTAAAGTAATACAAATAGATAGTCTATGCTATTTTTTGCAATTATTTCTATTATTACATGCATTGTTTATATGCAGGTTGGAATTATGGTTTTTATAAAAAATCCCAACCTGAGGTTGAATATTCTTTACTTGATTAATGCTATTCTGCTTGCACTTTGGTCGTTGGGATATGCTATGGCTTATATTGCTGCAGACGCATTCTATATTGATTTGGCTTTTAAAATTTCGTCCTTTGGATATTCTTTTATCCCTTTTATTATTCTGGCTATTGTTTTTGAATATATTGAAAATGAATTTCTTAATAAAGTTAAGTTTATTATTCTGAGTCTGGTTTTCTTAATTTGCTTTTTTGTTTTGTATTCATTGGCATTTATCGGAGAAGACGCAAAATTTACTTTTGTTAATGAATTCAATCAATTTCCCTTGGTCGTGAATGTCTCTGACCTAAACAACTTCTGTTTTGTGTTTTTTGTAGTTAGCATTTTGGTGGCAATTTTTCTGCTGAATTATTATAAAGCACCTAAAGAAGAAGAGAATTTAAGATTGCATCAAAGACTGCAAAGCTATTCTTTAATTTTTTTTCTTGCTTTTTATTTAATCTATGATGTTGTTTTCTTTTATTTTCTTGACTCGGTAAGTTTTAACTTGTCGTATTTGTCAGCTGTTGCATGGATATTGGCATCGGGTCATGTAGTTGCAAGAAACAAAAATTCTTATGACTCAAAAAATATTGCCACAGAAGTTGTTTTAAAAGAAATGCAAAAATTCTTGGTTTTTATTAATCCTCAGTTTTATATAAGTAATATTAATTCGTATTCTTTGAAATTGATTGAGCATAATAAATTTGACCTTATTCAAACATATTTGCCGGATACTTTTGTTGAAAGAGAGTTTATTGAAATTAGCTTAAATAAAGTTCTAAAAGGAGCTTCGCTTGAAAATATAGAGTTTAATATTATTGGAAGTAATGGAAATACCATTCCATTATTGTTGTCATTTTCATTGATTAATGACTCATTTGGTGATACCCTAGGTATAGTAGTCTTTGGAAGCGACAATAGGGAAGCAATTGCATTAAAAGAAGAGATACTTTATAGGCAAGATGTTGAAGTTAAAATGAATAAAATTAAAGAACTTCTTGATGTCAGGGTTAAGGAGCGCACTAATGATTTAATTGAATCGTATAAGCAACTTCAGCTTAAAATTGCAGAAAGAATGCAGGTCGAGGAGCAAATTAAGGCCGATATTACTGAAAAAGAAATACTGATTAGCGAAATAATCAATAGGGTTAAGAGCAATATGCAGATTATTGTTTCATTAATTGAAACACTTACGAAAAAAGGAATGCATGAAAAAACTCTCAAAAAGTTTATGGAGCTGTCAAATAGAGTTAAAAGCATTCTTCTAGTTCATGATAATTTGTATTTGTCAATTAGTTACTCTTATGTCGATTTTGCCTCTTTCATTAATACAATTATCAGTGATCTAATGAACTTCTACAAGAGAAAGGGGAAAGTTCACTTAGATTTAAATATCTCGGAAGTTTATCTTGATATAGACTTTGCTATTCCTCTTGGAATTGTTATTAATGAGATAGTATCAAATGCATTAATACACGGATTTCCCAAAGAGCTTTTAGATAGCGATGATAGTATCATACCTGTATTGTCTGTTATCTATAGATATCAGGATGGCTTTTATGATATTGAGATTTCTGATAACGGTGTAGGTTTTAAAAACATCGAAGAGCTTTCTATGAAGCAGACTATTGGATTGCAATTAATAAAGGTTTTGGTTAATGAACAAATTAATGGAACTTTTGATATTGTTTCTAAGCCTGGTGAAACTACTTTTAAGATTTCTTTTGCAGATAAAGACTGATTAGTTGCCTTTTATAACGCAATGTCCTATTGCACAATCTAGACATTTTTTTGAAATACAATAGTTTTTTCGCATCTCGATAAGTGCTTGCGAATCTGCAGCATTTAATGGCATTAAGCCATGCTTTATCCAATTGCTTGTTATTTGATTTTTCTCGGGCGGAAGCTTTGTGATTATTTCTATCGCCTTTTCAACAAGGTTATTGTCCATTCTTTCTTTGCCGTAAACAAACATAAATGGAACTATTGTATTTATGATTATATTTTGAATTGAGTCTGGCCCCAAAGTTTTGTTTTTTTGGGCAGATTGTTTGTCGAAATTGTAATGCTCTGCCCAATACGGAGAGCTGTGTGTTTTGATTATGTTTATTATTTCATCAGCTGTTTCGGAGTTAATTAAATCTCTGAAAAGTTTTCCTTTATTATGTAAAAGCATCGCAAACTGAGATAATCTTATGCATGGGAAATTTGCCGGTCTTAGTTTCGATTGTTTCCAAAGTTTCTTATCGATAGAAGCAAGATTGTATTTGTTCTTTAAAAAGTTATATTCCTTTAAAAGAGTTCTTGGGTAAATGTCAGTTTGTGAGCTATCTAACATTCCTGCCTGACCGAATATGATAGCTTCAATTTGAATGAGTTGGTCGTTGTGTTTCTGGATAATAGAAAGAGGAGTTTTTTGAGCAAGCAAACCAAATGGTGTTTTGTTAATTTTAAATCCGAAGTTTCTGGCAAGAAATTGATAAAATACTTCATCCCAGTTGTTGTTATTATACTTCAAAAAATGCAGTATTTCCTCAGATTTATGCTCTAATCTTTCTATTAGCATTCTATTTAGCCAACTTGAAATAATTACATTATTTACTGATTCAATAAAATTTTGACATGGTACCCAGTTTTTGCTATTTATTAGAAGCTGAAAGTTTGAAAACAATCTACTGTCATAGTAATTTTTTATCTCAAGACAGGGCTGTGGGAAAGAAGAGTAGTTATTGGTTTCTTGAATATCGTTATTATAAACTACGTGTAATATTATATTTGAATATGCAGGGTCGTTATGATGCTTGTGATTCTTCCAATCAGATGTATTAATATGTATTTCAACATTCCCTGCCCAAATTGTATTCCCAATTTTTATTTTTGCTGCACTGAAATCCGGTCCTGAATCGGTATTTTTTGTCCCGGGCGAAATTACTTCTAATTCCTGTCCTTGTGTTGTATGCAGTAATTCTTTTTGAATTAGTTTGTATTCCCATAAATAGGATAAGAATTCTTCTCTCATAAATAGCATATTAAAGTGCAAAAATAATAGATAAAATGACATATATGTCATACAACAGAAAATATTACATCTTTTTGCGAATAAAAAACCAATGATAAAAAATGATTAATATTTCTTCAAACTACTTCTTTTATTAAAAAAAAATAACTAAATTTATGCGAAAAGTAATACCTTTGTTAATATTATATAAAGGTTTCTTTTTATGGATGATTTGCCTCTGATAGTTGAAGGATTTGAGACTAAAATTAAGAGATTAGTATTTCAGATTGACCAGCTAAATACAGAAAATGGCAGTTTAAAAGTGGAAGTGTCTGATTTAAAATCAGCAATAGACGAAAAGACTGATATCATTGCTGAGTTGAGGTATGAAATTCAAACATTAAAAGTTGTCAAAGTGCTTGAGAGGGGAGACTCATCACAGGCAAAACAAAAAATTAATGATCTTTTGCGGGAAATTGAAAAGTGCTATTCGCTTTTAAACAGATAACCGCAAATTTTCACACTGATGAAGGAACAATTTATTTCAGTAATAATCGCTGACAGGCCATACAGACTTAGCGTTACAAGCGAAGAAGAAGAAATATCCCTGAGGGAAGCCGGTAAGCGAATCAATGAGAAGTTGCAGGAATTTGCAGCAAACTATGCTTTCAGAGATAAGCAAGATTTGTTGGCAATGGTGGGATTGCAAATTAGTGTGGAATTATTAAGTAGTGAAAAAAAAGTTGAATATCAGCAGCCTCTTAAGGAAAAGCTGGTGAACATCGATAAACTGCTTAACAGTTATCTGGAAAAGGAATAAACGTTCTTTGAAAAATATTTCAATATACCCGCATCAATTCAAGATACGTTTTGAAACTCAACGCTATAAACTAAACGGTCACAACTCGGGATTTCAAGAACAGGCCTGAATATCGGCTTGCCGATAGTTTGCTTCTGCATCGCAGGAAGTTCGAAAAGCCCCGGTTGCCCTAACCATGTATATTTGGGGTTTCATCTAACCTCATTGAATTATGCGGGTTTTTTTATTTAAATAACTGACATTCAATCTCGAACAAATAAACATATATAAACGTTTACTATTAAAATCTGATTACTAATTTTAAATTTCTAAAAATGGACATATTAACTATTATAATTATCGGAATCTCAGGCTTAGGTTTAGGCTTATTAATTTCCGTAACAATAATGCGGAAATCTCTTTTGAGCAAAAGCCAGCGAGTACTTAAAGATGCTTTGGCTGAAGCTGAAGTGATGAAAAAAGAAAAAATGCTTCAGGCAAAAGAAAAGTTTATACAGCTTAAAGCAGAACATGAAGAATATGTTGCCGAGAAAAACTTGGCAATTCTTACTCAGGAAAACAGACTAAAACAAAAAGAAGCTTCTATTAATCAAAAACTTGAAGAAATTCAAAGAAAGCAGAAAGAAGTTGATATTGTTAAGGAAAATCTAAATAACCAACTTGAGATCGTAACAAAAAAACAATCAGATCTAGACAAGTCATACAAAGAGCAAATTGAAAAACTTGAAGCAATCAGCGGAATGTCTTCGCAGGAAGCTAAAGTACAACTTGTTGAGGCTCTAAAAAATGAAGCTCAACAAGATGCTCAAGCGTACATAAAAGAAGTAATGGATGAAGCAAAAATTACTTCAAATATGGAAGCTAAAAAGCTTGTTTTACAATCTGTTCAAAGAACTGCTACCGAAGTTGCAATTGAGAATTCTATTTCTGTTTTCCCTATTGAAAATGATGAAATTAAAGGTCGTGTTATTGGTCGTGAAGGTAGAAATATCAGAGCATTGGAAGCGGCAACAGGCGTTGAGATAATTGTTGACGATACTCCTGAAGCAATTATTCTGTCAGGCTTTGACCCTGTTAGAAGGGAAATTGCAAGGTTATCATTGCATAAACTTGTTACTGATGGCCGTATTCATCCTGCAAGAATTGAAGAGGTAGTTGCAAAAACTCAAAAACAAATTGAGCAGGAAATAATCGAAATCGGAAAAAGAACGGCTATTGATCTTGGTATTCATAATCTTCATCATGAGCTAATCAGACTTGTGGGTAGAATGAAATACAGGTCTTCTTACGGACAAAATTTGCTTCAGCACTCTAGAGAAGTTGCAAATCTTGCTGCTACTATGGCTGCCGAACTTGGATTAAACACAAAGCTGGCTAAAAGAGCCGGATTGTTGCATGATATTGGCAAGGTGCCCGATAATGAGCCGGATCTTCCACACGCTCTACTCGGTATGAAGCTGGCTGAAAAATACAAAGAAAGACCGGAAGTTATTAACGCAATTGGAGCTCACCATGATGAGGTTGAAATGACAAGCCTTATTTCACCCATTATTCAGGTGTGTGATGCTATATCAGGTGCCAGACCGGGAGCAAGACGAGAAGTTGTTGAATCATACATTAAAAGGCTAAATGACTTGGAAGAATTGGCTCTCTCATATCCGGGAGTTGTTAAAACATACGCAATACAAGCCGGTAGAGAACTAAGGGTTATTGTAGGAAGTGACAAGGTTTCTGATAAAGAAGCTGAACAAATTGCTTATGATCTTTCAAAGAAAATTCAAACAGAAATGACATACCCCGGTCAGATTAAAATTACAGTAATTCGTGAAATCAGGGCTGTGTCGTTTGCAAAATAAATTAATTTTAACTAAATATTTTGTATTATGAAAACATTGCTAGTTAAGTATAGTCTGGTTTTTTGTTTTGGGCTTTTAAGTCTGTTTGCAGGTAAATCTTATGCTCAGATTGATATTATGGGGCGTTTGTTAACAGGTGGTATTGATGATGCTGAGAAAATTTCAGAGGCATACCTAAATCCTTTTATTGATGGTTTTGGAGCCAATCTGAATGCAGGATGGTATAATACCGCAAAGCCTCATAGTTTGTTTGGCTTTGATCTTACTGTATCTCTTAATACATCAATTGTTCCTTCTGTAGCCAGATCGTATAGCCTTTCTTCATTAAACCTTGATGCAACAGTAATTGGCGATGATGTAGTGCCAACATTTTCCGGAGTGCCTGACAGCGAGAGATCTCATCTTGCCTATTACATGGAATATAATGGAAATCCTGTTGAGTTGACTAAATATAGAGTTCCAAACGGAGTTGGATTGGCTTATATCCCTGCGCCTATGATTCAGGCAGGCATTGGGATGCCTTTTGACACAGATTTAATTTTCAGATATACTCCTGAGTTTAATTTAGGAAATACCGGTAGAATCGGTTTGTATGGGTTTGGTATAAAGCATAGTATAAAGCAGTGGATTCCTGTTTTTGAAAAGTTACCGCTTATACATCTTTCTGTTCAGGGTGGCTATACAAAGTTTCACACCAGCTCTGGGATAGACCTTAAGCCGGTTGATATTGATGCATATGATCGTACAACGGATGCTGTTAGCTTTAATGATCAAAAGTTTCTTTTTGATGTAAGCAGCATTACCGCCAACTTAATAGCATCAGTTGATATTCCATTCTTTGTTGTTTATGGTGCGGTTGGTTTTGCTACAAATACAGCTAATTTAAGGATGTTAGGTTATTACCCTATTCCTACTATAGACATGTCTGATGGTTCAAGAATTGTAACTGATGAAAGCGTTGTTAGAAAAGACCCTATTGATATAATTGTGGTTGGTGATGCCAATAAATATGAACCAAAAATACAACCTCGGCATAAAATTCAAAATGGGATTATTCCATTTGTATTTTGATTATACATACGCTCACTACTCTGTAGCTACAGCCGGAATGGCTTTGTCATTCAGATAGTTCGGCGGGAAACTGCTGTCATATCGAGCGTAAGCGAGATATCCGGTGGATTGAAGGGATTGAAAAGATTGTTATAATTCCATTGCGAGCCTTTGCGGATTCTTTGCGGTTCTCTGCGTATAGCTTTAGGTTATTACGCTAAGTTACGCTGAGGTTGCGCAGAGTTACGCAAAGAAGCTGGGAAATCAGATTGTTTTTTATTCAAATTTTCAGGATTGAAAAACCTTCACTGTAGCGGATAAGTCTTTTATGGATTGAATAAATATCCGGTTTTTTCACGGGGTTTTTTTACCACGGAGGCACGGAGAGAACAGAGGTTCATGGAGGGTTTTGTTTAATTATCTCTCAGTACATGTTCGTCGTATTCGAGTTCAAACTTAAGTTTATGCTTTGATTCTTCTATTGCAAGCTCTTCAAACACCTTTTTAAGTTCAGGATTTGTGGTTCTTTCTGCTAATGCGTAATATAATCTGAAGGCAGCCTTCTCCTTCTTCATTGCTAAAACAAGTGCGTCGGCATAGTTCATGTCGGGACTTGGGGTTACATTTACGGTATAATCAGCAATTTTTAAATCTGCAACTTTTTCAGGGTTTTGGTCAAAAACCTTTTCTTCCTTAATCTTTTTTAATCTGGCTTTATGCTTTATCTCCTCTTTAGCAAACTCTAAAAATGTTTCCTTCATCTGGGGGTTGTTCATTACTGATGCCAATTGAGTGTAAAAATCAACAGCTTCTTGTTCTGCATTCATTGCAAAATCCAATACTTCATCTATGTTTTCAAATGCTTTCATGTTTTTATGTTTTTGTTTTTTTTTATTTACCCAAATTACCTGTTTAATACTAATTGTTTAAAGAGCTTTCAAATTCTTCATCAAATCTCTTAACTAATATATCGCAACCGTGTTTAAATAGCATTGAGCAGGCTTTATCTTCAGTGCTGTTAAATACTGAAGGTTTCTCATTTAATACATTTAGTTTTTCAACTATGCTCATTGCTTCAATCAATGCATCTGCGGGATTATTTATTTTATTGTTAACTCCTAATCTGTTGTGCAGCTCTACTAGTTGTTCAAAACTTGATTGTTCAACTTTATAATTTATTGATTTTTCAAATTGCTGTATGTATTTCCAAGTATTTGTATAACTTCCTCCTGTTTCAAAATTCATAGTTGCAGGTAAAATTAATGTTGCCAACTCAGCAGTTTCACTCATGTAAAAATCTTGAACAACAACAAAATCTGATTTTTTTATAGCATCCAAAATCATATTTTTATTTATACTGCACCCAACAGGGTCTTCACCAAAAATAAACATGTTTTTTATTCGCCCGCTTGAAAATAGATTGTAAGAGTCTTCTGCAATGGAATTTGATAACCCATTAACATCCCATGTTGATGATAATACTTCTAATGCTTTATCTTCTTTTATGTTTAAACCACCCGGAATAATGCCCGGAAACGCTCCCATGTCGAATAAACCCTGCGAATTATTTTTCTCTTTTAGAGATAGTATTCCTGCACCAATCTTGCCTTTTTTCCCTGTTAGCATCGATAAATTCTGCAATTCAAAGCATGTTTCGGGAGAAACGTTTTTCTCGGCAAATACAATAACCGATTTATGTTCTTTGTTGTATTGTTCAACAAAAGTTTTAATGTCATTTTCACTACAGCCTGCTTTCTTAACTATATCTTCAAACTTTTCTTTTAGTAAAGTAGCTTTATAACTTTCAAAACCAACCGAATGATCTTTAATAAACACGCTATTTTCAAGCTTGTTAGATATTATATAATGATTTGCAGCTTTAATGAAATTATAGTATGAATTTATTATAAGCTCAGAATCGGCCTTGTGCGTCATTGTGCTTTGCTGTTTTTCTGTAATAAGATAAACAGGCTTATGATTGTTGTATTTCTCATTTGATATAATAAACCCAACTACTCCATTTTCATGATTTAACTCAGAACCTAAAATAAAGTATTGAGAAACATGCTTTAAATTATCAAAAGAAACATTGAAATTGCTGTTTTCAGAAAAAGCTTTTTCTCTTCCCATGTAATGAAACGAAAAAACATTATTTGTTTTAGCACCTGCTCTGGCTAGTTTCTGAATCATATATATTTCTTCATTACAAAGTCTAGCTCCTGAGTAAAATGCATTTTCCTCGGCATTTGATTTTTTAATCTTTTCAGTAATTAGCTGATAAGCTTCGCTAAATGAGATTTCCTCAAACTTCCCGTTTTTATTCAACAGAGGCTTAATAATCCTTTTTTTATCGTTTAAATGTCTGTATCCAAATCGTCCATATTTACAAATATTTCCATCTTTATTTATCAAGCCTTTTGCACCATCAGTTTTAGTAAAAAAGCCTGATTTATGGTTAAGTATAATTTCGCAACCAATAGAGCAATAATTGCATATAGTGTTTATTTCTTCAGTTTTTAAAGGTCCAGGTTTGAAAGGAACATTTTCAGATAAAGCAGCAGTAGGGCATGTAGAAATACACATACCACATGATTCGCAATTAGTATCAGAAAGTTTTGCATTTAAACTTGGTGCGACAAAAGTTTCAAAGCCTCTGTTTATAAATCCAAGTGCATTTGCTCCGACAACTTCCCTGCAAATTCTTACACATCTACCACAAAGAATACATTTGTTGTTGTCTATTTCTATATATGGGTGAGAAAAGTCCACATTATGTTTTTTGAAATCTCCTGCAAAATGAGTTTGCTCAACATTATATTCAGTTGAATATTTTTTTAAATCGCAGCTGTAATATTCCACACAACCGCACTCCAGACATCTTAATGTTTCATTATATGCTTGCTTATCGGAATAGCCGAGTTCAACTTCTTCAAAGTTGTTTCTCTTTTTGGGGTCAAGTGTTGGCATCTCTTCTCTTTCTTGAGAGGCATAATGACCATGATAATGTTGTTTTTCTTGCTTTATAAAATTTTCTTTCTTGCTTAAAAATTCTTTTTCAGGTGGGGTTACATTCATTCCTAGCAGGAATTTATTACAGCTTTGAGCAGCAAGTTTTCCCTGAGCTATAGCTTCAATAAGTGTTGCAGGTCCTGTTACTCCGTCGCCACATGCAAAAATATGTTTTACAGAGGTTTGCAGAGTTTTTGGATTTGCATCAATATCGCCCCATTTATTAATAATTAATTCTTGATCAGAATTCAGGTTGATGTCATTAATGAAGTTAACAACAGTTTTTTGCCCGATAGCAGCAAGGATATAGTCAAGTTCAACTTCAAAGTCGCTTCCTTCAACTTTTACAGGACGTCTTCTACCTGAAGCATCCGGTTCTCCAAGTTCCATTTTATAGCAAAGTAATGATTTCAAATCTCCTTTGGCATCTTTTACAACTTTAGCAGGAGCAGTCAGAAACATATAATTTATTCCTTCAAGTTTTGATTCATGAATTTCAATAGGGTTTGCCGGCATTTCTTTTTCTGTTCTTCTGTAAAGAACATATATTTCCGATGCACCACAACGCATAGCTGTTCTACAGCAATCCATTGCCGTGTTACCACCTCCGATAACTCCAACCTTTTTCCCTGTGAAATCATACTTTTGACCGGTCATTTCCATATTTCTAAGGAAGTCTATACCTGAAAAAATATTTCCTGCGTCATCATTTTCGCAACCTATGCTTGTTCCACTTTGGGATCCAATAGCCAAAACAACACTGTCGAATTTGTTTTTGAGGTCTTTATATGAAACATTGTCGCCCAATTTTTGGTTGTAATGTATTTTTACTCCGATATCAGTTATTGCTTTTACTTCGGCATCAATAACGTCATTTGGGAGTCTGTAAGGTGGAATCCCGTATCTAAGCATACCACCCGGATTTGGACTGGCTTCAAAAATCTCAACTGAATGACCTTCAATTTGCAGATAATATGCAGCAGTGAGTCCACCCGGTCCGGCGCCAATTACTGCAACTTTTTTTCCTGTTGATTTTTTTAATTCAGGTCGAAATGGATTTTTTGATTGAATATCTTTGTCTGATGTATATCTCTTAAGATAATCAATGCCAACACCAACGCCTTCGAGAAGATTTCTTCTGCATGCAACTTCGCATGGTCTAACACAAACTCTTCCGCAAACAGCAGGTAATGGGTTTACTTTCTTTATAAGTTCAACAGCTTCACTATATAATCCCTGATTTATCAGTGCAATATAACCTTGCACATCGACGCCGGCAGGACATCTTTCTTTGCAGGGTGCGGCACAATCAGCATAGTGATTGCTTGCAATTAGTTCAAGAGCAAATTTTCTTGAATTAGTTACTCTTTCGTTATTAGTATTTATGTTCATCCCTTCGGTTATTTTGGTAGAACATGCCGGTTGTAATCCTCTCATGCCTTCAACTTCCACTACACACACGAAGCACGACGAAAATGGCTGAAGCCTCTCGTCGTTGCATAATGTAGGAATTTCTATACCGTAACGGTTTGCTGTTTGCAAAATAGTTTCTCCCTTGAAGCCTTCTGCTATTTTTCCGTTTATAATTATGTTGAGTTTTTCCATCTTTATGATAGTGTATTTTTGTTTTTAGCTAAGTTTTATTGCATTGAATTTGCATTTTGTAAAGCACACTCCACATCTGGTGCATAAATCATGATCTATAACGTGTAATTGCTTTCTTTCTCCTGAAATTGCATTTACAGGGCATCCTTTAGCACATACCGTACATCCGGTGCAATTTTCCGGAATAACATCGTAGGTTATTAATTCCTTACATTTTAATGCAGGGCATTTTTTGTCTCTTATATGTGCTTCATATTCATCTTTGAAGTATTTAATTGTAGTTAATACAGGGTTTGGTGCAGTTTGACCAAGTCCGCAAAGTGAACTGTCTTTTATAGAATGTGAAAGCCCTTCTAATGTCTCGATATCACCTTCTTTACCTTCTCCTTTTGTTATTCTGGTTAAAATTTCAAGCATTCTTTTAGTGCCAATTCTACAGAATGTGCATTTTCCGCAAGATTCTTTCTGAGTAAAATCAAGAAAAAACCTTGCAATATCCACCACACATGTAGTTTCATCCATCACAACCATACCACCCGAGCCCATAATTGCACCTGTTGCATTTACTGAATCGTAGTCTATAGGAGTATGAGATAAATACTCCGGAATACATCCGCCTGAAGGTCCGCCAAGCTGCACTGCCTTGAATTTCTTTCCGCCTTGTATACCGCCTCCAAGTTTGTATATAATATCCTTAATAGAAATTCCCATAGGAACCTCAACCAATCCACCGTGTTTTATTTTGCCTGTAAGTGCAAACACTTTTGTGCCTTTACTCTTTTCAGTGCCGTATTGATTATACTTTTCAGGACCGTTGAATACTATCCAAGGAATATTAGCAAAAGTTTCAACATTGTTAATGTTTGTAGGGCTTTTCCACAAACCTGATTCAGCAGGAAACGGAGGTCGGCGTCGAGGCATCCCTCTTTCTCCTTCAATAGAAGCAATCAAAGCTGTTTCTTCACCACAAACGAAAGCTCCTGCACCTTCTTTAATCTTTATATCAAAATTAAAATTCTCAATGCCGAAAATATTTTTACCCAGATAGCCTTTTTTTCTTGCATTTTCAATTGCTATATTCAATCTCTTAATTGCTAAAGGATATTCGGCTCGGCAGTAAATATAACCTTCTGAAGCACCAATAGAATAGCCGCAAATAATCATTCCTTCGAGTATGCTGTGAGGATCGCCTTCAAGTAATGATCTGTCCATGAATGCACCCGGGTCACCTTCGTCTGCATTACAAATTACATATTTTTGAGGAGCTTTATTATTAAATGCAAACTTCCACTTCATGCCTGTGGCAAAACCACCGCCGCCTCTGCCTCTAAGACCTGAATCCAATACTTTTTGTATAACATCTTCAGGTTTTAATTTTTCAGAGGCAATTTTTCTTATAGCTGCATATCCATTTTTCGACTCGTATTCATCAATCGATTCAGGGTCGATATGTCCGCAATTTCTTAAAGCAATCTTAACTTGTCCGTCAAAAAAATCTTTATCAGGAGAATCGAACTTGTCAGATTTGACTATATATTCTTGAATAGGAGAGAAGTTTTTAAGATGTTTTTCAAGAATTTCGTCAACCTTTGTTACATCAACATTTCCATAAAGATAACTTCCACTGTCGTCGATTATTTCAACGAGAGGTTCGCGGAAACACATACCGATACAGCTTGTTTTCTTTAATTCAAAGTCAAGACTGTCAGCATCTTTTATTCGTTTTATCTCATCGTAGGTTTTGCCGGCTCCTGCAGCTAACCCGCAACTGCCTAATCCAACTATTATGGTTGTTTTACTCATTTTATGTTTGGTTTTATGATTGTCAATTTTTAGGGGTTAACCTAATTCGTTGCGTTTTATTTCCTTAATAATTTTTGTTGCTTCCGTTGGAGTAAGTTTGCCATATGTTTCTTCACCAATCATCATAACCGGCGCAAGAGAACAGCAGCCCAAGCATGCAACAGTTTCAACAGTGAAAAGCCTGTCAGTAGTAGTTTCTCCATCTTTTATTTCAAGATGATCTAGTAATGCTTCTGTAATGGCTGTAACATTTTGTACATGGCATGCTGTTCCATGACACATTCTGATTATGTGTTTTCCAACAGGACTAAGCCTGAATTGAGCGTAAAAAGTAGCAACGCCATACATTTCGTTAAGCTCCAGGCCTGCCTCTTTATTGAGTTTATGAAATGCTTCTTTTGGAATATATCCATATAAAGATTGTGTTCCTTGCAGCAACGGGATTAGATTGCCCTTTTTTCCTTTGAATTTGGCTATTAAGGAGTCCATCAAACTAAGGTCGGCAGCTAATAAAGTATCACCTGGATTTGCTTCGTTTTGAATTCTTTTTATTCGCATATGATGAATTTTTCGTTATTTAAAAAGCAGAAATAAAAATCTTTTTAAGCATAAGACTTATTTTACAATACGAAAAGTAAATAAAAATCTCCTCAAAGTGATATAAAAAAAATATTTTTTTTATATCTGTATTTTTTGGTTATGTCAGAAAAAAATATTATTGAGGTTTTGTAAATTTATAATCTTCATCAAAACATATTTTCTATTTTTCATTTTTTTTATTTAAACAAAATATTATACCTTTGAATCATCCTTTTTTTCCAAAAACCATTAACCAGGCAGCACCATTCAACTCAATCCTGGAATGACGGTGTAAGAAAGGCTGAAAGGTTTTTCAACAATAAATTAGGATTCACGGTGTTGTCTGGAACTGGTTTTTAATAGCCCAACCGAATTAAAGGTCTTTTTATTTCATCATATGGCTTTATTTAATAAGTTTTTCAAGAAAAGTTCTACAGATGATAAAGTGATATTGCCGGATGTGGAATTTGGAAGATACTTATCATGCAATAAGTCACCATCTTTAAATAGAAAATACAATGAATCTCTTAGGCTTTATAATGAGGGTAAATATAAAGAGAGTGTCGATGTTCTGATGGATTATCTTAATGATTCCACTCAGCAAAATGTAGTTTCAAGCCAATTTAACAATCAAAAAGAGTATAAAATATTTCAGGGAATACAAAAAGTTCATCTTGAAATTATTGATGATGAAATTAATATTTATGCCAGAATTGGCAGATATGAGCAAATTAGTCCTTCTTTGTTCAGATATATATTATCAAAAAATTACAATTTTCATTATAGCAGTTATGCAATTAATAATAATGAAATTATTCTAAAATCAAATTCGAAAATTAGCGAGACATCTCCTGAGAAACTATTTTTCGTACTAAAAGAAGTTGCAATGAATTCTGCATCAGATAGCGAATCATTTATAAGGGAGTTCGATTTAAATGTTAATATTGATGCGCCATTAACCACTGAAAAGTTTTCTAATGTAAAAATTAAATATTTGAAATTATGGATTTCTGATACTTTAGCAATTATAGAGAAGATGGATCAGGAAAAAGATTTGGTTATTATCTCGTATTATCTGCTTACATTGTTGTTTAGAATAGATTTTTTATTAGTACCTGAAGGAGAAGTTAAGCAATTATTGAATAAAAGCCTTATTTCATATAATCAAAAAAGCCTTTCATCAACTGCACGTCTCGACTCTATTAAAGTATACTTGAATGAAGTTTTGAAGCTTCCTTCTGCTGATTTGATAAATAGTTTTGTAAAGCATAAATACACTTTTTCAATAATTGAAGCCTCGAGTCACAAACAAGTTTATGAATTCATATTAAAGCAGTTGGATGAGAATTCAAAGCTTACCTCAAGACCTTCGGATAAATCCTATACTGCATGCTTAAATGAATACATTATAGGATATTGTATGTACTATTTTGGTGTTTACCCGGCAACAAAAAAGTTGATAACGCTTATTTATAATGTATTACATCCGGAATTCTTTCGTGAGATGGGTTTGGTGAACAATTTTTATGATGAGAAATTAAACTCATTAAATAAAATTGAAATTGAAAATGAAATAAAAAGAATAATAAATGACGAAAGAAAAGAGTACCCTCATTTAGGAATCATTAGTGTAAATATAAATTTTAATAGTTTGCCATTATTTTGCAAGTCCTTGTTAAATGAAATAACATATTTGAATTTTACTCAGCCTGAAATATGAATAAAATAATTGACCGATATAAGGATGCTATTGTTCAGATAACCACACCCTTTAGCTTCGGAAGTGGTTTTATTCTGAACGGGTGGGATCTAATTATAACTAATTTTCATGTTGTTAAGGGAAATAAAGAAGTGGTAATTTCAGGTAGGAATATAAAAAAGAAAGCTGTTAGAGTTTTATATGTCGACATGCTGCAAGATATAGCTTTTCTTGAAAAGCCTAAAGGGTTTGAAGCAGAATTTCCTGACTTGTCTGAAGGCCCTGTAAATGAAGGTGAAAGTGTTTTGGCTATTGGACATCCAATGAGTTTGAATTACACATCAACTTCAGGAATAATTTCAAAGGTTGATCGAGAATACAATGGAATTAAATATATCCAGATTGATGCTCCTCTAAATCCGGGTAATAGTGGCGGTCCATTATTCAATGCGAATGCTGAAGTTGTAGGACTCAATACTATGATAATTAAAGAGGCTGAAAATATAGGTTTTGCTTTGCCATTTTATTACATTAGTGAAAACTTGGATTTATATTACAGCTATCAGGAACAAAATTCAATACGTTGTTCATCTTGCCGAAGGGTACAGCTTATAGAAGAATTAAATAATGGTTATTGTTGTAATTGTGGGCATAAATTCAGCCTCGATGAGTACGATCCACCTGCTTATATCCCTGAAGGAATAGTAAAGAAAATAGAAGGTGTTATCGAGGAGTGTGGATTTGATGCAGTGACATCAAGGTCAGGACCATTCTTATGGGAGTTGGAACAACAAGGCGGTATTGTGAAAATAGTGTATTCAAATAAAACTAAATTTGTTGTTTTTGATATTTCAATATGTTTGCTGCCGGATGATAATATAGCTATGTTTTATGAATTTGTTCTACAACAGAATTATGTTTTAAAAAATCTTACCTTTAGCCTGAAAAATAATGAAATTCTTTTGTCATTCTTGATGTTTGATGATGATTTCAAAAAGGAAGCGTGTAAAAAGTTATTGCAAGACTTGATAGCTAATAGCAATCATTACATCAGATTATTTCAGGAAAGGTTTCTTGCAAAACCGATAAATACAAATCAGTAATAAACTGTTTAATTTAAAAATTATGTTTACTGAAAAAGATATAGAGCAGATTTCTGCAATGGGTAACACCATAGAATCAGTTGAAGCCCAATTAGAAATATTTAAGAAAGGAATTTCTCCTATTAAACTTGACCGCCCTGCTATTGTTGGTGATGGAATTATAAGACTTGATGAAAAATCACTTTTAAGGTGGATTGAAATTTATGAAAAAAATAGCCCGAGTTACACAGTTGTGAAGTTTGTTCCTGCAAGTGGTGCTGCAACTAGGATGTTTAAGGATGCCTTTAATTGGCTTGATAAGCTTAATGCCGGAGTGAGCCCCGATGAATTGTGCAAACAAAATTGTGAGGCCAATGCATTCTTTTCAAAGTTACGTAGTTTGGCTTTGTGGAGCGACCTTGCAAAAGTCATGGAAGCCAAAGCAATTGATCCTGAGCAATGCTATCATTCTAAAAATTATAAGCTAATACTTGAATTGTTGCTAACTGAAACAGGACTGGATTACGCTTCTTTGCCTAAAGGATTGCTTAAGTTTCATAATTATGCTGATAAGGGATTGGTTAGGACTCCGATTGAAGAACATTTGGTAGAAGGCGCAAATTACGCCAGAATGCAGGATGGAACAGTTCATATTCATTTTACAGTATCTCCTGACCACAGAGAGCATTTTGCAAGACTAACAGATGAGTTAGTCCCATTATATGGGAAGCAATATGAAGTGAACTATGAGATAAGCTTTTCTCTCCAAAAAACTTCAACGGATACTATTGCTGTTGATATGGATAATAATCCGTTTCGCGAGTCTGATAATAGCTTGCATTTTAGACCGGGAGGGCACGGCGCTTTGATAGAAAACCTTAACGATCTGGATGGTGATTTTGTTTTTATAAAAAATATTGATAATGTTGTTCCTGATTCCCTAAAAGAACCAACCATTATTTATAAAAAAGTAATAGGCGGTTTGCTAATTGATTTACAAGTTAGAATTCATGAAATTCTTAGAAAAATTTATGAAAATGAATTCATTAAAGAAGATTACCATAATGTTAGAGAATTCGTTATTGATAAATTGAATATAGACCCTTCTCTTATCCCTGAAAGTTTTTCCGAAGGAATTGAAATTCTTCCGAATATTCTCGACAGGCCTGTTAGAGTGTGCGGAATGGTTAAGAATGAAGGTGAGCCGGGCGGTGGTCCATTCTGGGTTTTTGATCATAAAAGCAATTCTGCTTCATTGCAAATTGTGGAGTCGTCGCAAGTTAATATGAAAGACCCGGGACAAGAATTAATATTTAAAAAAGCTACACATTTTAACCCTGTTGATCTTGTTTGTGCAATTAGAGGTTGGAATGGAGAACAGTTTGATTTAAGGCAGTTTATTGATAATGACACTTGTTTTATAAGTCATAAATCAAAAAATGGTAAAGACCTAAAGGCACTAGAACTTCCGGGTTTATGGAATGGTGCAATGGCTAAATGGATAACGATATTTGTTGAAGTGCCGCTTATTACATTTAATCCTGTTAAATCAGTAAACGATTTGTTAAGAAAAGAACACAGATAGAATAACCTTATTTATTCATTCTCTCGTAATGATTTATTAGTTCTTCAAGTTGCTCAGGGTTGATTTTCTTGGCAATAATCTTTTTGTCTTTATCCAGTACGTATATAATTGGAACTGCAAATAGGTCATATTTTTCCCTAAATCCGCTTGTATTAACAGGGTCGTGAACGTTTATCCATTCAAGTTTGTTCTTTTCGATATAATTCAGCCAGTCTTCCCTGCTAGCCTCTGTGTTAACAGCAAACACTTTTATCCCTTTATTCTGTATCTTGCTATAAACTTCTTTTAGTTTTGGTGTTACAACCTTACAGTGCGAACAGTCTGAATCCCAAAAATAAAGCACTAAATATTTTGATTCTATCTCATGTAATGAAATAGTCTTTCTATCAGGAGTAAATACATTGATATCAGGTGCGACTGCTCCAATCAATAGAGGCTTCTGAGCAATTGCACGTTTTGTTATTCGGTCAAGTTGTTCCTCGCTAACCCAAAATGCTTCTCCGGATATGTAATATTTCTCTGCCATATGAACAAACACCGCATCCATACCCATAATGTTTGAACGTTCAGAAAGATTCATTACGAACCAAACAACATATTTAAACATTTCATTATTTCCTCGAGTTTTATCTATAAAACGATCGGCTGCCGTAATAATGCTATCGGGTATTTGTATAACTACTGAAGAGAAAAACTGATTAAGTTTCTGATGAAATACAGGAGTTCGTAATAGCCTTTCATCTTTTAAGTCAACATTCTTCCAATATTCGTCTAGAAACATGAAATAAAGTAGTTCTCTGTCCGGAGTACCATCGGCTTTAATAGGGGGCTCAGGAACGGGTACAACCTGTTGAGCCATTAAAACAGATGAAAATAAACCTTTAGGATTGTCATTTAAGAAGTCTTTTTGTAAAATCTGCGCCTTTTCTTCTAAATCTTTTATCTGTTTCAATACAGATTCTCGCCTTTCTGTTCCAAGTTCGAGCTCATTCATTATTTTTCTTAATTCTGTAATGTTTTCAGACAGTGGCTTTAGAGTTCTTAAGTATTCATAAAACGCTGAATTTTCTGCAGAGCCTTTAAAAGTAAGCTTTCCGGAAATATCTTTTATGTCGGAATTAATTTCAAAAAATTGATCATTATCGATTATAATATCAAAATATTGTTGTCCGGGTAGCACAATCATATACATGCCTTTTTCAAGAGTTGAATCTCCCTTAAATTCAAAAAAGCCTTTGCTGTCAACGTATGCAGTGTCTTTTACGTATTGATTATTCCCATAATAATAAGCAAGTATGGAGGTAGTATCTTTTAATCCATTGATATTAACCTTAATGTGATATCCTTCTTTGGCAAATGAACAAAAGCAGCTAATGCAAACTATTACTAATAAAACTATTGGAAAAACTCTTCTTCTAATCATTTTCATTTCTTTTAAAATTATTAATTATTCAACCTTAACCTTAACCTTAACCTCAACCTTAACCTTAACCTCAACCTTAACCTTAACCTTAACTATTTATTTTCATAAACTAATTCTCCATTTACATAAGTTTTATAAACTTTTAGTGTTAGAATTTCATGACCGGGTATTGTCATAATATCTTTATCAAATACTACAAAATCAGCATATTTTCCAATTTCGAGACTGCCTTTTTCTTGCTCTTCGAATTGCGCTTTTGCAGACCAAATTGTCATAGCTTTTAAAGCTTCTTCTCTTGTAAGTGCATTTTCCATTTGGAATCCGCCTTCAGGGATGCCGTCAGCGTTTTTTCTCTCAAATGCAGCGTAAAATCCAAAAAGTGGATTGATTGGTTCTACAGGGAAGTCGCTTCCATTTGGCAGCCATCCATTCTGATTCAGTAGCGCTTTTAATGCATAAGCATTTATTATTCTTTCTTTTCCAAGTCTGTTTATGGCCCAGAGCATATCAGAAGTAGCGTGGATAGCCTGAATAGATGGAATTATGCTGAATTTTCTGAATTTATCTATATCATTAGGATGAACAATTTGAGCATGTTCAATTCTCCAGCGTCGGTCGTTTTGTTCTTTTAATAAGTCTCCGTAAATATTCAACATCAGTCTATTTGCAGAATCTCCAATACAGTGTGTGTTTAGCTGATAATCATAATCATATGCTTTTTGGGCAATTTCTTGAAGAAAATCAACAGTGTTTTCCAAAATACCTGAGTTTTTTATGTCGTCTGAATATGGCTCCAGTAGTTTTGCTCCGCGAGAACCTAATGCGCCGTCTGCAAACAGTTTTATTGATCTTACATTTAAATGTGAAGTTTTATAATAACCCTTTGATGCAAAGTGCTCGAAATTTTCTTCAGTTGGAGATAACATTGCATAAATTTTTAATTTAAGTTTTCCGGATTTATGCAATGAATCTATCATTAGAATTGTTTCTTTTTCTAATCCTGCATCGCCTATGCTCGTTAGTCCTACAGCAAATAAGTTGTTCTGGCCGTTTATTAACGCTTCAATTAAAACTTCTTTCTTCGGTTTTGGAATAATTTCATCAACTAAATATATTGCACTTCCGATTAAAATGCCCGTTAACTCTCCATTTTTGAATTCTATTTTTCCCCCGATTACTTCTTTTGCTTTTTTAATACCCGCTCTATTTAAAGCTTCAGTGTTGGCTATTGCAGCATGTCCATCCACTCTTCTTAATAAAACCGGCACATCCGGAAAAACTTTGTCTATTTGTGTTCTGTTGGGAAATTCCTTTACATCCCATTCATTTTGGTCCCAGCCTCTTCCCAAAATCCATTCAGACGGATAGTCATTATGATGCTTTTTGATTATTTCAATAACCTCTTCAAATGATTTAGCCCCATATAAATCAGCATTTAGTAGGCTTTTGCCGTAACCAAAAAAATGTGCATGAGGGTCTATAAATCCGGGATAAACAAATTTCCCCGCAAAATCAATAACCTCTTTTGAAGAATATTTTTCAAGTATTTCAGAATTGCTGCCGATGTCAATAATTTTACCGTCAAGAATTGCCATGCACTGAGCCGTCGAAAACTCATTGTCGACAGTGTATATAGTAGCATTGGTAATTATAAGATCAGCAGTAATGTGCTTTTCGTTGCCCATATTACATGATAATAATGATATCGCCAATAACAACGTTATAGCTTGGCTAAATGTTTTCATATTTTTAATACTTAAAGCTACTTCCTCCAATAAACTCCCTAAGTATTGATGTTGGAGGGATGTCTTGAGGATCCATCGGATTGAATAATGTAAGAATTCTATTGAGTTTTTTTACCTGTTCTTTGATATGTTCATTTTCAGCTTTTTCAGGTATAAGTATGCTTGGGGCGTAATGCGCGAAAACTGCAATTTCATACATTAGTGCTGAGTTGAAAATGGCATGTGCACTCTCCTGAAATGGAAAAATACTTTGATATTCATTTTTTATGACATCAGGCCACCTTTTCAATGTTTCGTTAAAATCGTATCCTCTGAATAGATGGTCGCGTATTAATCTTCTTATTAACCTGTGCTCAGATGTTGAAAATGGAAGATGGTCGTGTATATTAAGGGTGTTAAGTGCTGAAACATACAATCTGTATGAGTCAACATCCATCACATTTCTCCATAATTCAGGATTTAGGCCGTGAATTCCTTCAACAATAATATATGTTTCGGAATTGATTTGTGTCGCTTTTTCTTCAGGTGTTGCCCCTTTGCCATCGAAATGATATCGAGGTAAATGGACTTCTTTCCCTGAGATAAGATTATTTATAGTTTCTCTTATCAACTCAAGATTTAATGCTGAAATAAGTTCGAAGTTCTGTATCCCGGTTTCGGGATCGAATGGTATTTGTGAATGAGGTAAATAAAAATTATCCAATGATATTATCAAAACTTTCTTCATTAAAACTTTCAACTCAATGTACAATCTGTTCGCCGATGTCGTTTTTCCTGATGATGTAGGCCCTGCAAGAAATATTACTCTCGGTTTAAGCGGGTGACTAACAATATTATCAGCAATTCGACCTATCCTTTTTGCCTGATATGCTTCAGATATTTTGATTAACTCAGGGAGCTCTCCTTCTCTAATTGCTTCATTTAGTTCGGCAACAGTTGAAATACCTATGCTTTTCATTGCATCATCAGATTCCTCAAACCTTTTTAGATATTTACTCAATTCGAGTCTCTCCGGCATAATCCTGTTGAAAAATTCTGTGTCTGCAATCAGGAAAAACCCTTTATTAAAAAGAAATAGCTTAAATTTTTCGAGTTTTTCCCAATTCTCTGAAACATGATTTAGAAATAATTCGCCACCACCGTTTAAATGAACTAGCCTCAGACCTTCTATTTCAGAGTCATGGTTTTGAGAATTTAATAGAGTATAAATATCTTGTCTTTTAATATTTTCAAAATACCTAATTACTTTTTGCTTTGGTAAAACATCATGCTTAAATTCTACTTTCAGCTTTATGTTTTTTTCAATTTCTCTTTTTATTTTCTCAATCTGCTCTTCACTTGGGACAAAATCTTTATAGTAGCCATATGCTCCTCCGGGAATACTATATGCAATATGGTAATCTTTCCCGGGAAGAATCTTTTCGGATGCATTGTTGAAAAGTACAAGAAGAGGTTCCAATAACGTCCGAAATGAGCCTTCGTGGATAATAACCTTTTGTGGGTGTGGCTGTAAATTACTTGTTTCACTCATTTTTATAGATTAACTAAAAATTGCTAAGCCCAAAGTTAAGTGTTTTGATAAAATTATTGACGAAGGTGTTAAAAATGATGTAATAATTTTTATTGAATAATAAAAATGTATAATTATTTTTGTTGCTGGTAAAAATGAATTTGACTATTAATTAAATATTAAAGCATAATACCATGATTGACCTATCAACCAATTATTTAGGAATTACATTAAAGAGCCCTGTTATTGTGGGTAGCTCAGGGCTTACACGCTCAATAGAAAATCTAAAGGCTATAGAGAAAAGTGGAGCTGGAGCTGTTGTCTTAAAATCATTGTTCGAGGAACAGATTGCTTTTGAATCTCACAAGGTTATGGCTCACGACGATATGCAGAATGCATATACTGAGGCATACGATTATATTCACAACTATGCTCAATCTCATAAACTAGATGAATATCTAGATTTTATTCATCAGGCAAAAAGCTCTATTAATATTCCGGTTATCGCAAGTATAAATTGTGTTACCGCAAGTGAGTGGACTTCATTCGCTAAAAAGATTCAGGATGCAGGCGCAGATGCTCTTGAACTGAATATTTTTGCACTGCCTGCAGATCCTGATATTATGGGTAGCCAGTACGAAAAAGTTTATTTCGAGATAATTGAAAAGGTTAAAAGTGAGATAAGCATTCCAATTTCAATAAAAATCTCTTACCACTTTTCAGGACTAGCTGAAATGATTAAAAAGTTGTCTTGGACAGGTATAAAAGGCTTGGTATTGTTTAATAGATTTTTCAGCCCTGATATTGATATAAATGATTTGAAAATTAAGCCTATTAACGTTTATAGCACGCCGGAAGAGATTTCTATGCCTTTGAGGTGGATTGCTATAATGTCTGACAAAGTGAAAATTGACTTATGTGCTTCCACCGGAGTTCACGATGGCAACGGAGTTGTAAAGCAGATTCTTGCCGGAGCTAAAGCTGTGCAGGTTTGCTCTACATTGTATAAAAACGGGCTAGGGCATTTAGAACTAATCAATAAGCAAATTATTTCCTGGATGGAAAGTCGCAAATATGAAAAAATATCTGATTTTGCCGGAATGATGAGCTATGAGAAGATTGCTCACCCTGCAGCTTATCAAAGGGTTCAATTCATGAAACATTTTTCAGGGATAGAATAACATAGCATTTGTAAAATAAAAAGAGGGGTAATATTTTATGTTACCCCTCTTTTTTTAATCCTGTTCAGCAAAAACTTGCTGTAAAAGTTCAGTAACTCTGGATGTAGGGTCAGTGCGAATTTTATACTCCTCTTCTTCAACTAGGAAAAATAAACCATCAAGTGCTTTGCCTGTAGCATAAGCGCCAAGATCTGTATTTATCGGATCATGAATAGGGGATATATTTGC
The DNA here is from genome assembly GCA_964601515.1 of uncultured Bacteroidales bacterium. Taxonomy (GTDB): domain Bacteria; phylum Bacteroidota; class Bacteroidia; order Bacteroidales; family UBA7960; genus PWND01. The sequence continues at coordinate 13,292 of CAZRNU010000002.1, read as the reverse complement.
GTATTGATTATATGCACTGGCCAATGTATTCCAAGTTTGTGCAGCACCAACTTTGGTTAATGAAGCAGTAATGTCAGGTGCAAATGCGGCAATTAGACTAGTGTAAGTTTTGTCATGTAAATATGATGTTGCTGCATTGTCAGATCCTTTTAGTATACCCCATGCATCTTCTATTGTTATGGAAGTAATTGCATCTATGAAAATTGGTTTTGCTTTTTGAGCAGCATCTTCAGCAGCTCGATTTAACTCTAGAATAAAATCATTCACTATTGACCCCATACCAAGTTGATTAATCAAAATGTTCTTTGCCGTTTCGGCTTCCGGGGGGAAGGGTATTTTTATAACAGGATGTAGAAAATAACCATCTGCTGCATTAGCTTTAACAACAGAATTGTCTGTTCCAACCACTAAGGCTTCCTTCAAGCCTTCAATTACTTGCTCTTCTGTTAACCCGGAATTAAACAAGTCAAGAAGTTCTTCGCAAGATGTGGTAGTTAAAGCAGTAGTTACTGATATTAGTAGAGCGGTGAGAAATGCTTTTGTTTTCATGATGACTTATTTTTGAAAGATTATGTTAGACATTTTCAATATGCCAAAGTTACTAAATTTCTTAATTTAAATGTGTTAAACAAATCAATAAGTATTCCACAATTCTTACATATTTATACTATAATAAAAAGTTATCAATTTCGTTTTTATATGAACATATCTAAATAAATGCATATAATTGAACAAATTGAACTTGGTGTTGTTTCAGGTATTGTATAACAAATTATATTTGCAAAAACAATTTTAATAAAAAACTAAAATTAAGCATTATGAATTTTCTTAAAAATGTAGCAATCGTATTAAGCGTATCAGTAGCATTAACTTTTTATTCTTGTTCAGCCAGCAGCAATGGTTCAAAGGTGAATGCGCCATCAAATGAATCCACTACTGAAAAGACTATTGTAGAGGACTCTAAAGAAGTAATTAATGATGAAGTATTTAAAGCTGTGGATTTGACAGAAATTACTTTTGATGAAACAATCTCTACTGGAATTGTATTGGTTGATTTTTGGGCAGTATGGTGTCCTCCATGTCGTGTGCAGGGGCCAATTATTGATGATTTGGCTAAGGAAGTTGGCTCATGGGCAAAAATAGCCAAAGTTGATGTAGATAGAAACGGTGGAGTTGCTACAACCTATAATATCCAAAATATTCCAACACTTCTTTTATTTAAAGATGGAAAACTTGTAAGACGTTATGTTGGAGTTCAGCAAAAAGAAACTTTGCTAAATGCTTTAAATGAATTCAAATAATATTAACAAAATAATTTCTAAAAAATGGCAACTAATTTAACAAAAGACACTTTTATAGAAAAAGTGTTTGATTATGAGAATAACAAAGAATGGAAGTTTAACGGCGATAAGCCTGCAATTGTTGATTTTTATGCAGATTGGTGTGGACCCTGTAAAATGCTTGCTCCGGTTATGGAAGAGTTAAGTAAGGATTTTGACGGCAAACTGGATGTTTATAAAATTGACACAGAAAAAGAACAAGAACTTGCGGCAGTATTTGGAATCAGAAGCATCCCTTCCATTCTGTTTATCCCGAAAGAAGGACAGCCGCAAATGGCTGCAGGTGCACTTCCTAAAGATGCTATGGTTAAGGCTATTGGCGATATTCTTGGGGTGAAGTAGGTGTAAGGTAAGGGTATAAGGTATAACGTATTAGGAATGAAATATGTGATTATGTCAGCAACTCTTCATGTAGGCTGGAGGGTGCCGAAGTAATTTGAAAATGAAACATATTAGATATTAAAAGTGAATAATATGAATGAAAATAATAAAAAACAGGGGAGGTTTAAACTTCCCCTGATTATTGAAGATAAAAAGAAGTATTATGCTGTTTTATTAGCGTTCGCATTATTAGGTGTTGGACTTGGGTATTTATATTATGTAAAGGTAGGTTGTACATCGGGCAATTGCTCTTTACAATCAAATCCTTACTTTACAATGTTATGGGGTGGATTGTTGGGTTATATTTTGCCGGACTTTTTTGTAAAACTAAAAAAGGAAAATAAAATTACTTCGGAGCCTTTATCAGAAGATAAATCCCCAGAATAGAGAATATAAAATTTGGTATCCATAAGGAAAGCCAAGCAGGAAGATTCCCATTGGTTGCAAACGTTGTAGTTATTTGCATAAATAGAATAAATGTAAAACTCAGTGAGATTCCTGCAAATAGGTGTAATCCAATTCCTCCTTTTACTTTTCTTGATGACAAGGCAACTCCAATTAATGTTAATACTAGTGTTGAAAAAGGGAAAGCTATTCTGCGGTGTTTTTCAACCAGATAGTATTTTATATGTTCGCTGCCTTTTATTCTCTCGTTTTCAATGAATGTATTTAATGCGCTGAAATTCATTGTCTCCATATTTGTAAGGCTTTGAACAAAATCTGATGGAACGAAGTCAAATATTGTATCTAGTTGTCTTCCCGAAATCAGAGTTTCATTTAGATTGTCTATTTTTCTAATGGTATAATTGTTTAACCTCCAGTTTTCCTCTTCCTCTTGCCAACGAATAGTCTCAGCATTCATTTTGTATGTTAGCTTACCGTTGTTGATTTTTTCAATAGCAAAAGAATACCCTATATTATTTCTGTCGTTAAATGATTCAAGATAAATGAAAACTCCGGGTCGTATTTGCTGATGTATATTCCTTTCTCTAAATCTAGCTTGTTTTTTTATATACTTTGATTCAAAATCTAATCTTTTTGCATTAGCATTTGGAATTAGAAAATTTGAAAGATATACAGATAGTAATGCAAGCAATATTGCTGATAGCATATATGGTACGAGCATTCTTTTAAAACTGATGCCATTGCTTAATATTGCCACAATTTCAGTGTTAAATGCAAGGCGTGATGTGAAAAATATTACTGCAATGAATGTAAATAGCGGACTAAATAGGTTTACAAAGTATGGTATAAAGTTTAAATAGTATACAAAAAGTATATCTTTCAAAGGTGCTTTGTTTTCAATGAAATCATCAACTCTTTCTGAAATGTCAAAAATTATTACGATTACAATTATCAATGCTATGGCATAAAAGAATGTGCCAAGAAACTTTCGCATTATATATCTGTCTATAATTGTAAGCATATGCTAATATTAATCTCCGACAAATTTACTTAAATTACAATCTTCTCGAAATTTTTGGAATCATTTGATCTTTCCACTCTTTAAAAGTTCCTTCTTTTATATGGTTTCTGGCTTGTGTAACTAGCCACAAATAAAAACTTAGATTGTGCATTGTTGCAATTATTGAAGCTAGTATTTCATTAGCTACAAAGAGATGTCTTAAATATGCCTTCGTATACATAGAGTCAACAAAAGCTTCTCCATTTGAATCAATTGGTGAAAAATCATCTCTCCATTTTACATTTTTCATATTAAGAATTCCTTCACTTGTAAAAAGCATCCCGTTTCTGGCATTTCTTGTAGGCATTACACAATCAAACATATCTACACCCAAGGCTATACTTTCAAGAATATTTGCCGGAGTACCTACTCCCATAAGATATCTCGGTTTGTCTTTAGGTAAAATTCCACAAACAAGTTCGGTCATTTCATACATCATTTCTGCAGGTTCTCCAACTGATAATCCTCCAATTGCATTGCCTTCACGATTCATCTCTGATATGTATTCAGCAGATATTTTTCTTAAATCTTTATATGTACTTCCCTGTACTATCGGAAAAAGAGTCTGGCTATAATCATAAACCGGCCCTGTATTGTCGAAGTGAGTGCAGCATCTTTTTAGCCAGCTATGGGTTAAATCCATAGATTTTTTAGCATAATCGTAATCGCATGGGTATGGTGTACATTCGTCAAATGCCATTATAATATCAGCACCTATAATTCTTTGAATATCCATTACGCCTTCAGGAGTGAATAAATGCTTTGAACCATCGATATGCGAATGAAACATTACTCCATCGTCTTTAAGCTTTCGCCTGTGTGCAAGCGAATATACCTGATATCCGCCACTGTCAGTAAGTATTGGCTTATCCCATCCGTTAAATTTGTGCAGCCCGCCGGCCTTTTTTATTATATCAGTACCAGGTCTTAAATACAAATGATATGTATTGCCAAGAATTATTTCTGCCTTCACTTCCTCCTTTAAATCCTTGTTGTGAATGGCTTTCACAGTACCCGCCGTTCCTACAGGCATAAAAATAGGTGTTTGTATAACTCCATGATTGGTAGTTATTTCACCACATCTGGCTGCCGAGTTTTTATCTTGTGATAATATCTTAAACTTCATTTATTGAAATAATTTTTTCAAAGATAGAACTTAATCATAAAAGATTTGGGTAATTTTGCTGCTTTAAAATTTATTCTGTTTTATTAGATATGGTTAGTATTTGGGAATTTATTACTGATATAGAACATCTTATATTTAGCGTTTTTGTCTTTTTCGCTCTGATACAATTTTTTTATTTTGGCTTTTTCTTTTTGAGATTTGTGTTTTATAAAACTCATAAAAAACTTCATAAGAAAGTATCTAACCCTGTATCTGTTGTTATATGCGCTAAAAACGAACACGATAACCTTCAGGAATTCCTTCCTCTTATTCTAGAGCAGGATTATCCGGATTATGAAGTTATTGTAGTAAACGACTTTTCCGATGACGATAGTGTTTTCCTGCTTAGAAACTTTGAGAAAAAATATTCTCATCTCAAAATTGTTAATCTAAGAGAAAACGTAAATTTTTTTTCCGGTAAAAAGCTTGCCTTAGCTGTAGGAATAAAGTCTGCCAAAAATGATGTGGTTCTACTTACTGATGCTGATTGCAGGGTTGTTGGCAAGAACTGGATCAGTTCAATGCAGCAACACTTTGATAATGGAACGGATATAGTTCTTGGATATAGCGGTTATAATAAATATCCGGGATTTCTTAATGCACTTATTAGGTTTGACACCATTAGTATTGCTCTTCAATACTTTTCATACGCCCTCGCGGGATACACATATATGGGGGTTGGACGCAATCTCGCATACCGCAAGAGACTTTTTATTGAAGCAAAAGGATTTACATCTCATTACAAGATCAGCTCAGGCGACGATGATCTTTTTATTAACCAAACTGCTAGCAAGAAAAATACTTGTATAGAAATATCTCAGGATAGCTATACATATTCTGAACCTAAGAAGACTTTCTCTTCTTGGTTCTTTCAGAAAAAAAGACATTTGTCAACAGCCAAATATTATAAATTTTCGCACAAGTTCAGGCTTGGATTTTATTCCTTGAGTCAGTTTTTGTTTTTTGCAGGGTTTGTTGTAGCAATATTTTTAATTACTTCTTTAAATCTTTTGCTGATAGCGGGTTCTGTGTTTTTGTTGAGATGGGTTGTTTTATTACTTTTGTATTATAATGCATGTAAAAAGTTCAACGAAAGAAAATTATTTATATTTTCGCCCTTATTTGAGGTGATTTTTTTACTTTTAAACCCGATTTTTCTTATTTCAAATTGGTTTGTTAAAAAGAATAGATGGAAGTAAATCCTAATTTAACTGAAAAAGCACAAAGAGATTTGGTTCTCGTTCAGGAAGCTGTCGAAAAAGGCAGTCAAAAAGCCTACGCAGAACTGATGGGGCTTTATAAGGATACTATCTATTTTATGCTTCTTAAAATGACAGGGCATCCCGATGATGCCGAAGATCTTACAATAGAAGCATTTGGTAAAGCTTTTAAAAATATAGCTCAATATACCCCTGATTACGCATTTAGCACATGGTTATTCAAAATTGCATCAAACAATTGCATTGACCATATGCGTAAGAAAAAGAAAAATCCTCTAGTGCAAGAAGCAAACGAAGAAATTTACGAGTCGGCAAGTGTTCAAAATCTCCCCTCCGGAACCAACGACCCGGAAGAGCATCTTATCAGAAATCAAAAGATTAAACTGATGAGAGAAGTTGTAGAAAAGCTTAAGCCAAGATACCGCCAGCTGGTCGAACTCAGATATTTCAGAGAGCTTTCTTATGAAGAAATTAGTGAAGAACTCGATTTGCCACTGGGAACGGTAAAGGCGCAACTCTTTAGAGCAAGAGAGTTTCTTTACAATATCTTAAAAAACGCTCAAGAGAGGATATAAGGAAATTTGCAACCACTATCCACTATACACTATCCACTATACACTATCCACTAAACACTACCCCTCCTATGGAATGGAAAAAACTACTTTCACCTCAACGCTTTATGCGTGAAGATATTCCTCCGGATGTATGGAGCGATGTAAGAACTGAATTTCAAAGAGACTTTGATAGAATTATTTTCTCAACACCATTCAGAAGATTGCAAAATAAAACTCAGGTTTTCCCATTACCTGAAAAAATATTTGTACACAACCGACTCACTCACAGCCTTGAAGTGGCCTCTGTTGGGCGATCTATAGGGAATCAGGTTTTTAAAAAAATTAAAAGCAATTTGTCGGCAGAAGAAGCTGAGATTGTTGCAGAAATAGGCTCAGTTGTGGCAACTGCTTGCTTGGTCCACGATCTAGGAAATCCGCCCTTCGGACATAGTGGGGAAAAAGCAATATCTAACTTCTTTGTTAATGGAAAAGGCTCAGAGTTAAAGACGCATTTCGACGAACAACAATTTAATGACCTTGCTTATTTTGAAGGAAATGCAAATCTTTTAAGATTGCTTACGCATCAGTTTAATGGCAGGCGCAAAGGAGGGTATGCTCTTACCTATGCCACTCTTGCAACAACAATTAAATATCCGTTTTCTTCATTAAGCGTTAAAAAACATAAAAAATACGGACATTTTTATTCCGAAAATGATACTTTCAGGCAAATAATAGAACATGCCGAGATTCCAAAACTTACTGCAAGTCCGTTGGTGTATGCGCGTCACCCATTGGTTTATCTGGTAGAAGCTGCCGACGATATCTGCTATCAGATTATGGATATGGAAGATGCCATGAAGCTTAATATAATGAGCAAAAGCCGAATTAAAGAGCTTTTTATGGAGTTCTTTGATGAGAAACAAGATGCAAATCGTATTTCAAAAATTCAAAGTACAGTATCTGAAGTTACCGATGCAAATGAGCAGATGGCCTTTTTAAGGGCAATGGTTATTGGCAAACTTGCCGAAGAAGCCGCAAAAGCTTTCGTTGAGAATTACAAAAGTATAATGGATGGACAGTTTGAGAGTAAACTCCTTAAATGTATGGCTCCAAAACAATCATCAGCATTGAAAAACATTGCCGAAATTGCCTATACTGAAGTATACAACCACCCATCAGTAGTGAAAATTGAAATAGCAGGATATAATGTTTTAGGGTTTTTAATGGAAGAGTTCACCGCTGCTGTTTTAAATCCACAAACAGATTATTCGAGAAAACTATTGTCGCTGTTCCCGTCTCAGTATCAATCCGAAAATGCTAACACATATGATAAAATGAGAAGTGTGGTAGATTTCATATCCGGCATGACAGATACGTATGCTGTTAGTGTTTTCAGACAGATTAAAGGGGTAGATATTTGAGATTGAAGATTGAAGATTGAAGATAATGTGGGGATTAGCCGAACGCCAAACAATACAAATCACGTCTCTACAAGTTTGGTGTTTTGTTTTTTACAGATGATTTCAAAATCAATAATAATCCCACCATAATCTCTAAATTTGGAAAAAATTTCAAAATCAATTGTAATTTGAAACCTAAAACTAAATCCGACTTACCACAAACGACTGCCGACTGCCGACTTACGACTGTCGACTTACGACTGCCGACTGCCGACTGCCGACTGCCGACTGCCGACTTCCGCCTCAAATCCCTTCTTGATGAAAAGGTTGAGCTATTCAATACTGTCAAATTTATTGAAAACGACCCAATATCAATTCCACACAGTTTTTTAGTAAAAGAGGATAAAGAGATTTCCGGATTGTTGGTTTCATTGATAGCTTGGGGAAACAGAAAAAGCATTATTACAAGCGGAAAAAGAATGGTTGAGATTATGAATGATGCTCCTTATGATTTTGTAATGAATTTTTCTGAGAAGGACATTAAATCTGCTGCTAAATTTGTTCACCGCACCTGCAATATGTTTGATCTTGAGTATTTTTTATACTCACTGAAAAATATTTACCTCAACCACGGAGGATTGGAAAAGGTTTTCACCAAAGGATTTGAAAAAAGTAGGGATGTTAAAGATGCAATTATATATTTTAGAAAAGTTTTTCTTGAGCTTCCATACTTGCCACGAACATCAAGGCATATTAGCGACCCTGAGTCAGGCTCCGCTGCCAAAAGAATTAATATGTTTCTAAGATGGATGGTTAGAAATGATGGTAAAGGTGTTGATTTAGGGCTTTGGAAAAAGATTCCGGCATCAGCATTGTATTGCCCATTGGATGTTCACTCCGGAAATGTTTCCAGGAACCTGGGAATACTAAAACGCAAACAAAACGATTGGAAGGCCGTTGAAGAACTAACCTCCAAGCTCAGAAAATTCAATCCCAACGACCCTGTGAAATACGATTTTGCATTGTTTGGTATGGGGGTGAATATGTGAAGCACTTCGTTTCGCTGATAAAAGATATTTTTGAAATTAATAGGCTGCACCTCGTAGCGCCAGATATTGGTAATGCCATATTTTCTATAGATATTTAACTTCGGAGTTATTCGCCCTCGATTCCAACATTCATACATTGCCGTACAGATGCGCCTTCTGGCACGTCTCTACATCAAATATCAATACTTCTACAAATCAAAGTGATATTTAGATACATGCATATAAATTATAAGATAAAAAATGTTAAAAAAATAAAAAAAAAAAATAAACAAAATTGTTTTTTACTTTTGCTCTAAATTTATTAGACGAATAAAAATGAATATTCGTTTGTGAATATGTGAGTAATAGTAATAAAGATTGTTTTTTTTGATTTTGTAAGAAGTGATTGATGAATATTAACTTATATGGAAACGACAACTCTATTCAATACTCAACATAAAATGTATTTGTTTAGAAAAATATTTTAAAGAGAAGGGCAGAAAAACATCCTTCCAAAAATGAATTTTCTGCCCTGATACCAATCCTTTAGAAAGGAGGTGACGCAAAAGTACAAAAAGAAAATCATTTATGCCATAATCTCTGATTATTCAGACGATTATAGCCAAGGAACCAAACTTGTCAAAAATAAGGAAAGTAAACGATTTTAAAAAATCATTAATTGAAAACTTAATTAGTTAAACAAAAATCAGTAATATGAAATCATTGAAAATTAAAACAATATTATATTGTGTAATTCTTTTAAATATTTTTATTTTATTGTCATGTCAAAAGGAGCAAGAGGTTTTTAGTTGCGATCCGGATACGCAACAATGGGTTGTAGATAATAAAAATAATTATACAAATATATCAAGAGGACAGTTTGCATTAGTTCCTTATAAAATGCAAATACCTTTATATAGAAGTTTTAGTCCTGTTCATAAATGGAATCTTTGGAATGAAAAAATAGATATTTTGATGTCATCTGATAATTTTACAATAACTGAAAAGGTTCATATTGGTAAATTGAAAAACTTTATTCAGCCATCACATTTTGGTTTTTCGAAAAATAAAAAGAAAGAATTTGACGAGTTTGCAAATTTGTGGGAAATGCATGCAAGAGATAATTTCCATTGGGACGATAGAGAATTGTTTGTTTATTTCCATACTTTATTGATTGAAGAAGAACTATATGAAGCTATAAGAAATATTGGAGATTTAGGAACTGACAAAGTTGATTGCGAGTGTTTGTATGATATATATTGCTATTTTGAATACAAGCTATGCGATAAAAGTATTGGATGTCTTAGAACAGATAGTGGGTGTGGGCTTCTTGGAAATTCAAGGTGTAATGGTATATGTGATTAATTTAAAAAGCTATCTCAATTTTTGTTAATTGAGGTAGCTTATTCCATTTTTAATTTGTTCTGATTATGAAAAACTCTATTTTTAGTATCATCCTTGCTTTCATTAGTTTACTTATTGCCGTATTCTTTGTAAAATACTCATGGTTTGTAATTTTGGGATACGCAGTTCTTGTTTTTATTATTTATGATAAGAATAAAAGCATTTTCAAAAACATTCTCATTATAAATTTGCCATTTTTTGTTTTTCTGGTGCTTCCTCTTATTTTCGATAATTTCGTGTTTGATGTTTTTAATTATAAATCCCCATATAGTAAGCAAATTTTAAGATTTGTTGTCTTGTATTCTCAGATTTGTATAGCTGCATGTTTATTTATTCGAATTAATCGAATTAAAGGATTAATTTATGTCTTAACTGTATTTGTAATTGTTTTTATTGGATTTAAAGGCTGGCAATTGCAATCTTTTTTTGCAGGAATTGGGTTTTTATTTCTTAGTACTTTCATCAAACTTCCTAATCATTATTCAAATATTAAAAAATTTGCTTGGTTTTATCTGCCTGTCTTCTTTTTATTTACATTAAACCCATTTTGGGAACCACTATTTACGGGTAATGAATTTGAAATGATTAGAATTCATATGTTTCCAATGGAATTTTCTGTTATATTAGGGATACTTATTGGACTTAGTATCAATAATACCAGTATGTTACGAAAAATTGTTTTTCTCAGTATATCGATTGTTTTCTTTGCCGCTTATGCCTATTATGGATATTGGAATTGGAGAGCATATGCTGGAAAATATAGAGGGAAGCAGATAACTATGCCTGAAATACAACTCACTACACTAGATAATGATACAATAATGATTTCGAACCCAAAAGGCAATGTTTTAGTTTTTAATTTCTGGTCAACATACTGCGGGGCTTGCATAAAAGAATTTCCTGAAATAGAAAAACTTCACAAAGAGTATGAGAATAATTTTGAAGTATCCTTTTATTCGGTTAATATTCCTGCACGAAGAGATACAGAAGAATTGATAATTCAAAGAACTGAAAATTTTGCCACACCGGTTTATTTTGGAGACTCATCTTTAGTTAAAAATCTATCAGTGTCAGGATTCCCAACATTAATAATAATTAAAGATAGTATAGTGCATTATAATGGCCTCCCATTTTTTGAAAAGCATAATTATTATAATGTGAATTATCAAGTAAATCGTATGCTGAATCAAAAGGATTAAAAAGATCAAAAAACGTCAGCATTTACAATTGTTATTTCAACTATTCCGTCGCAGTTGCGCATTTGTATTTTGCTAATACGTGCTCCTTTCACTACTTTTGCAAAAAAGAATAATCACATGAGAATAGATATACTTACAATATTTCCGGAAATGTTTGATGGACCGTTTTCTCATTCTATCATAAAGAGAGCAAAGGAAAAAGGACTTGTAGAAATACATTTCCACGATATTAGAGATTATTCCACCAACAAACATAAAAGGGTAGATGATTACCCATTCGGCGGAGGTGCCGGAATGGTTATGATGATTGAGCCAATTGCAGCCTGCATTGATAAGCTGAAATCTGAGAGAAATTATGATGAAGTAATTTTCCTAACTCCTGATGGTGAATTGCTATCTCAGCCCATTGTTAATCAACTTTCACTCAAAGGTAATATCATTATGCTTTGCGGGCATTATAAAGGAATCGACGAAAGACTAAGAGAACATTATATCACAAAAGAAATTTCAATAGGCGATTATGTGCTTTCAGGAGGCGAATTACCGGCTGCGGTGCTTTGCGATAGCATTATCAGAATTATTCCCGGTGTTATTGGCGACGAAACATCCGCTCTTTCTGATTCTTTTCAGGATGGATTATTATCTCCGCCTGTTTATACTCGACCTGCCGATTATAAAGGATGGAAGGTTCCTGATGTGCTGCTGTCAGGACACGAGAAAAATATCGATGAGTGGCGACACGAACAGTCAGTAAAACGAACTAAAGAAAGAAGACCGGGGATGATTTAGTCGGAAGTCAATAGTCGATAGTCGATAGTCGGAAGTCGGAAGTCGGAAGTCCCCCCAAACCTAAAACCTATATCCTACTGAAATCTTAATCACGCTGTTGTGAATCTTTTTATCGTCTGCTTTATATGGCAAGAATCCGTAGTCGTAGCTTGCCGTTATAAATGCTCCGAATGGAAGATTAGTGTGGGTGCCTATAACTATAGCAAAGTCTGGACTTGTCATTGCATCTTCATCTTTGCCTTTTGTTACATTTCCATCCTGATCAATAACTTTATAGTTATTGGTAAGATAAAATGATGCCTGCGGACCGGCAAAGAAACTTACCAGAGGTATTGGCTTAACTCTGAGTAATATCGGAATATCAATATAATCATAAGAATAATCTGACTCCTGAATAGTTTCAAGAACGCCACCCACATCTGCTTTTGTAATGTCAACATAGCCTTTTCTTGAATAGAATGCTCCTGTTTCTACCCCTACAATCCCTAACAAAGAAACATCGAAAAATAATCCGCCGTGAAAAGTTGTTTTATAGTATGATTGAACCATCCAATCGTTACCAATTAGGTTGGAAAAATTGATTCCTCCTTTTACTCCATAATTTACTAATCCTGCGTAAGAACTGCTATAAATCAGAGTTACGAATAAAAATAATATTGCTAAGCGTTTCATATCGTTTTGTTTTATGTTTAGTCATGTAAAAGTAAAAAAATCAACTATTTTTGCAAAAAATAAATAATTCAGTTTTATTGTTTTGTAATTTAAAATTATTGCCTAAATTTGCACTCCTTTTAGGATGAGGTAAAATTAACAAACTTATATATAGAATTGTAGCGATGAATCAAGCAGAAATAATGAAGGTAGCTCAGGACTCCATGATCGAAAGAAAAGAATGGCCTGTGTTTGGTGCCGGTGATACTGTAACCGTTCACTATAAAATTAAAGAAGGTAACAAAGAAAGAATTCAGCCTTACCAAGGTGTTGTTATTCAAGTAAAAGGTGATGAAACCGTTAGAACTTTTACTGTTAGAAAGATATCAGGTAATATTGGCGTTGAAAGAATTTTCCCAATTCATTCGCCCTTTATTGAAAAGATTGAGGTTAATCGTCGCGGACACGTTAGAAGAGCTCGCATTTTTTATCTTCGTGATCTTCGTGGTAAAAAAGCAAGAATTAAAGAAAGGAAATACTAAGAAATTTCTGTTTTTAAAAGAAAGTTTATACAAGCCCTTGATTATGAGGGCTTTTTTTTTATTCGCTTTTTCTTTATTATTTTAATTGCTCTTACTATTTTCGCAGGAAATATTGAACAATCATTTTTATAATCATAAATAAATTAATTTGATA
>CAZRNU010000001.1:0-74500 GCA_964601515.1 uncultured Bacteroidales bacterium | reverse complement strand
GGCTGTTTCTTTTTCACAGGCAATGGCAGCTCCATTGGTAGGATGAATAACCACGCCAAAAACATTGATTTTTTCTCGAATTTTCGAAGCTCTTTTTGTTAATTCTTCTTCTTTTATTCCAAGCACAGTAGAAATAATTGACGATTCATTTTGATTCATACTGAGAATTGTCTTTGTTGGAATTTTGGAAATCAAAGTGAGGACAAACTTAATATCTTCTGCCGTTCTTTTTTCCGGGTCGGCAAGGTCGATAAATACAAGTGGTTTGTTTTTTTGCTCTGCTATTATCCGGCTAAATTTCTCTATTATGGAATTAAGGCTGTACAACATCGTCCAATTTGTAAATCCTATCAGATTAACATCCGCCATAATTTTCTTTAGTTCAGGCTCGGGTAGTTTTTCAATTAGACTATCATAGCTCACTTCCGGCAAGTTGTTCATTTTGCCCATCATAAGCTTTCCATCAAAAAACTCAAGAGCTTCGGTAAATCCCGGATCGGTAAGACTAACAACCTGCTTACAACTATCAGCAAACTCTCTAAAAACAGGATGTACATAATGCTTTCCTAAAGCACCGATATACGTTACACCATGATCCTGAGCAATTAGTGCATTAGCCATTATTGGACCATTACCGCCAAGCTTTGTTTGAATCGGTACAAGTTCAATGTTGCCGCTTAACCCTGCTAATCCTGCTATTTTATTGGCTAGAGATGTAATATCAGGAACCCTTTCATATTCGGTAAGATTTTTTCGCTTGTCAACTACATGAATAATTTCATCAACAAAACCATCAAATCCTACAAGACAGTGCATAGATTTTTCTGATTTTTGAAGCTTTTCTGCTGCTTGTTTGATAATTGTTTTTTTCATCTGTTCATTATTTGCTTTATAATGGTCATATATAACTGGGCACTTCGCAAGCTCGGCGCAGCCATATTCGCATGTTTGAGCACGCCTTACGTGTGAACTGATTAATCATACTTTTTTCATATTCTTTTTTTTAACCACAAAGTACACAGAGATGTTACACAAAGTTCACTGAGCAGTCTCTTTATATTGAAGTTTATTCATAATGATTTACAGCTCATTATATTTCAATATTCTATTACCAAAATCACAAAGATCCATTAATAACCCTTTTAATACCAGCCTTCAGCAGTACAACATTAAAGTTTATTAATAAACCAAGTTTATAGTTTCCTAATTTTAAGTATGTCAATGTCTGTGCAAGATGAATATCATTGAGGCTTTCAACACTTTTAATTTCAACAACTACTTTCTTTTCAACCAATAAATCCAACCGATACCCACAATCCAGTTTAACCTCTTCAAAACTAAAGGCATGGCCTTTTCTTTCTCCACAAGTAATCCGGCCTGAGATATCTTATAAAATAAACATTCTTTATATGCACTTTCAAGAAGGCCAGGTCCTAAAGATTTATGAACATCTATTGCCAGACCTATGATTTTTCCGGCTAATTCATTCTCAGTCAAATTCATAGTAGATTTAATTAGTCAATAAATTATCCAACATCTAATACTAATCTTAAACTAACAAAGCCACATTTCTCTTCTCTGTGCTCTCTGTGTAACATCTCTGCGTACTTTGTGGTTAAATCTTTTATCTTCTACCAAACACCTCCGTCAATTTCAGTAAATCATCTGCATGTTTAGATGTAAGTTGTCCCTTTTTATATCTCCACTTCCAGTATCCTGAAGCTTTTCCGGGGAAGTTAAATCTTGCAGATGTATCTAGTCTTAAGATATCCTGTAAAGGAGCAATTGCAATATTTGCTACTGTTGACCATGCTAGTCTTATAAACGACCATGCAGGATCAGATTCATCAATACGGAAATAATCTCTCATCAATTGTTTTTCTTCCTCAGTGCTTTCGATATATCTACCTAAAGTAGTATCATTGTCGTGTGTGCCTGTATAAACCACGCAGTTTTTAACATAAGAGTGAGGTATGAAATCATTATCTTCGCCTGTATCGAATGCAAACTGAAGAATTTTCATTCCCGGAAGTTCAAACCCATCTCTTAGAGCTTCAACATCAGGAGTTATAACACCGAGATCTTCTGCAATGATTGGTAAATTACCGAGAGCAGCATAAACCGCATCCATCATTTCTTTTCCCATAGCAGGTTTCCATTCTCCTTTTTCAGCGGTTTTATGACCGAATGGAACTGCCCAATATGCAGCTAGTCCACGAAAATGATCTATTCTCAGAATATCATACAATCTGAAATTTGCTTCAATTCTGTCTATCCACCACTTAAAACCTGTTTCGGAAAGTTTTTCCCAGTTATAAATTGGGTTTCCCCAAAGCTGTCCGGTTGCGCTGAAGTAATCCGGTGGCACACCTGCTACAGTTTTGGGGTTCATATCACCGTCAAAATCAAATATTTCAGGATTTGCCCATGCATCAGCACTATCAAATGCAACATAAAGAGGGATATCTCCGATAACTTTTATATCATTCAGGTTAGCATATGATTTAAGCTCAAGCCATTGCCAGTAAAACAAAAACTGAATGTATTTATAATATTCAATCTGCTCTTTAAGGTCATGTTTGTACTTGTCAACTGCATGCTGGTGTCTTAACTTTATATCATGAGACCACTCCGACCATGGCTTTCCATGATAATAATCTTTCAAAGCCATAAAAAAGGCATAGTCGTTTAGCCATTTTTTATTGTTATTGCAGAAATTTTTAAATCTTATTTTAGTAACCTTGCAATTGTTTTCATTAAACTTATTGAAAGAATCTTTCAGAACATCTCTCTTATAGTTATAAATAAGCCCAAAATCCACTTCATCATCATTAAATTCAATTTTTGAAGGCAAATCAGTTGTGTTAAGAAGATTATTTTCAACTAGTTTGTCAAGGTCTATTAGTGATGGATTTCCGGCAAAAGCAGAAAAGCATTGATATGGAGAATCGCCGTATCCTGTATGACCCAGAGGTAATATCTGCCACAATTTTTGACCACTTTCTACCAAAAAATCTACAAATTCATATGCTTCTTTACCCATAGTACCAATGCCATAATTCCCCGGTAAAGATGTAATATGCAATAAGATTCCACTTGAACGTTCTGTTTTCATTTTTTTAAATTTTAATTATCCTTATTTTCCAATTATAAATAAAACCTTGCACAGACTTTTATCATCTGTGCAAAAGTTTATAAAGCATATTGCCGGTTTTATTCTTTAACGTCAACGGGATTATCCTTAACGCGATAAACAAACAAGCCCCCAATAATCATACAAACACCGGCAAAAACCAGAATATAAATTGCATGTCCGTTAAAGAGATATTTTAGAATAGATCCACCTATCAAACCGCTGAGAATCTGAGGTACTACTACCGTTAAGTTAAATAGCCCCATATAAATTCCAATTCTTTTGGCCGGTAATGTTCCAGATAGTATTGCGTAAGGAAGAGCCAGTATTCCTGCCCATGCTATTCCTATTCCAACCATAGAAATCAGAAGCATATATTGGTTTGTGAACAGCATTGTGGAAATATATCCAAGACCACCAATAAAAAGAGCAAATGCGTAAACAGTTTTTCTGCTCGACATGTTTATGAACTTAGTCATAAGAACTGAAAAAACAGCGGCTACCAGGCTGTATGCAGCAAAGCATATCCCAACCCAGTTTCCGGCTTTTTCAAAAGCTAATCTGATGGTATCATCTGTGTTAGTTTCCGGATTATATCCAACAGGAACTCCGAAGTAATGTTGGGAGAATGCTGTTGTAGAATAAACCCACATTAAAAACAGCGAAAACCAAGAAAAGAACTGAACAATAGCAAGTTGCCGCATAGTTACCGGCATATTTCTAAGCAGCTTGAAAAAGCCCTCTTTCTTAGATTTATCTTCCTCTGTAATATTATTATACTCTTCGAATTCTTTTGGAGGATACTCCTTGGTTTTAAATACTGTAACCAAAACACTCAGAAGCAAAAGAGAACCACCAATATAGAAGGACCAGATTACCGAAGGTGCAACTTTCCCGGCTTCGGCTTCATTTGCTACTCCTGAAGCTGTGAGGATAAATGGAAGTGCAGAGCCAATAACAGCACCGACATTAATTAAAAAGCTTTGCACTGAATATCCCAAATTTCTTTGCTGGTCAGGAGTCATGTCGGCAACCAAAGCCCTGAAAGGTTGGAATGTGACATTAAAAGCACCATCCATTAAAGCAAGCATGATTACACCAAAAGCAAGAGCAGCTGCGCCACCGGCTTTTATAACCAATGGAGCATTTGGCATAAAAAACATTGCAATCATAGATATTAGGGCTCCGATAAAAATGTAAGGAGACCTTCTGCCAAGGCGGTTCCATGTTCTGTCACTTGCCGCGCCTACAACCGGCTGAACAAGAAGCCCCATAACAGGAGCTACTAACCAAAAAAGAGAAAGAGAGTGGGGGTCAGCTCCAAGACTGGTTAAAATCCTGCTTGCATTTGCATTTTGCAAAGCAAATCCAAACTGAACTCCAAGAAATCCAAAACTGAGATTCCATATCTGCCAAAAACTTAGAGTGGGTTTTGTTTTCATTAGAAAATAATTTCGTTAATAATCCTTTAGTTCCAAAATATTGCAGGTATTTTCCGTTACCTGAAAATGAAGTTTAAAATTAAGGGATTTTTTTGTTTTGAAGAATAATAAGAAGCAAATACTTTCTAAAAGAGTTATAAAAAATCCTGGTAATTTAACCGAAACCTTATAATCTTCAATCTTTAATCCGCTTAAATTGGGGCAACAATATGGAAATACAATCCGGGCTTGCCGTGGCGATTTATTGTAAATTCAGTTCTAAAAACTTTATCATAGTAGGTCACAAAATCAACACCTAGTCCAACACCGCCAAGGAATTCGTTACTATAAGGATTTCTGTCGAAGAATACATTATCATAGGCATAGCCAATATCAGCAAAGGCATTAATAAATATTGCATAATGCATAAGCCCGAATTTTTCATTTGTAATAAAACTAATTCTTTTAACTCTTTGTGGTAGAATATTATACTTAAGATTAGTTTTCAACACCCCAAAATGCTGTGCATCAACAATATAATTTTCATATCCTCTAACAAAATTGTCGTTAAACCCAAGTCCTCTTTCAATAAAGTATGGATACTTTTCAGAAAAAGAGATTTTTGTATTTATCCCTGCAGCAAAAAACCACCTTGGGCTTAATGCTAAGTACCTGCGATAAGAGTTTTCAACTGCCAACAATGGTGTGATGTCATTATTAAAAATATTAAAACCATGTTGAGTTACTGATAATTTATTAAAGTATCCATTTAGTGGGTATGCTTTGAGGTCTCTGAAATCTGATATATACTCATACTTTAATGTAAAATATTGAATATGAGAGTTGTCTGAATTTATGAACAGTGGATTTAGCAACTGCACAGTATCAGCAAAATCAACATTATTATACCTGACATTAAGTTTATGAGTATGATAGAAGTTTTTTCTATATGTAAAATTTGCCTGAGCATAAATATCTGTTCTTACAAAATCTAGTGGATTCTTAAAAAAAATCTGTTTATTGTCGATTGTTATAAAATTAATTTCCTTTGCACGCACATATCCTGCAGATAACGACATTCCAATTGTTTGCTTATTGTTGATGTATGGGATAGTATAAGAGAAAGCATATCTCTGATTATATCCGGCTCTTAAATTAAATCTTAATCGTTCTTTTCTTCCTCTGAAGTTTTCAAACACTAAATAAAAGCCATAGCTAACCCTTGCAAAATCGGGAGATTCCATCCATGAGTTAATGTTTCTTTCGTGTATATCTAGAGTTGGGAACGGCCACAAATACCATCTTTCTACGAAGAGAATATTTATTGTTGATCCATTGTTTGGATGAAGGTTGGCAGTAAATTCAACGAAATTAAACAGAGAAGTATTGAGAAGATTTTCACGACTACCTGCCAGAACTTTTTCAAACTCAGACACTGAAATAGTATCTCCCTCGTTGAAAAGTAATTCTCTTTTTATAATGTGGGACTTGGTAATAGTATTTCCATCCAACAAAATATCTTCAATAACAATGTACTGCAAAGGAGTTTCTTCTGTTTTATATAAATAATTAATTTTTACTCCGGCGGAAGCTGATTCAATAATGTTTGAAATACACCAAAATGGGAGAAATAACAAAAATGCAAAAAACAAAATTTCGAACCGAACTCTCACTATTCGTATATTATTATAGAAAAACCCTATTACCTTATACCCTTATACCTTACCCCCTTATATATTCAACCAATTCATAAGCGACTGGAATCTATCATCAAGCAAATCACCATATCGGCTCTCTTCTGAATAGAACCCTTTAATAATATAATCATATCGGTTGAAAGTTTGAATAATGCCTGATATATCTATCTTATTAACTTTAATAGTAACCTCCAGTTTATTACTATCCTCGAAAGTTGACAAATAAGAGCACAATACTTTAGCGTCATTTGCTTCCACTATTCCGGCGATTTGACTTAGAGAGTATGCGTGTGTATTAACTTCAAGCACAATTATTCCTCCCGGGTGATTAACACTTGTTATTTTTACAAAATTATCAACCAAAGTTTCCAGAGTAATGCATCCAAGATAATTGCTTTTGTTGTCAAGCACAGGAACAAGAGTAAGCGATTGCTCGGCTACAAGCCTAATAACATCAAAAATATGATGATTAAGATGTACGTATGGTTTATTTAGAGATAAAGTATGATTGCCTATTGGCAATTCCATGTCATTAATTTCGTAAATATCATCATCGGAGATGAGCCCTAAAAAAACCTCATTATTAACAATTGGCAAATGAGATACTCTTAGCTCTTCCATTAGAGACAAAGCCGTTTCAGCCTTATCTGATGTTTTAAGCGTAACAATATTGTCAGTCAATAAATCTTTAGCTTGCATATTGCCTGAAATTGTGTAATTTTTATTTAACAAAAATACTCATAAATCAGAAACGGATTAGATTTTTTTAAATTGTAAAATATCTAAAATACAAAGCTTTACTCTCCCATTTTGCTTAGCTTTGCAATAAAAAAACTATGACTAGATTAAGCGTTAACATTAATAAGATTGCTACAATACGAAATGCAAGAGGCGGTAATATTCCAAATGTGGTAAAAGCAGCTATTGACTGTGAAAGATTCGGTGCGCAGGGAATTACAGTACATCCTAGACCGGACGAGAGGCATATCAGATTACAAGATGTATATGATCTTAAAAAGGTAGTTAGCACTGAATTTAATATTGAAGGTTATCCGACGAGAAAATTCTTAAATATGCTTGCTGAAATAAAACCGGCACAGGCAACTCTTGTTCCGGACCCACCCAATGCACTTACTTCAAATGCAGGATGGGACACCATAAAGCATAAAGACTTCTTAACTGACGTAATTGCTGAACTTAAAAATCTTGGGATACGTACTTCCATTTTTATTGAAACAAAACCTGAATTTATTTTTAAGGCTGCTGAAATAGGTACAGACAGAATTGAATTATATACCGAGCCATATGCAGCAGATTACCCATCTGGGAGAGAAAAAGCTATTGCCCCATTTATTGAAGCAGCAAAAGCAGCAAATGATGCACAATTAGGAATAAATGCAGGACACGACCTTAGCCTTGAAAACCTTAAATATTTTGCACAAAACATACCAAATCTTTTAGAAGTTTCTATTGGACATGCATTGATTAGCGATGCCTTGTATTTCGGTTTAGAGAATACAATTCAGATGTATTTGAGGGAGTTGAAATAGGGGTATAGGGTATAGAGGTATAAGGTATAGGGAAATTATTTTTAACCATATGGAAATTGACAACCACAGTTTCGAAGACGATTGTGTTGAAGAAGCATCAATAAAGTATAATGCAAACAAGGATTTCACGACCTTAGAAGCCTGGAAAAAAGCAAGAGTCGTTAGGTTGTTTTTTTATCAGGAGATTATTCCTTTACTTCCAAATGAAGAAAAGCACAATCTTGCATTCCAGATAAGAAAAGCATCAGTTAGCATTACTGCTAATATTGCAGAAGGATATGGGCGATTTCATTTTAAAGAAGGAATTCAATTTTATCGCATTTCAAGAGGGTCTTTATTCGAATTGAAAGATCACACCATATCTTGTTTTGATATGCATTATATTAATAGAGCACATTTTGATAAAGCAGTCAGTCTAATTGAAGACGCAAAAATTACAATAAATGGATATATTAATTTTGTAAAAGCCCAACTGCAAAATGAAAAATAGCAAAATCTATAGATCCCAATATTTCCTTATACCCTTATACCCCTATACCCCAATACCCCTATACCCCTATACCCTTATACCCCTAAACCTTTACCCCCTTCCTCATGAAACTAAACTATAAATCCATCGGTAGCGGACCACCTATAATTATCTTACACGGTCTTTTTGGCATGCTAGACAATTGGATTACAATAGCCAAAAAGTTTGAAGCTGACTATACAGTTTACCTTGTTGACCAAAGGAATCACGGAAAATCCGGACATAGCGATGTGTTTAATTATCAGGCAATGAGCGATGACCTTTTAGAGTTTATGGATACTCATAATATCAAAAATTCGCATTTGATTGGTCATTCTATGGGTGGAAAAACAATAATGCAATTTGCATTCGACTATCCTGAACGAGTAAATAAACTTATTGTTGCAGATATTAGCCCGGTGCAATATGAAAATAAGCACGAGATGATTATAAATGCAATGCTTTCAGTAGATTTTTCAAAACAAAAAACCAGACAGGATGTTGAAGAATTATTGTCTAAAACAATCAAGAGTAATAGACTATTACAGTTTTTGATGAAGAATTTATACTGGAAAGATAAAAATAATTTGGGATGGAAAACAAATATGCGAGCGGTTCTTGAAAATATGGACAAAATCGGTGAAGCTATTCCGTCTGACAAACCATACATGGGACCTGCTTTGTTTGTCAGAGGAGGGAGATCTGATTATGTTACTTTAAAAGAGATGCATCAAATCAAAATGCAGTTTCCCCATGCAGAAATAAAAACTATTAATGGTGCTACACATTGGTTGCACTCAGACAAACCTGATGTTTTTTTTGCTTTAGTAAGTGATTTTTTGCGTTTAGTGTAATCTTTTTTTGCATATATATTATTTTTTTCTTGCACATTAAAAAATATTTCCGATCTTTGCGCGGAAATTTTAAAACTATTTAGTCATGAAAAAAATACTTTTTATAATAGTTATTACTCTTTTTGCCTGCAATATAGCGCAAAGCCAAATAAGCAAGCCGGGTATTCCAAAAAGCTTTTTATTAGAGAAAAGCTCTTCTGATATTCCTTTTATTTCAGTGCCTGAATTAGATCTTGAAAATTTGTATGAAGAAGATCTTGTTTTTGATAATCTTGCTGATACTCCGTGGAGATTTGGAGAAAATATTGACGTAAATCTTACAATGGAAAACTCAGGAAAATGGAGAGTTCTGGAAAATGGCGACAAAATATGGCAACTTGGAATTTACTCCAAAGGGGCATTATCCATTAACCTAACATTTAACAAATACATCCTTCCTGAAGGAGCAGAATTGTTTATTTATAATGAAGACCGCACAAGTATTATAGGTGCTTTCACAAACTTAAACAACCAGAAGGATGAGTACTTCGCCACTACTCTTGTGAATGGAGAAAAAATCTTTGTCGACTATTATGAGCCTGTAAATGTTAGCTTTAATGGTGTTCTAGAAATTGAGACAGTAACTCATGGATATAGAAGCCCCTTCGATTTAATAAAAGGATTCGGACACTCGGGTAGTTGCAATTTGAATGTTGCCTGCCCTCAAGCAAACGATTGGCAAGATCAGGTTAATTCTACAGTATTACTTCTGGTTGGAGGCAATGCTTTTTGCACAGGCGCTTTAATTAACAATGTACAACAAGATTTTACTCCTTACATTTTATCAGCAAATCACTGTTATAAAACACCATCAACAGTAGTTGTATGGTTTAACTGGCAAAGTCAATCATGCAGCAACCCTACAACGTCTCCTTCATATCAGTCTATGAGTGGAGCAACTCACAAAGCTAAGTATTCTTCAACAGACTTTTGGCTGTTTGAACTCAATCAGCAAATACCTCAAGAGTATAATCCCTATTTTGCAGGCTGGAACAGAACTCTGGAAAACAGACTAGATGAGTTTATTGTTGGAGTTCATCATCCAAGAGGTGATATAAAAAAATTCAGCTACTCAACTTCAGGCATAAACACAGCAGCATATCTTGGCAATATTGGCTCTGGGACAAGTCATTGGCGAATAGTGTGGAGCGGAGGAACAACAACTGAACCCGGGTCATCAGGCTCGCCTTTGTATGACTCAGAAGGAAGGATTATTGGTCAGCTTCATGGTGGATATGCAGCATGCGGCAATACCCAACCCGACTGGTATGGCGTTTTTGGAAAATCATGGACAGGAGGAGGAGCAGAGTCTTCTAGACTAAGCGTTTGGCTCGACCCCGACAACATCAATTTAGAAACACTTGAAGGAACATATTACTATTCAGAAACAGTAAAAAACCCCTTAACATTCAATGCAAATGCAGTGGCAGATGATGAAATAATGCTCACCTGGTTACCAAACTCCGACAATAATAATGTTTTAATTGCTGTTTCTCACATAAACAGCTTTGGGCAACCCACAGGTCCTTACGTACTCGGAGAGGAGATTTCAGGAGGCGGAAAAATTATTTATTTTGGTGATGACAAGAATTTCTTTCATCAATACTTAGAAAGCAACACAGGGTACTTTTATAAAATATGGTCGTTTGACAATCAACTAAATTATTCAGAAGGAATAATTGCTTCAGCAACTACTTTCTGTGAAACAATAACAGACTTCCCATTACTGGAAGACTTCGAAGAAAACATTATACCAACATGCTGGAAACAGGAATTAATAGAAGGTAATACATATTGGCAGGTTGGGAAAGGAAATGAAAACGATTCCCCCGAAGAGTCATATTCAGGTTTTTTCAATATCTATTTTAAATCTGAAAATCAACAAAACACAACAAAACTAATAATACCAAGCCTTAATTTTGCAGGATTTGATTATGCTGTGCTAAGTTTTTATTATACAAACGGATCCACATGCACACAAGACAGGCTGAAAATATATTATCGCAATGATGAGTTTTCTGAATGGATATTGCTGGAAACATACTTTTCAAATGTTACTAAATGGACATTATCTGAAGTACTTATTCCAATTGTATCAAAAAACACTCAAATTGCATTTGAAGCTACTTCTTTGGGTGGACATGGCATATGTATAGATTACGTCAGCTTAAAAGCTCATTATAAAGCTTTATATCCTCAGCCTTCAAACTTAGTTATTGTTGAAACTAACCTCCACAGCATTAGCCTTACATGGGAAGAACCCATCAGAGTAATCCCCGAACTTGTAGGATACAAACTATACAGAAACGGCATAAATACAGGAAATGTAATTACTGAAAATGAATATACTGACACCGGACTTCCGATTGGTGAATATGAATATTTTGTTACCGCTTTGTATAACAATCCATTTGGTGAATCTTTGCCATCAGATACCGTATATACAGAAATATTATCAAGCAACCCCGTTGTATTAATTTTGGAGGCTGAAGGAAATGGATTATTAAATCCCGGCATAGGAGAACACTTCTACAACTCAGGAGCTTTAGTGAAAATTTCAGCGCAAGCCGATAATCATTGGACTTTCTCGCATTTTGAGGAAAATTCTACTGTATTTTCTACAGAAGAAGAAATCTTTATAACATTAACATCAAGTAGAAGAATAGTTGCTGTTTTCAATCCTAAGGAATATGAATTAATTCTTACTTCTAATCCTGAAGATACAGGCATTCAAACAGGAGGCGGCTTATACTATGCATGGCAAACAATATATCTAAACACAACTGTTCCTTTTGGATATGATTTTCTTTATTGGAAAGATGAAGAAAAGGTTATTTCAACCAAACAATCATTTCAATGGAATATTGAAAAAGATTCAAGAATCACTGCATGCTTCGCATTAAGTCAATACTCAATAAAACTTTTTGCCAGTCCTGCTGATGGTGGTAAAGTATATGGCAGTGGGACAAAAGAATATGGTGCAGAAGTTAGCATATATGCAGAACCAAATGAAGGCTGGAATTTCTTATACTGGATGGACGGGTCAACAATATTAACAGAAGAAAGCACATACACTTTTACAGTAAATGCAGATAAGATTTTTGTAGCTGTATTTGAATCTCTAACCAACATGGAGCATGCAGATTATTTTCAACCCAATTTTAATGTATATCCTATACCGGCATCAAACTATCTGTTTATTGATTTAGAAAACATTAATGGGCTAGCCGACATTAAGATGGCAAATCTTAGCGGACAAGTTGTTTATGACAAAAAAGTAAATGCCGAACAACAAGCACTGATAGTTGAAAGAATTGACATCAGCAGTTTATTGCCCGGCATTTACATTATTAGTATAGAAGCAAATTCAAAACAACTTAGAAAAAAGCTAATTATTGCAAGATAATCATCTATTCCTTTAGGAATGTCACATTTTGATTATCGGCTCTAACAATGCTCTGCCAAAACTCAAAGTATTCCGGGTATTTTTCAGGAGGAAAACGCCCGGACTTGCTTTCATAATACATTGTGTATTTAACCACGTTTCCTTCCACAACAATTGTTGAAACGTATTTCCCAAATTCAGATTCTAAAACTGTATTCTGAGGTATTGATTCAACAACAAAACCTTCCGGAACTATATACGTAATTGTATCACAATAACTCCTCTCAAATGCAAGTTCAAAAGGATGTACTCGGTTCCTAATCCTTGGAGGTGTTGATTTTGAAGCTGAAAGAAGGTTTACCGGAATAAATATTCTATTTCTGCTCAC
The DNA here is from genome assembly GCA_964601515.1 of uncultured Bacteroidales bacterium. Taxonomy (GTDB): domain Bacteria; phylum Bacteroidota; class Bacteroidia; order Bacteroidales; family UBA7960; genus PWND01. The sequence continues at coordinate 61,525 of CAZRNU010000001.1, read as the reverse complement.
ATTTGCGTATGTTTTTAACAATGCCTGCATTTCTAATCTGGCAATAGCCGGCCTACTATTATCTATTTGTATTGAATGCTTTTCTAATACACTATTAGGCAAATAATCTCTGCTATACAACCACTTCTTTTGATCTTCTTCATTTTGCCTGCTGGCAGCATTAAGCGGACTAAAAAAATGACCACCGAAGGTCATTGTAACATTTGCGTTACCATTACCCTGAGCATCTAATTTTACCAAAGCGCTCCCATTTAAAGCATTCTCGGTAATAGGAATAGCAGGAGTTCTTCTAAGATGCCCTCCATCTTCTCTTATAATTAACACATATCGATTGTCAGTAAAATCTCCTTGATGTCCAAACGGGTTAACCTGGCTTGTGCACTCCAAATAAATGGTATCGCCATTTAAAGGGACACAAACAATGACATGATTAAACTGACTTGCAACAAAATCAGGAGAAAACCTATAGTCACGTCTTTGACTGCCTGCCCTTACCAATGTATAATGAGATTCTATGCCAACCTCCTTAAGCATAGCAACCATATAGTTTGACAGTGCCTTGCAATCACCATATCCATTTCTATCAACTGTTTGCGCATCGAAAGGCTGCATACCTCCAATTCCCAAAACAATGTTAACATATCTGGTTCTCGACTGCAAATATTGATAAATAGCCTTAACTTTTTCTTTATCATCATCTATATCTTTAACCATATTCCTGAGCATATCAATGGTTGCCTGAGGAAGTTTATCTCTGCCTTTGTTCATTTCCCATATCCATTTCCCATAATCTAACCAGGAAGAATTTGAGCCCTGATATGAGTCAAAAGCAAATTCATTACATGCAAACATTATAGCATAAGAAATTTCTCTTAGAGAAGGAGCCAAATGCTCATGTTTTACAGCCGGGATGTTTTTAAACTTCCATTGCCATTGAATGTAATTCTTATCCGATGTTTTGGTTTTTAAACCTTTATCTATATTGAATTCTTCGTACTTGACTGTTAAATTTTCGGGAAATAATATCGAAAGTGTTGCATTCTCAGCAGAGCTATTGAATGATTCTACAGGGAAAAAGGTGTTGCTATAATACATCCCTCTTCTGTAGGTTATTTCATACACATACCTCACAGTGTAAGGATATTGATATATTTTTGGATCGTATGTTAATACTCTGTTGTCTTCGTACAATGAAAATCCTTGCATAGCACTATAATCAGAAAGATCTTTTTGCCTTATTTTTTTTATGATTCTTCCGGATTCATCAATAATTTCACCTTCTATAAATCTTGCTCTTGAATGGCTATCGTAAGGAATAAACAAATATCCAAAGTCATTGCCTGCTTCCTTTAGGATTGTAACAACAGTTTCAATTCTTTCTGTATACGAATTTGGTCCATGAAAAATGTAATCACGATTATTAACACGGAACACGCTATTTGCATCCTTTTTTAGCTCTTCTGAAATAGAGGATGCAGCATATTTATTAGCAAAAACATTTGTTGGGAGCAACAAAAAAGCAGATAATATAACCGCTATTGTTGCTATTGGAAAATACTTTATTTTCTGCATATCAGTTAGATTAAGTCTTTTTTAAAACTATTTGCCTGGCTTGTTCTTCAACTATCTTTGCATAAAACTCTTTTAACGTTTTATATTCTTCTGATAAATAAATTGCCTTCCTTAAATCAATCTCAACAGTTAATTCTATTGAAGAATCAGATTTCTTATACCTGCATGAAAAACTACCCCCTCTTTGCGGAAGATTAACTCTTGAATCGCGAGGAAGTTCTTCAACAATATATCCTTCAGGTAATTCAACCTTAATGGAATATGTTCTTTTTGTAGGATAGATAAAGTCAACAGGATATTGCCTTTCTTCGAGCCTGAAAGGATTACTTTCAATTCTGTCTATTGTAAAAGGATTAAAATATATAATATCTTTTGGATTGCTGTCTGCATCAGGTATATCAAATTCATATTTACTAATTAACGGCCTTCCCCAGTCATCTTGATTTTCCATATTAAACGAATTCAATACAATACCCTTATTTGCTGCCTCAAAGCTATCCATATACTCTTCTTCATTGTCAAACTTCCTATACCCTTCTTGCAAACTATACCTATAATAGTTTTCCAAATTTCTTGTAAGAGCTACACTCAAAGAACCGCATGGCTTAACTATAATTGTTTTTTCAGTATGCATTAGATTAGATCCTGTTGATTCAAGATTTACCCATTTCCCTCTTGTTTCTGATATTAACCTGCCTTGTCCGTTTAAACAACGCTCCGGCAGAAGAAAATAAGGAATCCTCTTCTCCGTTGCATCCATAACATATCCTTTTCCATCAATTTCCGCATAAGCAACAACATAATTGTATTTACTCAACATAAGTTGAATAGGATTAATAATGCCGTTTCTTCGAGTACTAAGTATAACAGGGTGAGCATCTATTTCCATCTCATTAAGAAGTAAAACCAACATCATATTTATATCAGCTGAATTTCCTTTCTTTTCGCTCCATGCTTTTCTAAGAGTCGAGTTTACATAAATACTATTTCTTTCTGTCCATGTCATTTCATTCTGAATAAGCTTATGAGCTGCAATCATCCTATCAAGTTGTGTTTCATGCTCAGCTTTAATTTTATCAACTTCAGCCTTCAAAAAACCAGATCTTTGCAATTGCTTACCGAAGTCATCAGACTCCATCAATTCTTTGTTTATTTTAGGCCAGGAGCTGGAGTAATCAGTAGTTCCTCCAAATGGTGCTTTATACGCTGCTATTTCATGCTCTAATCTTGATATATAATTAACCAGAGAATTCATATGTGGTTCTGTTTTAAAAGCCGGAATATTCTCTGCCAAGTATCTGGTATAAGTCTCGGAAAAATTAAACTTACTATTTCTAAGAGCATTAACCTCTCTAGATTTCAATACTACATAGCCATGCATAAGTGTTTTATAAGAAAAATATTCCGGGATGGATGTCCTGAACTCACTCAAAACTGTAGGATATTCACTTTGAAAATACCAGTCGGGCAAAGATCCAAGAAATCTTCCCGGCATAACGATAGTATATTCAAGATCAAAAACAGACCCTTCTCTTATATTTGGCAAAGTAAAAATTACGTATTTATAATAATTGCTAACGACCTCCTCAAAAGTACTTTTTCTGTTGAATTTTGTTTTTGTGATTTTCTCATCTTCCAAGTTAAAGACTGTTGCCTGCAATTTCCCGATTCTTTCTCCACCATATGCACTATTTCGCAATCCTAAGCGAAAATTTGCAAGATCAAAAGCATCGCGATTAAAAATCTTAACTCTAAGATGTCGGGTGTAAAAGGCAGTCCATCCTTCTGATTCAAGCCTTATCTCAACAACGCCATAATCACCTAATATCACAGCATTTGCAGAAGTATCTGCTTCAAATTTCTGCATTCTGATAAGAGATTCATCAACTTTGCCGTATTTCATCGGAGCTTTCTGCCCGGTAGCAATCATTACAATTGACAAGAACAATATGCAATAAGCAAATTTGCTAATTAATACTTTTTTCATTTTTGTGGTTTTAGTTAAAAATGTTTTGATTGAAATTATAAAAAATCAAGTTTTGTAATACGCGCAATTCAATTTATTGTCCGAAAATATAAAAAAAAACAACATATGCAAAATATTCTTAAAAAATAATTAAATTTAGTCATTAACAATGTTTTGTATTTTTGCAAAAACAATAGAAAAAATGCCTGAAATAATATTCATTTTGTGCGATTCGGCAAGAGAAGAGAACATTGGTGCAGCTGCAAGGGCTTTAAAAACAATGGGGATAAAGAAACTTCGCCTTGTAGCTCCTCTTTGCAATCATTTGGGCGAAAAAGCCAGGGCAATTGCTCATGGGTCAAATGACATTTTAGAAAATATTGAGGTTTTTACTAGCCTTGAATCTGCAAGATCTGACATTACATTTCTAATTGGATCAGCAGCTAAAAAGAGAACTGTTTCCTTAAACTATCATACAGTAGAAAATTTAAGTGATATTATTATATCGAAGGGAGATACAATAAGTAAGGTTGGGATTGCATTCGGAGGAGAAGAATCGGGCATGAGCAACAGTCAACTAGCCGTTTGTGACCTATTATCTACAATCCCTATGATTAACAAATATCCTTCTCTGAATTTGGGTCAGGCTGTAATGGTTTACGCAACCTACTTATCAAAACTTACTTTAAATCATTCTAAGAAAAAAAAGCACACTGCTACTGAAGATGAATTTAAAATTGTTAAAGGTAAGGCAAGCCAAATTCTCAGTGATGTAGGTATAAAAACAGAAGGTATAATTTACCCCAGAATAATGGAAAGATTAATGTCTATGGATAAAGATGACATTAATCTGTTTCATTCATTTTGCAAGTATTATTTGAAAAAATATCACGGCAGAATAAAGTAAATAAAGATAGTTTTGTTTTTACCTTTGCAAAAAACAAAAAAATGAACGAATCACTGGAGGCATTTAAAAAATTGCTGGAAATAATGGATGAACTTAGGGAAAACTGCCCCTGGGATAAAAAACAGACATTTGAAAGCTTGCGACATCTTACAATTGAAGAAACTTATGAATTAGCGGATGCTATTATAGAGAAAGATATCCCCGAAATTAAAAAGGAACTTGGTGATTTAATTCTGCACGTAGTTTTCTATGCTAAAATAGCCTCAGAAACCGATGATTTCAATATAACTGATGTTCTAAACGACATAAATAGTAAGCTTATAAGGAGGCATCCTCATATATACAGCGATGTGAAAGTTGACAATGATGAGCAGGTGAAGGAAAACTGGGAAAAAATTAAACTTGGGGAGGGAAAGAAAAAGGTTCTGTCAGGAGTGCCAAAATCTTTGCCATCAATGGTGAAAGCATACAGAATTCAGGAAAAAGCCAGAGGAGTTGGATTTGATTGGGAAAAACCTGAACAGGTATGGAATAAAGTTACGGAAGAACTACAGGAATTAAAGGATGAAGTTGATTCAGGGGCCAGTCATGAAAAAATTGAAGAGGAGTTTGGAGATTTAATGTTTGCACTTATTAATTACAGTAGGTTTATAAATGTTAATCCCGAAAATGCTCTTGAAAAAACAAACAAAAAGTTTATTCAAAGATTTGAGTACCTTGAGGAGAATGCAAATAAGAACGGCAAAGATTTGAAAAGGATGACTCTGGCAGAGATGGATGTGTTTTGGAATGAAGCTAAAAAACTTAAACCCGGAAAATGAGTTCCCGAATAATCATTTTATGCCTTATAGTATTACTATCTTCTATTAAAAAGGCATACCCACAGGAATTAATTGCCGCCGGTATAGCTGCAGGAGCAGGCGTTTTGTCTTTTTACTATGACGAAGAAGTCAGTTCTTATCTAGCAGAAAACAACAATGCATATTTATATTCAACGGGGAAGTATTTTTTTGAACCCGTAGGCGGTGGTTATGCTTCACTACCCCTTTTAGCAATAAGTTATGTTTATGGGAAAAATAAGGAAAGAAACGAATTTTCAGATTTTGCAATTCAAGGCACAAAAGCATTCTTACTTTCAAGAACAATAGCATATATCCCCAAATATATGCTTCATAGAGAAAGGCCTTACGAACAGCAAGAACTTGACAAAAATGTATGGCATGGCTTTTCTTTTAATTCGGAAAATGCATCTTTTCCTAGTGGTCATGCTTCTTCTGCATTCGCATTGGCAGTAGTTGCATCAAAAGAATTTAACGACTATCCGTGGGTTGCTCCGGTGGCATATTCATTTGCAACAATATCTTCTTTTTCAAGAGTGTATCGGAGTCAGCATTGGGCATCTGATATGTTTGTCGGTTGTATAATAGGTCTTTTAACGGGTTATGCTATAAATAAAATGCCTGATATTTTATTTATATCACCTTCTTATTCAAATAATTCGGCAACATTATCAATGATACTAACTTTTTAAATTGCCTCATTATACTTAATCTGCTTTATCCTTAAAGCATTATCTGTATCAGTAACAAAAAGTTCAAAATCATAAAATACCTGATCAGACTGCTTGCCAAGTAGATTATCAAGAAAATAAGCTGCATTCACAGAATTTATAGATCTAATATCGGAAAGAATTTTATTTAGATTGTGGCGTGATTCATTTGCATCAATTATTAAAAGATAGTCTAGTAAAGGAGGACTTTGAAATATACTGCGTGAAGAATTCCTGTTGTTTACAATAAACAATCGCAAGTTTAACAGCTCATTATAATATTCAAAAACGTTAAAAAAATGAGGATTTTTTTCTTCCGAAAACGATGTTGGAAATATACCAAAATGATTAAAAGAATAGCCAAGACTTTCATTAATCATCCAGCAAAACCTATAATCTTTTACCGGACAAAATACTCCAATTACCTTATATTCAGGCCTATATAATACATTAAGTGATAGCTTTTTTGCCATAAGAATATCTTGCCGGAATTAATTGGAATTCAGGCATTAAAGTTAAAAATAAATTAGCGGATTAACAAAAACCTTAATAAAAGTGTTAAACACAAGGGAAAAGCTTTGCCCAAGCAGACGCAGCTGCATTTTGTTCGGCTTTTTTAATTGAATAATCTTTGCCTGAGGCAACTATTTTACCGTCGATAATCAGATTAACTTCGTATATTTTTTGCTTTTTGCCATTTTCAGACTCTTCAGCAATTACAAACTCCATTTGTCTTTTCTCTTTTTGAGTATATTCAATTATTTTACTTTTGAAGTTTACTTCCTTCTGAACAATATCATCTATGTCCATATAAGTATTCAATACCTTATTGATAATAATTTTTTGAGTAAACACATAGCCTTTATCAAGATAAAGTGCGCCAACAAAGGCTTCAAAAGCATCACCCGTGATAGAAGACCCCATAAAACCATTATCAACAGATGACAAAACAAGCTTATCAAGCCCAAGTTTTCTGGAAAGATTGTTTAAATTATTTCGATTAACCAATCTCGATCTTATTTCTGTTAGGAACCCTTCGTCTTTATATGGAAATTTTTTAAAAAGAAAATCTGCAACTATAGAGCTTAACACTGCATCGCCCAAATATTCAAGCCTTTCATTACAGTGTTTTACTCCATTAATAATTTCAATTGCTGCAGATTTATGACGAAATGCAAGTTTATATAATGCAATATTTCTAGGTTTATACCCGAATATATTTTTAACAGCCTCCGAAAGTTTTCTGTCGGAGGCTGTAATTTTTTTTTTGAATATTCTTAAAAAAGTCAAATCAATCAAAAAGTCTATTCAACATACTTTTTAAATGCCAAACATGCATTATGGCCACCAAAACCGAAGGTATTGCTAAGCGCAACATTAATAGTTCTTTTAACCGCTTTATTGTATGTAAAGTTAAGTTTACTATCAATCTCCGGATCGTCGGTAAAGTGATTTATTGTTGGTGGAACAATATCATTAACAGTTGCAAGAATTGCAGCAATAGCTTCAACAACACCTGCAGCACCAAGTAAGTGACCGGTCATTGATTTAGTAGAATTTATTGCAATCTTGTATGCATGTTCGCCAAATAGGCTAACAATTGCTTTTGGCTCTGCGATGTCTCCCACAGGAGTTGAGGTTCCATGTGTATTTATATGATCAACATCAGTAGTTTTTAAACCGCCATCTTCCAGTGCATATTTCATAACATTTCTTGCTCCAAGTCCTTCCGGATGAGGGGCAGTCATATGACTTGCATCAGCAGACAAACCACCACCGGCAACTTCACAATAAATTTTTGCACCACGTTTCTTAGCGTGTTCTAATTCTTCAAAAATAATTGCGCCACCACCTTCTCCAAGAACAAAGCCATCACGGTCTTTATCAAATGGTCGAGAGGCAGTTTTTGGGTCATCATTTCTCTCAGAAACAGCTTTCATTGCACTAAAGCCACCTATACCAGGTTCAACAACGGCAGCTTCAGAACCACCGGTAACAAAAATATCAGCTTTATTAAGTCTGATAAAATTCAACGCATCTATTAGAGCATTTGCTGCGGATGCACAAGCAGAAGTTGTTGTAAAGTTTGGCCCTCTAAAGCCATACTTAATAGAAATATGACCGGCAGGAATATCTGCAATCATTTTTGGTATAAAGAAAGGACTAAATCTTGGGATGCTGTCACCTTTAATAAAGTCAGTTACTTCTTGCAATAAAGTTTCCAAACCGCCAATTCCACTACCCCAAATAACACCGGCACGATCCAAGTCCAATTTGCTTACATCTAATTTTGCATCGGCAATGGCCTCGTCGGCTACTATCATGGCATACTGAGTGAAACGGTCGTACTTACGAACGTCTTTACGGTCAAAATAATTTTCCCAATTGTAATTTTTTACTTCACAAGCTATTCGGGTTTTAAATTTTGACGCATCAAACCTTGTGATCGGGCCGGCTCCACTAACACCATTAAGCAATCCGTTCCAATACTCAGGAACGGTATTGCCTATTGGGGTAAGAGCGCCTAATCCTGTTACGACTACTCTTCTAAAGTTCATGTAAAGCTACTTAAGTTTTACTTGTTGTTGTTTTGAATGTAAGATATAGCATCACCAACGGTGTTAATCTTTTCTGCTTGGTCGTCAGGAATAGCAATGTTAAATTCCTTTTCAAATTCCATAATCAGCTCCACTGTATCTAGTGAATCTGCCCCTAAATCATTTGTGAAGCTAGCTTCTGGGGTTACTTCTTTTTCGTCTACGCCAAGCTTATCAACGATAATAGCTTTAACTCTTGATGTAATGTCAGACATAGTATTTCTCCTTTTTTTTGTTTTACAGTGTGCAAAGATAAAATATTAATTACTACACAAACAACTTTTTTAAGTTCAATTTTGATTTTTAATACGTAAGAATTTGTTATACTGTAAATTATATCTAACTAATTTATTAGTTCAAACTTTTTATTTTACAATAAAAAACAATCACTGATTTTAACTATATTTGTCTTTTGACTATCAAATTTGACAACCCTAACAAAATTGACATGACCACTTACAATCCCAAAAACAGAATAGCTCTGCTTGCATCGGGCAATGGAACTAATGTTCAAAACTTTATAAATTATTTCAGAATTCATTATGATATAACTATTGCTTTGGTTGTTAGTGATAATCCATTCGCATATGCTCTAAAAAGGGCTGAAATTGCGCAAATACCAAACATTGTAATTGATAAAAACAAATGGAAAGACGAAGAATATGTACTTGGGGTTTTCAAAGAACATGGCATTACTTTCGTTGTTTTAGCAGGATATTTATCCCTAATACCTCCATATTTTATCAAAGCATATTCAAAAAAGATAGTAAACATTCATCCTGCACTTTTGCCAAAATACGGTGGTAAAGGAATGTACGGGATGAATGTTCACAAAGCTGTGATGGAGTCAGGAGATTCAAAAAGTGGAATAAGCATACATTATGTGAATGAAGAATATGACCAAGGAAGAGTTATTTTTCAGGCAGCATGTAAAATATTTGCTGAAGACACTCCGGAATCTTTAGAGAAAAAAGTTAGAAAACTAGAATTACTAAATTACCCAAGGGTGGTTGAAGGGTTGATGTAGAATATTTCTTGGATTTGGTAAATATAAAAAATAAGAGACGTCATGCTGGCGTCTCTTATTTTTTAAAAACCCAGGGAGATAACATGTTAGCGTCTCCCATGTGATAATAAACTGTAGAGACGCCAGCATGGCGTCTCTACAGTTATATTATTTGATGTGTTTTAATGCCTTTTCAATAGCATCAAACATTGGTTGGTTTGATATTGGTTCGCCAACTGCTACCTTCATCCATTCCTGAGGTATTATTTTTCCGGTTGTAAAAGCCCTATCAATTTCATTTGCAACATTTTTTCCTTTCATCTGACCTTCGAGTTGAAACTCAATAAGATGACCAAGTGGATATGCTGCCAAATAAAGAGGATAGCTTATCATATGAGAATATATTGCTAGAATTGGAGAATCATTGACGCCAAAAACAGGTGCGTAATAATCATTCCAAACCTGAATAGCTATCTTAATTGTTTGTTCTTTCAATTCTTTTTCAGTAGCATTAGGATTCTCATACATCCACTGCCAAACATACATATCAACAAGCGAAACGCCCATTATCTCATAACTACCCCAAAATACATCAAGTGCCTGAAGGTGTTCAAGATCCGGGTTTTGACTTTGCATTCCCAAAATATCAAGATCTCTTACCTGAAAAATAAATGCCAATGCCTCAGTAAATGCCGTATTAGGAACTCCTTTAAGCATATAATAATCTACATCGTATAGGCTTATTGTTTGTTCAACATTATGGCCTAGTTCGTGCATTGCAATATTGTAGCCATTATAGTTTAAGCCGCCTTCAACTATTCTGGTTCTGAGATGCGACAATTGAGATTTCATTTGAGCGCCCCAGGCATGTCCTGCGCCTCTGGAACCTTCAACAGTAATTTTTGAAGCAATATAATTGGCTCTATCTTTAGAATAGCCCAGTTTAATAAGTATTCTTGGGATATCTTTTTCAAAAGCCTCAGCATTTGGATATTTGGCTCTGGTAATATCATTAAGTTTCTCTTCAGAAATACCGCTGCGAGCCTTAAATCCATCGTACCAAATATCAAATGGCTGCAAATCGCGACCTAATCTGCTTTTAATTAACTGCCCAACTTCTTTCAACAAAGGAGAGCTGACAAGGTTAACAAATAATGCCTCAACTTCTTCTCTGGTAAGTTCAAGGTTCTGGTCGTAAGCTCTATGAATAGCTGTTGGATAACTTGGAGAATAAGCATCAGCTTCTTTGCTAATTTTGAAGTTATTTAAAAGATGTTTATAACGTGTATTTGGTTCAGGAGTTGAAGAGATTACAGTGCCATTCTTATAAACAACATTGCTATAAGGATTCCAATGAACTTCCTGATTATTAATAACCATTTCCGGGATTTCCTGCGATATTATTCTTTGCATAACCTGATATATCATCAATTGCTTTTTTAATCCATCTTCAGTTCCATAATTAGCTTTAAGTTGGTCGCGCAAACCCCAATGTGTAATCAAGTTCATATTATCCGGGAAAAGCTTTTCGCCCTCATCATTTATAAGATTTCCCATAACAATATTATATTCTGAAATATATGCATCAGATTCAGTTGCTATACGAGATGCTTCCTGATTAATTTCTCCAGGAACTCTTGATGTGAAAATATCTCCCATTCTAGCATAAGCCCAATCCAGCCTATCCCAATTGCCGGATAAAGCAGCTTTCTCGTCGAGAGAATAAAAAGGAAAATTTAGAACAGTTAGAAATGCAATTTTATTGCTAAAGAAATCGTCATAAAAATGAGCTAATGGAGAATAGCTGCCAAACATCATATCAATCGGCAATACAGGCCCCTGATCTAGATGTAGCGGCTTCATAAGTTCAAGACTCATTCTGTTTGAGAACCCCCAAATAGACTCAAAACTTGTTGAAAGTTTTTCAAATAGTATTTGCTTATCTTCATTCTTACCTGCAAAATTAGAAATACAAAAACCTTTAAAATCGTCTGAGCTGCCGTCTGAGTTTTTCCATAGTGCAGCAACCTGAGATACTCCTTTAAAAATTAATTCTTTAGACTCCTCGCCATTCGCAGCAACTAATTCATTTATAGTTTCGTCGATTACAGCCTGTGGGACAACGCCCATTTTGTCTTGAACAACTTTTTCATCACATCCTGATAACATAATAACCAATGCAGTTAGTGTTAATAATAGCTTTTTCATCCGTAAATAATTTTTTATGTGTCGGATGGAATTCGCATGATGATTTTCATCCGTATTTGTGATTAACGAATCATGCTCGTTAAATTAACAACAATTTTAAATGACACAAAAATGATGTAAAAAACTGATGTATCAATTATTTTTACGTAATACAATAGAAATCAGTGCAAAATAAAGCAAAATCTTAATACTTATTATAAGACAGTATATCTTTAATGTTTTTTCTGATTTTAGTTCTTTGCTTTCCTGCTTCATACCCAACAGTAAATAAGAGAGCAACTCTTTTCCCTGCCGGAATTCCTAAAGTCTTTTTCACCTTAGGTTCGTCAAACCAACCAAGCATACATGTTCCAAGCCCAAGTTCGGCAGCCTGAAGACAGAAATAAGAGGCAACAATTCCAATATCCATAAAATAAAAATCCTTGTCTTTTATTGCTCCACCTATCTTTGCCAAGAACTTTGGAGGTTCAATAATTAGAGCTACCATTACAGGGCATTCTTTAGCAAACCTATTAAATCTTAAAACTGAACCATAAGAAGAGTCTGATATTTGTTTCTTCAGATCAGGATTATCAATTACAATAAACTTCCAAGGCTGAGAATTACAGGCCGACGGAGCTATTCTGCAACTTTCAATAATTCTATCAATTTTTTCTCGTTCAACGGGCATTGAAGAATATCTTCGTGTACTTTGCCTAAGCTGGGCTAAATCGAAAAATTTCATATTATGATTTAAAAAATAATCCATAAACACCTCCTACTGCCGGCACACGCGAGTTGGCAAATATAAGCAGGGAGTTTGCAACAATTGAAAATAGCACTGTAGAATAAGTAATATTCTGAATTAATTCGCCCCCTTCAATCCCTGCCTGATATGGCAGAGATGCTAATACAGCAGCAGCCAAACCTTTTGGAACCATCATAGCCATAATTATTCTGTCAGGTTTTGGAATTCTATTGCTAACAGACACTTTCACTATAAAAACTCTAATGAAATAATATACACAGGTTAGCAGCACTCCCATCGACATAGAAAAATAATCAGTTAAGACCATTGATATTCCTATATAAACAAAGAAGAAAGTTTTCAACAGAAAAACTACTTCAGAAAAGAAAACCTTTTCAGTTTCATTAAGAGTATTAGGGGTAAATCTGGTATATTTCTGTATCAGATTTAAAGGAAGCAACTCTATGTTTGCAAGTGTAATTCCAAACATTAATGAAGTAATTACGCCATTGAACCCAAGAAGTTCAGATATTCCAAACAAAATAAAAACGAATGCCGGCGTTGTAAAAATTGAGTTGTTGATTGTTCTAACTTTATTGAGCAAAAAAGACCAAACTAATCCACCTAAAAATCCGACAATAATAGACAATAAAAACCCTGATACGAGGCTTCCAAACAATGAGGCTACTCTAACCTCACCCAATTTAAATGCCTCAAAAAAGGCAAGCCCCACTACTACACATAAAACGTCAGTAACCGCAGATTCCAGAATAAGGATTGTTTTGCTGTTGTGTTCCATTTTTAACTGTCCAACCATGGGAATTACTATAGCTGATGCTGTTCCACCCAAAAATGCACCAAGCATAAATGACAAAATAGGATCGAAGTCGAAAAAATAATAAGTAATAAACCCTGTAAGAAATGTGCTTGTTAAAAAATTAATCAGTGTAATTTTTGCTGTACCTCTTAGTGCTTGTTTAATTATTTCTGCTTTTAAATTAGTTCCCCCCTCAAAAAGAATAATGACAAGAGTAATATTTGAAAAAACACTCCCTATGTGCCCAAACATTGACTGATTTAAAAGCCCTGTTAAAGGACCAACAACAAGACCTATAATTATTAGAAGTAAAACATCGGGAATGTTTTTACTGCGAAAGAATTCCGCAAATAAATAAGCAGCAAATATGAGAAACCCGACAAATACAACTGCTAAAGTAATTTCAATACCCATTGTTTATACTACTTAATCAAAAAAGAAAAAGTTAAAAAATATTACAATGATTAGGTTTAATATCAATACTCTTTATTCTTTTTTTTACCTTTGGGTAGATATTATAATATGATTATCTAACATTTTATTGAATTATAAAATAAATAGTTTTGACAAAGAGTAAAAAATTCAATGCTTTTGGTGGTGTTTTTACTCCTTCAATATTAACAATATTGGGTGTAATAATGTATTTGCGCCTACCATGGATAGTTGGCCAAGCCGGATTAATTTCTACATTGGGAATTATACTTGTTGCTCACATAATTTCATTAACAACCGGACTTAGCGTTGCTTCAATTGCAACAGATAAAAAGGTAGGCCCCGGCGGAAGTTATTTTATGATTTCAAGAAGTTTGGGGCTTCCTATCGGGGGTACTTTGGGTTTAGCTCTATTTGTAGGCTTGTCATTTAGTGTTAGTTTATATTTGATAGGGTTTTCGGAAACTTTTTTAACTTATTTCGGATATGATGCAACCATCAATAATATTAGAATTGCCGGGTCAATTATCCTTTTTGCTGTGATGGTTGTGACATTTATTAGCACTTCTCTAGCAATAAAAACACAATACCTGATAATGACCATAATGGCGTTATCTCTTCTTTCAGTATTTTTAGGGAAGCATGATTTCGTTCCATCAGCTCCACAGTTAAATTCAATGCCGGGCGCAATGTCTTGGATTGTTTTGTTTGCTATATTTTTTCCTGCAGTTACAGGCTTTGAAGCAGGAGTCTCAATGTCGGGAGATTTAAAAGATCCAAAAAAAGATATACCTTTTGGAACAATTTCCGCTATTCTTTTTGGTTTACTGGTATATATCGGACTTGCTTTCTTCTTTTCTTATACTGTTGACAGAGACCTATTAGTAAACAACCCTTACGCATTATTTGATATAGCTTGGATTCCACAATTGGTGGTTGCCGGAATTCTTGGAGCCACTCTTTCCTCAGCACTAGGAAGCATTTTGGGAGCACCTAGAATTTTGCAAGCAATTTCATCAGACAGAATTACTCCCTCTATATTTGCAAAAGGGTACGGAGCTTCAAACGAACCCCGTAACGCACTAATTTTTACATATCTTATTGCTCAAATTGGAATTTTAATTGGTGAACTAAACTTAATTGCGAGAATAGTAACTATATTTTTCATCATTACTTATGGATTTTTAAATATTACATACACAGTTGAAAACTGGGCAGGAAGCGACTTTAGGCCAAGTTTTAAGATACCAAGAATTGTAAGTATAATTGGGGCCTTTGCTTGTATAATTGTAATGATACAACTAGATCTGCTTGCGATGATCGGAGCATCTATTGTACTATTAGGCGTATTTTTGTTTTTAAAGAAAAAAGAGCTTATTCTTCAATCGGGCGATACATGGAATGGGATTTGGACTTCTCTGGTAAAAACCGGGCTGCGTAAACTTATGCTTTCTAACACAAAAGCCAGTAGATGGAGGCCTAATATTATAGTATTCAGTGGAGGAACAGCTTCAAGACCACACCTATTAGAATTTGCACAGACTTTAGTTGGTCATCTTGGTATATTTACAAGTTTCCAACTAATTGAAGACCCTTCAAAAAGTATGATTTTGAGCCGAGGTGAAGATATTACGGCTGAAGAACTAAATGGATCCAGAGACATTATAACCAGAAAACATATATGTCAGAACATTTACGATGGAATTGACAACATAGCCAGGGTTTACGGTTTTTCCGGATTTGAACCTAACACAATTTTGATGGGCTGGGCAAAGAATACAAAAAGTCCGGAAAAATTCACAAACTTATTATACCAGCTAAAAAAACTTGATTATAACCAAGTTTTTTTAAAGTACGATAAAGAAGTTGGCTTTGGGAGGCAAAAAACCATTGATTTATGGTGGAATGGAAAAGGAAGAAACATATCTTTCGGAATTACATTATTGAAATTCATAACTGCTTCGCCGGGATGGAGACAAGCCTGTATTCGCATAGTTTTTATCAACTATGAAACTCAACATACTGAGTCGTATTATTCGTTATTAAGACAAATCATTGAAGATAATAGAGTTCAGGTTGAAATAAGGGTTATTAACAACAATATAGAACAGCTTCCCGAACTGCAAATTATTAAATCAGAATCATATAATACTGATTTGACTATTCTTGACATGCATGACTTTGGCAGTAAGGATGTTGGTGATGTTTATTCCAAGTTAAATATCTTGTGTGAAGCCCTTAAAACTTGTGTGATAATAAAGGCATCTAACAGCTTTGACGAAGTTTCAATATCTCACCATTTATCGGCCACTCAGGATGAAATAGCAGCAGGAAAGATTCCGGAAGGCTATCCGGAAAGCCTGATAGGAAGAATCAAAATTCCATCAAGAGAAATTATTTCTAATCAGATATTTAACATTACAAAACTTACAGACCAAATATCCAATAAGTATATTCAGGATGGGTATTTCAACATTCAGAAGTTGTACATACAATTTTCCAAAGAACTTAATAACGTTATTCAAAAAACATTATCATCTCTCGAAAGGGATATCCATATTCAGGATGTAGAAGACAAAAACAAAGCATTCCTAAACAGTTTAAATGATTTTGCATTTCATTCTAAGAAACAGTTTTTAAAATACTCTGATGATATCATTGAAAAAGAGAAAGTGTTTTTAAATAAAAGCATACAAGAGTATATTAATGAATTGAACAAAATTACTACCGGGTTGCCTAATTCCATAATAGTTAAGCTCGATAATAAAAAAAGAAAGAAAGTAAGATTTTATAACACTGCAAGGTACCTGCTATATTATAACAGACTTACGTTTTTGCAGAAACTTCAAGAGACATACATACAACATTCATTCTCAACTTTTTCACATTTGCGAAAAATATATAATAATGTGCATGAGCTAATAGGAAAATTGAGAAACGAGGAAGAGTCAAGCGCATCCTCTATTCTTCAGATGGAGAGACAAAAAATCAAGTTTAGTCTTGAAGAGTTTGAAGAAAAATCTAAAAGATTTTATCAGATTGCTTCGCACGAGTTGTTTGATGAGTTATTGAAAGATATTGATAATTTAAGCTTTATAATTGAAGGACAAAAAAGTTCATTTTTTAGTAGGAAATACAAAAAGGCGTTCAAACATGAGCCTAAGTTAAGAGCAAAAATTGATTCTTTCCCAGAATCTTGGAGAAAAGGATTAAAGACTTCAATAAACAAGGGATATCTTGACTATCTGTTCCTATCATTAAATTCTAGAATTGCCTCAAAAATTCTGAAATACAACAATGAGCTTGACAACTATATTGATTATACCATTTTAAACAATATTTCTACTCTAAGAGAGCAAGCTCAGAAATTTATTAATTCAAAACCATCAAAGAATAAGGAATTTCCATATATAGAATACAGTCAGATAAAAACACCCACAATTGAAACTTATTACCAAAATCTTTATAATGAAATATTTAACGCAATAAAAGAGCTGCCTGAATCGATGGAGATTAGCGGATTAAATATTGCTGAACCAAAAGATCTTCAAAAACTTAACGAATCTGAAACTTATGTACTTGGCATAAGAAAAACAGTTGAGTTTTATATAAGCAATGAGTTTATTGACTTTGTAAAAACAAAAAGCAGGAGTGCATCAGAAAATCTAAGTGAAGCTGTTGCAAACCTGAAAGATGTAATACGGCTGGCAAATTTCAATATTCAGGCTAATAAGGAAACTATTATTGAAGAAGATAATGCAACAAAGATAAACTTAAAGGGTGTTCTTGAAGAATATATTAAAACACTTGAAGCAGAAGAGCAAAAGATATTATTTATTATAAAAGGACTTGAAAGCAATCTTAACATAGGACTAAAAAAATCATTTGAACCTCTATCATCGTCAGTTATTATTCAAACTTCAAGGTCACTAAAGAAAAAGATACAAGAAGCAGAAAGCAAAAAGCGATCAAAAAGAATAAGAAATTTAATTGACCGGATTAATAATATAGGGCAGAAACAGCTTGTAAAATTACTTTATACTAGAAGTGAAGGAATACTGTGGACAGAAAAACTTGAAGATGAAGCACCTGCATCAATAAATAATTACGAAAAAATTCATTCATTAATTTCAAGCTTATCGCCTTCGAAAGAGGTAATGAAAACTCTTCCTTTTTATTATACGAACTTATTCTCCGGGTTTTCGGGTATTGGAGAGGATTTTTGGGTTGGGATGAAAGAAGAGATTAAAACCGGAGAAGATGGAATTAATAGATTTTTCAAGGGGTCTTCGGGTATAATTTTAATCACTGGAAAGCGCTCCTCAGGAAAATCTAGTTTGTCAAAACTCTTAGCACGTAGACATTTTAAAAATGAAAACTCTGCATTTTTAAGAGCCCCCAAAGAACCAACATGCGATCCGGAACTGTTCATAAGTGAGTTGGCAAAAGCTTTTGAAACAGACGAAAAATATCTAATAGAAACGCTAAAAGAAGGCGGTAAAAAAGTTGTAGTGATTAACGACCTTGGGCTATGGTGGGAAAGAAAGCCGGGAGGAGATGCAGTTATAAGGTATATTGAGTTGCTTATAAACAAAGTTGGTAAAAACGTGCTGTTTATGGTTAATGTAAATAGTTATGCTTATAAGATTATTGAGCAACAAACATCTTTATCTGCCTATTCTTTATGCAATATTGAATGTCACCCGTTTGATTCCAAGCAACTTAAAGAAACGATAATGTTAAGACACAGGGCTAGCGGGCTAAAATTTACTGTCGGCAATAAAGAAGAAAGACAATTTACTGAGTGGGATTATGCAAAACTGTTTAATAAATTATTCAATTTGTCTTACGGAAATCCGGGGGCTGCAATTCAGGGATGGTTGTCGTGCATAGAAAAGGTAAATGGCAAAACTATTTATATGCACTACCCAAAAAATGCTGACCTTTTAGTTATAGACAATTTAAATCAGGATCAAAAATTCATTTTATTGCAATTATTACTACAGAGAAGATTTTCATTTACTAACATTGCATCTATATTACAAACTAACGAAGATATAATATTTGAGAATTGGAATAGCCTTATTAGATGGGGGGTAATCTTCGAAAAATTTAACGGAATTTATTCTATCAATCCTGTCATAGAACATCATATTATTGAGAAGTTTCAAAACATGAAATTATTATGAAGTTGTTAGTCGTTGTTTTTCTTGGTATCGTTCTTTTCATTGCAATGAGGGTAATTATTTATTTCACCGGAATCGCTATAAAAGGAACGCTATTACATAAAACTATTATCAGGGTTATTCCTGTTGTAGAGTTTTCGCTTTGGGCTTTGTTTCTCTTTTGGGCAGCTTTTGTTTTATTTGAAGAACATTCATTTATGCCATCATTACTTACTGTGATGGGATTAATACTCTGCTTAGCAATTGGTTGGTATATAATAAGAGATTTGATTTCCGGCATGATTTTAAAGTCAGAAAATGCCTTTGAGAACGGCCAGTACTTAAAAACTAATTTTTCAGAGGGTATGATTAAAAAGATAGGATATCTTTCTCTTGAGCTCGAAACTTCAAGTGGAGAAATTATAAAAATTCCATATTCTAAGCTTGCTAATCAGGTGCTTGTTCGTCCGAAAAAGGAGAGTGTAAATAAATTTGCTTCAATAACTATAGAAATACCGGGCAATTACAATCATTCCGAAATAAAAACGAAGATTACCCGGGCGATTAATTCAACGCCCTGGGTAATCTACAGTCGCAATCCGGAAATAATTATTTCTTCTAAAAACAACAATCAATTAACGATAGAAATACGGTTTGTGACATTTTCAGATGAACATTCTAACAATTTAAAAAGATATTTAAAAGAATTCTGTTCAGAGAATTTTCCGAGTTAAATGTTATAATTCGTCAATATTAATATTTACGGTTGTTGTTTTTTTGCTTTCAACAACAACATCTGAAACAATTCCAAGAACTTCTACAAATTCTCCGTCAATTAATTTTACCACAACCAAATCATATGTTACAGGGGCAAGATATGCTATACAATAATTCCCTTCTTCATCAACTACATCGCTGCTAATAGCATTTGGGAAGCGAGGCATCTCAACTTCCGGATCGTTAGCCTCATCAGAAGAATATACCCCTTCTGAATAAGCATAAATAGCTATTTGAGCACCTTCAGGGATCTGAGTTACGCCTCCACAAATTTTCCCTGCCTGATCATTAACAATGAGTCTGATTGTTGGTTTTAAAATGTACATTCCTGAATTACCCGCGTGTACAACAGACTTGCGAACATCAAAATCTGCTGTTACTTCTACTTCACCATTTAGAGGAACTGTAAATGCGCCAACACCCTTAAATCCTGATTGACTACCACTTGGAACAAATAAAGGTTCAGTATTGCCATTTTCAAACTCTAAATAACATCCCGGATTTGAAGGAGTTCCCATTCCATATTCAGGAGCATCAAGAATAAACCTCAATTGAGTGTATGTTCCGGCTTCGAGTTCTAAATTTCCGAGAAGTGATGATTCTCCTCTTGTAAGGTCTAGTAAATTGTACGTTTGCGGTCCTTCAAAATCTTCAAAAATCTGCCAATCATTTGCTCCTCTGTTTGAATGATATTGAATTTCTGTTACTGTAATAAACACACCTGTAATTCCATCTGAATCAATAGGTGAATCAGTGATTGAAAGTTTAAGAGTTCCGGTGTTTGTGTCTTTATCGCATCCTGCGAACATAATGGCTACCGTTACCAGCATTGCCATTATCAATAATATCCGTTTCATAATTTTAGTATTTAAATTTGATAAATTCTGTTTCAACAATCCTAAATGGTTGTCTTACCCATAAGACGAAATAAATTATAAAAAGGTTGGAATTTGTTTAAAATACGGAATAAATCAGCGAGAATGTGAGATTTAAAGAAGCGTTGTGGGTTTTGTTGAGATAGTCAGGAATAATATCATTCCCGGAGAAAATGTTATTAAAGCCTATCCTGCCGGCTATGCCGGGATTAAATTGCAGATTAGGAGTGATTTTTATTGGATATTCATATCCAAGCAAAATTCCATAATCAAAATTGCTATATTCATTTTTTACGTCTTTAAGTATGCCGTCAACATCCTGATATGCTTCTTTCTTAATATCTGTAAAA
Organism: uncultured Bacteroidales bacterium; assembly: GCA_964601515.1. GTDB lineage: Bacteria > Bacteroidota > Bacteroidia > Bacteroidales > UBA7960 > PWND01. The sequence goes on along the minus strand of CAZRNU010000001.1, from coordinate 40,577 downwards.
GCACCTAAGGAGAGATTGTGTTTGCTGGTATTATGTTTTATAGTATAATTCAATTGCAATAAGATAGAATAATAATCGAGCGTTATTGTGTTTGAAACATACCTGCCATTTATATACTCATTGTAACTCTGCTTCTGTTCATTTTGCCAAAACAAATTGGTGTTAATTGTAATGTTATCAGAAATATTGGTTCCTAATAAAACTCCAAAATTTTTTCCAAACGAAAGATTTGTTGTTGTAAGTTCATCGCTTTTAAGTCCTGTATATGTTTTATTGTTTAACATCCAGGTATTTGCAAATTGTCCTGTTATCCCAACATATAAATCCGAAAAAGCACTTTTGCTTTTCTTATCACCTATCATATTTTGCAATGACTGATTATTAGACTGACTACCTATTTCTATAATGCTTTGATTACTTATTTCAATTGAATTATTAGCTAATAAAATTGGCTCTACAATAAATTCCTCAACATTCTGCTTAGGCTCAATTATAACAGCCTCTGTATTAGCCGGCAATTTAGCAATATTAACAGATTCGGGCTCGTTATACTCTTCTTTGTCGATTATTACAATTTCTGACTGATAGGCCTTAGGTGTTGAAATAATAATATTTTCAAATTCTCTAGCAGTATCAATGTTTTCAGACACATTTACGTCATTATCTATAGATGATTTGTTTGCAAAATAAAATATAATTCCGCTAATACCAATAAGAATAGCTATTGATGCTGCTATACCAATATAGAACACCTTACTTTTTCTCTTCTGAACATCTAAAGCTTCAGTAATTTTGGGCCAAACAATGCTTATATCCAATTCGTCCTGAACAGAAGTCCAAACTTCATCAGGAGGAAACTCATCATTGCTGTCAACAATTGACTTATACCATTGCTCTATGTTATTCTCTTCTTTCATATAAATCGGCCAACCAGTTTATTAACAACCCTTTAGCTCTGTTGTATTGAGATTTGGATGTTCCTTCAGATATTTGTAATTCTTTTGCAATTTCCTTGTGAGTATAGCCTTCCATAGCAAAAAGATTAAAAATCAATCTTGCTCCCTCTGGTAGTTTTTTTATAAACTCAACCAACTCTTGAAGTTGTAATCTTGGCAATAAATTATTATCGTTATATCCCTGATTCTCTAAAACTTCTTCTTTGAGATGCATATTAATATTTTTTCTTTGCGTAATCAAGTCAATGGCTGTATTAACAACAATAATTCTAATCAATCCCTCAAGAGAGCCTTCATTTTTGAAGTAATCTATTTTGTTAAATACTTTTATAAAGCTCTCTTGTAAAATATCCATGGCAAAATCTCTATCTCCTGCGTAACTCAAACATACGCCATACATTTTTTTTGCATACCTACGGTAAAGGATTTCCTGATAAAGTCTTTTACTTTTACGGCATCCAACAATCAAATCTTCATCGCTATATATCTCTATGCTCATAAGATTTATTCAAAAACCACAGTAATGCTCTTATTTAGTCTTGATGCAACATTATTGTAAATGTCTATATTGTTTTGAGAGTTAATTATAACAAAAGGTTCTCCATCAATAATAGATGTTTGGGCATTAAGTATTTGTCCTACACCTATAAATCTAAAAATATAATCAGCATCAACAATTGCAAATGCAATCGATTGTTTATCTTTTCTAAGGATAATGTTATTCTGACCTTCTTGTTTGTTTGAAGCTCTTACAGAAATTTGCTCAGAATGATTATATTCGAAACGTATTTTCTTTTCAATATTTCCACCTTTATAAACACCTTCAAGAATAAGCGGAATATTTTCAGAATTATTTATGTGAAAAACTATGTCTATTTTTTTATAAACACCTTGTGGTATATCAAACTCAACATCAAAGTTTGTTTTCTGGTCTGATAATGCGGCAACAACCGGCTCGGAAAAATCTGAAATGAAGTAAATATCCTTGCCTTCTTCTCTTTTTCCATCAAACTCAATAGCATCAACAACAAACACTCCACTTTCAATTAAAAAATAAGGAGAATACGCGTTTTGATAATAATGATAATTTTTTGCTTCGCTATCATTATATGCCGAAACCATTCCGAATTTAAATAGAACCGGAGAAGGCAAAGTAAGTTCGTCTTTTTTACAAGAGTAGAAGAAGATAATTGTTATTAGTAGTAGGATAATGGACCGTTTCATGCCTCAACCAATTATAATTCATTTATAAGACGTAATATATAACAGAATGGTTGGAATGAGGCTTAAAAAAATTTTTAGCCTAATTATAGGTTTTCTCCTTAACCAATCTTCCGTTTTTGAACTTCATTTTTTGCAACAACTTTCCATCAGGATCCCATGTTGCCCAATTCCCGTGCTTTTCGCTATTGCGATAGTATCCTTCCTGTTTTTTCACTCCATGCTTGTAGAAAACGATAAAATGCCCTTCAGGTTTGTTATCAATAAACTGTTGTTGACGAATTTTCCAGCCCGCATCGTCATAAAAATACCAGTCGCCTTGTTTTTTGCCATTCACATAAGGGCCTTCTTCCATAAGTTTATTATTGGCATACCATTGTTTCCAAAAACCATTTTCAAGACCTTCGGCAAAGTCGCCTTTGGAGCGCATATTGCCGTTTTCATACCAATGTTGCGACAATCCGTGTCTTAAACTTTGACGTTCTCCGTCAATTTCTTTTACTACATAGTTAACTAAATATCTTTTCTTTCCATCTTCGTACCAGCCTTCCCATAATGCATCCATAACGCCCATAGAAAAAGTTCCGCGGTCTTTCATTCTGCCGTTTTCATACCAGCTTTCCCACACACCATTTTCTTTCCCATCGAGAAAATGTCCTTCGTGGCTTTTCTTTCCATCTTCGTAATATGTTGTCCATAAACCCTGTCTTTTGCCTTCAACAAAGCTTCCTTCTCTAAGCTTTTCTCCGGTAAAATAAAAATATACCCACTTACCATGCTGCACTCCTTCTTTAAAATTTCCTGTACTGGCTTTTATCCCGTTTCTTTGATAAAAAACCCAGGTACTGTCTTGTAGGTCATTCTTCAGACCTCCTTCCATTTCAGGATTTTCATTTTCATACCACCAGTATGCATATCCATTAAGGCGGCCTTCAAAATATACTCCTTTGAATTCTATTTTACCACTTTCATAAAACTGTTCACTTTCACCTTGCTTCTTTCCAGCAACATAGTTTGATTTTTCTTTAATATTTCCATTTTCATAATAGAAAGTCCAAAGTCCATGCATTAATGAATTTTTAACGCTGCCTGTTTTTTCAATTTTTCCATCGGGGTACCAGCTTTTTGAAGTTCCTTCTTCAATTTGCACTTCAGCCCATTTTACTCCATCGTCGTACCAGTATTCCCAGAGGCCGGTTTTTTCACCATTTTTATAATTTCCTTCCGACCATTTATTTCCGTTTAGATACCAATAAGCCCATTTTCCGGTTTTTACATTATCAACTTTAACCCCTTCTTCGCTTTTGGTTCCATCGTGATAATAATAAGTATGTATTCCTGTCGCCTGATTTATTGTAAAGCTTAATAATCCAATATTTGACCAATACTTCCAAACGCCGGTTTTTTCACCATCTTTAAAATCACCTTCCATTTGTTTTTCTCCGTCGGAATAATAATATTTCCATAAACCTTGCTTGGCACCATCAACTATTCTTCCGCTTTTTTCTGTAATTCCGGAATCATAGAATGAAGTAAAAACATTATTTGAATAATTTATTGTATGTGATTTAACTCCTTCAGAATTATAGAAAGTCCATTCCTCAGTTCTAACTCCATATTCATAATTACCTGTTTCGCGCAAAACCTCATCCTGATTATAGTATTTCCAAATACCATGTTTCTCTCCTTCGCTGAACTCACCAAAACCTTTAAGTTCACCATCTTCCGCTCTTACAGAAACTTCCTGAGAATACAAAACTCCTGTTGAAAAAACAGAAAGAGTTAAGGCAAAACAAATCAAATAATTAGTTGCTTTCTTCATTTTATTAGGGTTTGAATTATAACAGTCTTGTATAAGAAATAACAATGCTAATATCACATTAAATCAAACGCAAAATTAACAAAAACCTTGTTGAGAAAAAGCAGAAAGAAATAATTTAACTCGATCTGGCAATAGTAAATTCCACTAATTCTTTAAGAGATTCTCTGGCATTACATTCAGGCATCAGATTCAATTCTGACATTGCTATATTCTTATATTCGGCCATTTTTTGTTTTGCATAATCTATTCCGCCTTTATCTTTTACTAAAGCAATGAGTCCTTCAACTTTTTCTTCATTATGATTATGCTTTTTAACAATCTTGAGTATTTTTCTTTTTTCCAGGTATGATGAATTGTTAAGAAGAAAAATCAGAGGCAGAGTTAGCTTTCTTTCTTTAATATCAACACCTGAAGGCTTGCCGGATTTTTTTGTGTTTTCTAAATCAATTAAATCATCTTTAATCTGAAATGCCATTCCAATGTTTTCTCCTATATTGTAAAGTTTGGAAATAATCTCTTCATTTGCGCCGGCTGAAGCCGCTCCACAGGCAAAGCAAGAAGCGATTAGGGATGCTGTTTTCTGACGAATTATTTCAAAGTAAATCTCTTCTTTGATGTCGAGTTTGCGAGCTTTCTCCATTTGCAACAACTCCCCTTCGCTCATTACTTTAACGCTATTGGAAACTATTTTAAGAAGGTCATGATCGTTATTTTCTACTGAAAGCAGCATACCTCTTGAGAGAAGATAGTCTCCAACCAGAACGGAAATTTTATTTTTCCATAACGCGTTAAGTGAAAAGAAACCCCTTCTTTCGTTTGAATCGTCTACAACGTCATCGTGAATAAGCGTAGCAGTATGCAGAAGTTCTATCAAAGCTGCAGCTCTGTATGTTTTTTCAGATATTTCACCACACAACTCAGCTGAGAAAAATACAAAAAGAGGACGCATTTGCTTTCCCTTGCGTTTTACAATATATCTGGTGATTGTATTTAGCAAAGGAGCCCTGCTCTTCATTGTCTCACGAAACAAGACATTGAATTTGTCGAGATGCTCATTGAGCGGTGCTTGTATTTCCTTAAGAGTCATTAATAAGATTTTCTATACTTATTGACTTTCGACTGCCGACTGCCGACTGCCGACTTACAACTTACCCTTGCCTCTTCCTAATATCAATCCTCTTAGCAACAACTTCCGAAATCTTTTCAATTGGAATTCTGTCTTGTTGCATAGAATCTCTTTCTCTGATAGTAACGGTATTATCTTGCATAGTATCGTAGTCAACAGTTATACAGTATGGTGTTCCGATAGCATCCTGACGTCTGTATCTTCTTCCAATAGCATCTTTTTCATCATACTGACACATAAAATCGTACTTGAGATAGTCAAATAATTCTCTTGCTTTGTCGTTAAGTCCATCTTTCTTAACAAGCGGCAGAACGGCAATTTTAACAGGTGCAAGAGCCGGTGGAATGTTCATAACAACTCTTTCTGTGCCGTCTTCTAGTTTTTCCTCGTTATATGAGTTACTTACAATTGCAAGGAACATTCTGTCGAGGCCAATTGAAGTTTCAACGACGTAAGGAACATAACTTTCATTTGTAACTGGGTCAAAAAATTGCAGCTTCTTGCCTGAGTATTTTTGATGAGATGAAAGGTCAAAATCTGTGCGGGAGTGAATTCCTTCAAGTTCTTTAAATCCGAAAGGAAACTCAAACTCTATATCTGCAGCAGCATTTGCATAGTGAGCAAGTTTATCATGATCGTGGAAGCGATATTTTTCGGAAGGAATTCCTAAAGCAGTATGCCAACGCATACGTTCAGTTTTCCAGTATTCGTACCATTTCTTTTCTTCTCCCGGCTTAACAAAGAACTGCATTTCCATTTGTTCAAATTCTCTCATTCTGAAAATAAATTGCCTTGCAATAATTTCATTACGGAAAGCCTTGCCAATTTGAGCAATACCAAATGGAAGTTTCATTCTGCCTGTTTTTTGCACATTAAGGTAGTTCACAAAAATTCCCTGCGCTGTTTCCGGTCTCAAATAAACCATAGATGCATCTTCACTTAGAGAACCCATCTGAGTGTTGAACATAAGATTAAATTGTCTTACGTCAGTCCAGTTGCGCGAACCCGATATAGGGCAAACAATGCCAAGCTCTTCAATTAATGCTTTGACATCCTTCAAGTCGTTTTCTTCAAGAGCTTTAACAAAGCGAGTTTTAATGTTATTAATCTTTTGTTGATTTTCAACAACTCTTGGGTTAGTTTCAACAAACATTTTTCTATCAAACGAGTCACCAAACCTTGAAGCAGCTTTTTCAACCTCTTTCTCAATCTTATCTTCAATTTTTGCAATAAAATCTTCAATAAGAACATCTGCACGATAGCGTTTTTTAGAATCTTTATTGTCAATAAGCGGGTCATTAAATGCATCAACGTGACCTGAAGCTTTCCAAACAGTAGGATGCATAAAAATTGCCGCATCAATACCAACAATATTTTCGTGATATTGAACCATTGATTTCCACCAATAATCCATAATATTTTTCTTCAGCTCAGAGCCGGTTTGTCCGTAGTCATACACAGCACTTAAGCCGTCATAAATCTCGCTTGATTGAAAAATAAAACCATACTCCTTGCAATGCGCAATGATTTTCTTAAATACGTCTTCTCCTTTTGTACTCATGTTCTTATGTTTGTTTTAAATATGAATTTCATTAACACTATACCCTGCACCCTTATACCTTATACCTTATACCTTATACCTTATACCCCCATCCCAAGCCCAACGCACTCTGCTCTCCGCTCTAAGCCCCTATGCTCCACGCACTTTGCCCCACGCCCTAAGCCCTTCTATTCACAATCACTTTCACGCTTCTTGGAACAATACCGAATTCCAAAGGTGAATGACCCAAAGATTCGCCATCTGCTTCAAGCATAATTGGCACTTTAGATTCTATAAAAATGCTTTTGCCAACAAAGGTTTCAACTCTTTTATGTTTAGCTATAGTTCCGTTATAAAGTCTCCTGACTCCTGCAATTACTCTAAGCGGACTCATATGTTTTATTAGAGTAACATCTAATAACCCATCGTCGGGAATTGCATTTGGTGTTTGTTGCATTCCGCCACCATTATACTGGCCGATACCAATTCCAATGCTGAAAATTCTGTCATTCACAACATGATTGTCAACTGTAACCTTAGCGTTTGTAGATTTATAAGAAAACAAAACAGTTAAAAGGTTTTTGATATAAAGCAGGGGGTTTGACTTCCCTTTTTCTTTGTCGGCATTAGTTTTATTGGCAACCATTGCATCAAAACCAAGTCCTGCCATATTTACAAAGTATCTTATTTTCTGTATGGTTTCATGATAAAACTTAACTATACCGGCATCCTGAAGTAAAGTTTGCTCTTCTTTAATAATGCTAATAGCTTCAGCATAATCAAGCGGCATATTGAATGTTTTTACCCAGTCATTACCTGTACCAACGGAGATCATTCCAAGTGTAATTTCAGTTGTTGGAACTATTTCCTGATGAAAAATCCCATTTACAACTTCATTCATAGTACCATCACCACCAACAACAATAATCTTTCGAAATCCTTGCGCGATTTTTTCCTTAACTAAATCAATCGCATGCATCTTCCTTTCGGTAAAAATGGCTTCATATTCGAAATTATTATCGTTAAGTAATTTTGAAATACCTTCCCAATCTTTAATTCCTTTACCGACACCGGCGTTGGGGTTTACCAATATTAACCACTCTTTTTTTATGCTGTTTGTCATAAAATGATTTTAAATGAATGCTTAATATTATAAGCAAAAACTACCTGATTTGTTTGATTAAATAATGTATTTTGACAATTCAGGAGTGTGCAAAATTATGAAACAAATCTGAAAAATAGGTAAAAATTTTTGTAAACCGAATAATCCGTAGAGACGCCATGCTTGGCGTCTCCGGTAAAAAAGAGACGCCAAGAAAAGAGACGCAAAACAACAGAGACGCCAAGAACAGAGACGCCAAGCATGGCGTCTCTATATGGTTTATTTGGCATATAAATCTGAAAAAAACCAAATAACCTGCAACCAACCTTGTTATAAAAATTTTTCCAAATACATTGCAATCTGCACTGCATTTGTAGCGGCGCCCTTTCTAAGATTATCAGACACAATCCACATATTCAATGCATTTTTACATGATTCGTCGCGTCTAATCCTACCAACAAAAACATCATCTTTACCTTCTGAAAAAAGTGGCATTGGATATACTTTGTTAGCAACATCATCCTGAATGGTAATTCCCGGAGAAGCTTTTAAAATATTCTTTACATCCTCAATATCAAAATCTTTTTCAAACTCAACATTTACTGCCTCGGAATGTCCACCTAGAACAGGAATTCTAACTACAGTTGCAGTTACCATAATTTCCGGTGCTTCAAGTATTTTTCTGGTTTCATTAACAAGCTTCATTTCTTCGGAAGTATATCCATTTTCAAGAAAATCGCCTCCATGTGGAAAACAGTTTAAGTCAATCTGATAAGGATAAACTTTTTCAGAAGCTTCTCCTTTTCGTTCTTTCATGAGTTGGTCAACAGCAGCTACGCCTGTGCCGGTAACTGACTGATAAGTTGCAACTACTAATCTCTTTATCTTATATAATTTATGAAGAGGAGCAAGTGCAACAACCATTTGAATGGTGCTACAATTAGGGTTTGCAATTATTTTAGTGTTGCTATTAATAGCATGCAGATTTATTTCCGGAACAACAAGAGGAACATTATTATCCATTCTCCATGCCGATGAGTTGTCAATTACGAAGCAGCCCTTTTCTGCAAATTTTGGAGCATATTCTTTAGAAACACTGCCACCTGCTGAAAAAATTGCCACATCGGGGATTTCAGCAATTGCATTATCAATGGTTAAAACATTGTATTCTTTCCCTTTGAAAACAACTTTTTTACCAACAGACCTCTGTGAGGCGGCCGGAAAAAATTCAGATACATTTACATTTTGCTCCTCCAGAACTTTAATCATAACACTACCAACAAGTCCTGTTGCTCCTACTAATGCAATTTTCATTTTGCTGATTGTTTAATGTTGTTAAATACCAAAAACTTTCTCGCAAAAATACTTATATTTACAGCCCTAAGGAAAATAAATAAAAAATTATGTTCATCATGAAAAGAGTTTTTTTTCTGGCCTTGTTTTTACTGAGCCAAAATGCAATATTAAACGCACAATTTTCGGATAATTTTAGTTCAGGAGCTTTAGATCCTGCATGGGTAGGAGACAGAGCGAGTTTCCGTGTTGAAGATGAAATTCTCCGATTAAATGCCATGGACGCGGGCACATCATATCTTGTTCGTGCATCAGAATCAATAATAAATACCCAATGGGATTTCTGGGTAAGAATTACTTTTGAACCGTCCGACAATAATTATCCGCTTATTTATTTAGCGTCAAACAGCAATAACCTAAATGAAGGACTAAACGGGTACTATGTTAGAATTGGGAAAACCGGCACTGATAATAAAAGGCTTTACTTTTTTAGGCAAGACGGAGAAACTGTAGAGCAATTATTACAAGGCTCAACAAATATTGCAGCCACAAGTAATAATGTTATTCGGGTTAGAGTAACCAGAGATTTGAACGGAAAATGGGATTTTTACGCAGACCCCAGTGGCTCTGATCTTTTTCTTCCACAAGGCAGTGTTACTGACAATACATACAATGCAACTTCTTTTTTTGGAGTTAAATGCGTTTATACAGTAAGCAATATCAATAGATTCTATTTCGACGACATAAAAGTTGGTGATATTGTTCCGGATGTTACAAAGCCTGTTGTAAAGTACTTAGTTCCAATAAATTCAACAACACTGGAAATTCATTTCAGCAAAGCAATTGATGAAGTTACTGCTGAAATTCCCACAAACTATTTTGTAAATAATGGAATTGGCGCGCCTTCAATTGCAGAGAGACTTGACAATAAGCCATATATTGCAAGGTTAATATTTTCTCAAGAATTTGTTCCTCAATCAGTTTATAATATTTCTATATCAAATGTTCAGGATGTTTTTGGAAATGTAATGAACGATTTTTCCGGTGATTTCTCATTATACTATCCTCAAAAATATGATGTTGTATTTAATGAGATAATGCCTAAACCTTCTCCTGCTGTTGATTTGCCTGCATATAAATATATAGAACTATACAACACCAGTAATTACCAAATCAATATTGAAGGCTGGACGTTTAAATCAGGCTCAGACCCGGTTAAAGATTTGCCTTTTGGCCTGATACCTCCCAAAGGCTATTTGACTTTAGTAAATTCAGCAGACCTGCCTTTTTTCAGCTCCATAAATAATGTAATTGGAGCAGAGCTTGGCGTCAATTTTCTTACAAGCACCGGAAGAACGCTTATATTAAACGATTTAAATGGAGAAATAATCCATACAATCTCATATACAGATAAATGGTATAACGACACTTCAAAAGACGACGGAGGTTGGTCGATTGAACAAATAGACCCCTATAACTATTGTGGAGGTAAAAACAATTGGAAGGCTTCTATTTCTCCAAAAGGAGGAACTCCGGGAGAGGTTAATTCAGTAAACGCGAACAATTCTGATACAACACAACCCGAACTCCTTAGGGCAGGTTTTGACGATGCTTATAATATTACATTGTTTTTTAGTGAACCTATGGACGAGGCAACTTTAGCTTCGAAAAATTATTATGAAATCGATAATGGAATAGGTAATCCGGCAGAAGTAAACCCTGTTTCTCCGGACTTCCAGTCAGTTAGGTTAATTCTTTCATCTCCATTACAAAATGGAACAATATATAATGTAACAGTAGCAAGCACATTAGCCGACTGTGCAGGAAATCTTATAGGTAAGCAAAATGCAAATGTTGCAATTCCTGTGATAGCAGATAGTTTGGATATAGTAATAAATGAGTTGCTATTTAATGCTCCAACAGGTGTTTCTCGTTATATTGAACTATATAACAGATCTCAAAAAGTAATAGACCTATCCAAATACAGAGTAAGCTCCAGAGATACAATTGCAAACATCCTTACAAGCATACAGGAAATTAGCCAAAGCAGTTATTTATTATTTCCTCAGGAATACGCTGTAATTACAACTGACATTGAAAGTGTAATAAACACATATCCATTTCATGACAAGTATACATTTATCCAAACAGGTACAATGTCTAGCATGACAACAACTAGTGGAATTGTAGTTCTATCGCATATAAGCATGAAAATCATAGATCAGCTTGTATATACTGATGGTATGCATCTTCCTTTGCTGACCGATAAAAAAGGGATAGCCCTTGAAAGGCTTAACCCCGACAGACCATCAAACGATGTTTTTAACTGGCATTCTGCATCCGAAGGTTTTGGCTTTGGAACACCGGGGCTTAAGAATTCGCAATTTACAAACAACATTGCCACACAAGAAGACCCAATTGTTGTATATCCGGAGATATTTTCCCCCGACAATACAGGTCATAACGATGTGTTAAATATTGCTTATGAGTTTCCTGAGCCGGGATTTGTTGCAAATATAACAGTTTTTGACACTAAGGGAAGAACCGTAAGAACACTAACAAGAAGCTATTTACTTGCAACAAAAGGAGTAATCACATGGGACGGTACAACAGATGATAATCAGAAGGCCTACATTGGAATATACATAATTCATGTTGAAATTTTCGATACGAAAGGCAATGTAAAGCACTACAAAAAAACTGCAGTGTTGGCCAGCCGATTGTAACTGTCAAGAGGCAATAGCAAGAGTTACTACACTAATTTTGACTCCTTTTATTTCAAGGAGTTTTTGGCAACAGGATTCAATAGTGGCTCCTGTTGTTAAAACATCATCAACTATCAAAATATGTTTGTTCTCAAATTTTGATAAATCTCTAACTGCAAAAACAGTTTCAACATTTTCCCAGCGCACAAATCTCGCCTTCCGCGTTTGTGTTTGAGTTTTTTCAACTTTTGCCAGACCTTTAATGTCTAGGGGTTTATTTAATGTCTCTGCAATTCCTTTTGCAATAACCTCACTTTGATTATATCCGCGCTTTCTTTGCTTCGCAGGATGCATTGGGACTGGCACAATAAGGTCAATATTGGAAAAATAAGGTGAATTTGCCAACTCATTACCATATAACTTACCCAAATAATATCCAATCTGTTGTTTTCCCCTGTATTTCAGTTTATGCATAAGCTCTTGCACTCTTCCTCCTTTATGAAAATATAAATAAGCAGCTGTTGATTCAACAGGAATCCTACCTCGAAATATTTTTTCCATAGGATTATCAATATCATTATGAAAGTATGTTTTGGGCAAGCTGTAAATACAGCTTGTGCAAATTATCTTTTCATTTCCTGTTAAAGACACATTGCAGCAAAGACACAAATCAGGAAAAATCAAACCTAAAAAGCTTCTTAACAAATTCATTAACATGATTTTTGTTTGTTATAGATGTATAAAAAAAATACCTTTGCACGTTGTATGAAATCAAATGTTGTTCAAAAAAACAAAAAAAACAGATAGAAAAGCTGATTTTGAACACTTTTTTTAAAAAAAAGAAACATTTTGTATTGAATTATCGTAATAGTTCATAAACGGCTTGACATATTAGTAAATAATTAAAATCGAAATTAAAACCAACAATGGAAGATAGAGTGAATACAAATTCAGGAATGGAAAGCACAAATCAAGAAATGAAAAACAAATTAATACTTTTTCAATGGGCATCAATTGTAATGCTATTAATAATAGGAGTGCTAACTTATATGCTGATTGAAACAAGGCAATCACTAGAGACTACATCTACAGAGAAAACATTATCACAAGAAGAAAACTTACAGCTCAAAAATGAGCTCGATTCAATGATATTTGAATATACTGCCGTAAAATTAGAATATGACAGCGTATTATATGATAAAGATCAAATTATTCAGGAAAAGGCAAAGGAGATCAATAAACTTATTGCTCAGCAAGCAGACTACCATAGAATTAGAAGACAACTTGATTTGTTAAGGGATATAACTCAAAATTATGTTCGCGAAATTGACAGCTTGCATACAGAAAATAAAGTTTTAAAAGCCGAGAATGTTAGAATGCAGGATGAAATTCGTACTGTTGTGAAACAAACTGAAGCTTTAACTCAAACAAAGCAGCAACTTGAGGAAAAAGTTGAAATTGCAGCCGGATTAAGAGCATTTCAGATGTCTGCTATTGGCACACGAACAGCAGGATTCAGAAATACTGAAAGAGAAACAGATAAAGCCAAAAGAGTTGAGAAAATTAAAGTTTGCTTTATGATTGCGGAAAATCCAATAACTCAACCCGGAAGAAAAAATGTTTATATGCGCATAGCTGCTCCAAATACTGAAATACTAAGAATAAGTGATGATGATTCTTATTCTTTTATTTTCAGAGAAGATACTCTTCAATATTCTATAAAAAGTCATTTTGATTACAACAATAAAAACATTGATATGTGCCTGACATGGGATAAAAACAAAGATTTTGATCCCGGTCAGTATTTAATTTCAATTTTCACAGATGATGCCCTTATGGGAGAAACATCCTTAACTTTGAATTAACATTTTTACCCACTAATAAATTATTACTATGGAAAAAGTAAACAAACCAGCTACAACAACTGCCACACCTAACCAATCACCAAATAAGCAAAAAACTAAAGGTGTTGGCGCAATAATCTTTTTGTCAATATTTGCCCTTATTCTTGCAGTAGGCGGAGGGTTGTTATTACGTGAAGTTTTAGAAGTTCGCCATGAAGCAGAAAACGCAAAAAAACAAAATCAGCTAATAGCAAAAGAAAGAGATGAGCTTCTTAAGCAACTTGACGCTCTTGAAGCAGAATTCCAAAAACTCAGCCTTGAATTTACCGATATGGAAAAAGATCTTGGCTCAGAAAGAACAAAAATTGCCAGACTTAGAACACAACTTCATGGAACAGGTGGTGTTGGAGATCCTTCATTACAAGCAAAAATAGATGAACTTGAAAGACTTCTTGCGGGATATCAAGAAGAAGCTGAATCTCTAAAAAGTGAAAATCAAATGTTGGCAGGAGAAAAGTCTCAAATTCAGAATTCGCTGAACCAAACAACTGCACGCAATTCGCAACTTGAAAGAGAGAAAAGAGAAATTGAAGAACAGCTAAAAAAAGCATCAATTCTTTCTATTTCCAGCATAGAAGCTAATGGAGTGCGCGTAAAACGTAAAGGTGACGAACCAACAAATAAAGCTAAAAAAACCAGCAAAGTTCAAGTATGCTTTACTATTAATCAAAACCTCGTTGCTACTCCAGGCAACCGTGATTTCTACGTTAGAATTATTGATCCGGGCAACAAAGTACTTACTGCTTTCCCTGACGATACATTCAACTATCAGGGTGATGAATTATCTTTCTCTGTCCAGAGAACCGTTAATTTCCAAAACAATGCTCAAGATATTTGCATGATTTACAGCCAAAATGACAAATTCACTAAAGGATATTACAACATTGTAATATTTTCTGAAGGATATGAGCTTGGCTACAAACTAATGGAGTTGAAATAATACTTAACAATATTAATTGGAGGCCGGCACTGATTTCAATGCCGGCCTCTTTTTTTAGGAGTAATTCTATACTCAATTTTATTACTTTTGCAATTGTCATTTTATAAAACATTTATTATGAAGATTTCCTATAATTGGCTCAAAGAATACATTAACATAGACATTGAAGCAGAAAAACTATCCGAGATACTTACATCTTGCGGACTCGAAGTGGAAGGGCTAGAAAAAACCGAAAGTATTAAAGGAGGTTTGAAGGGTATTGTGGTAGGACAGGTTAAACAATGTATTAAACATCCTGAAGCAGATAAGCTATCACTTACACATGTTGATATCGGACAAGATAATTTATTGCAAATTGTATGCGGCGCTCCAAATGTTAGAGAAAACCAAAAAGTTGTTGTTGCAACAGTAGGCACAACATTACATACTATCAAAGGCGAACAGTTTGAAATAAAAAAGGCTAAAATACGTGGTCAGGAAAGCTTCGGTATGATTTGCGCTGAAGATGAAATTGGAATTGGAACTTCTCATGACGGGATTATTGTTTTGCCTGAATCTGCAAAAATTGGAACACCTGCCTCTAAGTATTACAACGTTACTGAGGATGTCGTCTTTGAGATAGGACTTACCCCAAACAGAGTAGATGCATCGTCGCACATTGGCGTTGCCAGAGATATTGTTGCTGTTATTAATGCAACTAAAAGCAACAAAAAAGATTTTATTAGTATCAGCAAACCATCTTTAGACAGTTTTAAAACCGACAATAATTCAAGATTCATTGAAGTAATTATTGATGACTTGTTAGCCTGCCCAAGATATTCGGGTATTACTATATCTGGCGTAAAAGTTAACGAATCGCCTGAATGGCTTCAAAATAGACTTAAATCAATAGGATTAAAACCAATTAATAATATCGTAGATATTACCAATTTTGTACTACATGAAACAGGGCAACCTTTACATGCTTTTGACGCTGATAAAATTAAAGGCGACAAAGTTTTTGTAAAAAAACCACCAAAAGGCACCA
Source organism: uncultured Bacteroidales bacterium (assembly GCA_964601515.1). GTDB lineage: Bacteria > Bacteroidota > Bacteroidia > Bacteroidales > UBA7960 > PWND01. The sequence continues at coordinate 24,941 of CAZRNU010000001.1, read as the reverse complement.
AGTTTATTACTCTCGATGAGAAAGAAATTGAACTTACAGGTGAAAATCTTATGATTTGCAATGTTGAAGAAGCTATGTGTATGGCAGGTATTCTGGGTGGATTGGAGTCTGGCGTGACAGAAAAAACTAAAAACATATTTTTGGAAAGTGCATATTTCCAGGCGGCTTCAATTAGAAAATCTTCTAAGCATCACGACATAAAAACTGATGCTTCATTCCGATTTGAGAGAGGAACAGACCCTCATATTACTGTTTATGCTCTAAAAAGAGCTGCAATGCTGATAAAGAAAATAGCCGGAGGAAGCATTTCTTCCGACGTTGTTGATAATTATCCAACAGAAATTAAATGCAATAATGTTTCTTTAAACTATAAAAACACAGATTCTTTAATAGGTAAAAAGATTGATAGAAACATAATTAAAAATATCCTTGAATCACTTGAAATAAAAATACTTTCAGAAAATGAGCAAGGCTTAAGTTTGGAAATTCCGGCTTTTAAGGTTGATGTTTTAAGGGAAGCCGACGTAATTGAAGAGATCTTAAGAATTTATGGGTATAATAATATTGAAATTCCGGATAAGTTTACATCATCAATAGTTCTTTCTCCAAAGCCGGATAAAGAACTTTTGCAAAACGCTATTTCTGACATGCTATGCAGCAAAGGGTTCGTTGAAATTATGAATAATTCTCTAACCAAGATAGATTATTACAAAAACGAAGGACTTGAATCAGCTGTAAAAATGCTCAACCCATTAAGTCAGGATCTTAATGTACTGCGTCAGGATTTGCTTTATGGAGGCCTCGAAGTAATTGCTTACAATCAAAACAGGAAAGTTAACGACCTCAAAATATTTGAGTTTGGAAATGTATATTCATTAAAAAACAACATATCACAGGATAATCAAGGATTGAGCAAGTACAATGAAAAAGCTCTGCTTTCATTGTTTCTTACAGGCGATCAACAACCTGAAAGTTGGTACTCAGCATCATCAAAAGCAGATTTCTTTGAATTAAAAGGATATGCTGTTTCAATACTGTCAAAACTTTGTATTTATGAAAGAAATATTAAAACTGAAGAGATTATCAATGATTCAACATTCTCATATGGTCTTACATTTTATATAAATGAAAAACAAATTGTAAAAGCTGGATATGTAAATAAATCATTTTTGAAAAGATTTGACATTAAAGGTGATGTATATTATGCAGTTTTTGAATGGGATAATATTGTAAAACTTGCCGGAAAAGCTCAAATATTATATAAAGAAATATCAAAATTCCCTGAAGTTAGAAGAGACCTTGCTCTTATAATTGACAAATCTGTGAATTTTGCTCAAATTGAATCTCTAGCTTATAAAACAGAGAAGAAACTACTTAAAAAAGTTGGCTTGTTTGATGTTTACCAAGATGATAATAAAATAGGAAAGGACAAGAAGTCATATGCGGTAAGTTTTATTCTTCAGGATGAATCTAAAACTCTTACAGACAGGGAAATAGATAAAGCGATGGATAATTTACTAAAGAGTTTCCAGTCTGAATTAGGCGCATCAATCAGATAAAAAAAGCCGGAAAAATTTTTTCCGGCTTTTTTATTGATTAACTATGATTACTGAAGAATCAATTTTTCAACCTTAATTATATCACCCGATTGAATTCTGACATAATAAATGCCTTTTGCAAATTCACCCAGATTCAATTTTTGGCTCACTCCTGCTCCATCACTGTTAAAGGTTTGAGATAGTACAACCTGTCCTTGATAGTTTAGTATTGTCATATTTACAATACCCTTTATTCCATTAAATTCTATATTAAACAAACCCGTTGACGGATTTGGATAGATTTTAACATTACTGTCAATTTCAGTAATTCCAATTGTTTCATCTTCTAAAACTACATTTATTGTAAGATCTTCAACAACTGATGAAATAATGTCACTGGCTGGCTTGAAGCCTTCGGCTGATACTGTATATTCATAATCTCCACTTGCCCATACTTCATATACTAATCCACTTCCACTCCATATTTCTCCTGCATTGTCATTGCCATCATAAGTGTCAAATTCAACTGAAGCACCTGTAATTACATTACTGTCTTCATCTTTCACAACGAAAGTAACAGTGAAGGTTTTTACAATCATGTTTGTATTGCCATATGCATGATTGCCCATATTAAATTCTATTCTCCATGGATTATCATCAGATACATTATGATCTGCTTTATTCATGTCAATCTCTGATGCAAATATGGTTAGAGTGGCTGTTCCATCTCCATGATCTTCTAATTCATACCACTCCGATGGAACGTCTGTCCATTCTTCGCCATCCTGGAATTTAAAGCCCGATAAACTTACTGCATCATGCCATAAAATCTCTATCTCCTTGTCTTCGTTTGGCCAGTTAAGATACATATCTATCTCATCAGGACTTATTGTGGCTGATATGAAATTTACTGTTACAGTAATATATGCATGCAATTCGCTTAAATTCGATAAGCCGTCTATCAACTCTAGTGAGCCCTCAAACTCATACACTCCCGGAACACTTCCATCATAAGCCGGAGTGCCATTATCCCAGTCAATATCCAAAGTTACAGTTGTTGCATCTTCCAGTGTAACCAAAACATCTGCCGGAAGATTCAAGTCTATCAATGCTGTGTTATAATTCACTCCTATAGGTGCAAATCCGGCAACTGAGGTAATGTTTTTATTTACAACTATTACTGTTACATATGCTTTAATATCCTCATCGTTTAGGAAGCCCGGGATAAGTTGGATTTCTCCTTCAAACAAATAAGAATCAAGAGTAGTTCCATTATATTCAGGAGTACCTTCGTCCCATACTACTTCGAGATATAATGAATAGTCATCGTCAGTTGTTACCATTACTTCGGTTGGTAATTCTAACTGACCTAAAGTAGTACCATAGAACGCTGATATGTTTTCAAGAGTCTCGGAAGATGCAAGTTGTTTTTCAGAGTCGAATACAACAACATTTATTGTTGCTATGAAGTTTGATGGATTGATAATGTTGCCTTCAATTTCAATTTCACCTTCAAACACATATAATCCAGTGACGCCACCATCATAAGAAGGAGTACCACTATCCCAAACTACAGTTAGTTCAGCTTCCGTTTCATCTGCTAATGAAACCTTAACCTTATCAGGAAGAGGAACATTATCTATTGTGGTTCCAATAAATACTTGAATATCGCTAATTTCATTTACAGAAACTATCTCAACTTCTGTAATATCACAAGAAACAAGAGCTTCCCATCCTGGTCTAGTAACGGTAATATCAGCTTTAAATTGGAATGTTAGAGCTCCCTGTTCATTGTCAGCAGTTATAGTACCTGGCGAAGTTGTTCCGCAGAAGGTACCTAAAAGCGGCGAACTAATATTAGGACCGTTATATATTTTAAGCCAATCCCATGCACACGTGGCATTAAACTCTACATCAAAACTTAAAAACTCTACAATTACATTTGCATTTTCAACACCGGGGAAGAAAGTAAATGTGAATTCTTCGTTATTGTTATAATTAGCATCAGGGCCACCTGAATCATAGAAAATAGCATTACAAGTTGTTTTGCTACCATTAGACATATTAACAATATCAGGCATTTCGCCGGTTGAGAAGTTCCAAGTTGGACAACCATCTGCATGCCCTGCACTGTTATAAGGAACAACTTTCCAAGAATAATCACTATTGGAATTAATTTCAACAGCAAAGTTATTTACATCAACTGTTTCTGTAACCTCAGCAGGCAATTCATTCTCGCCAAAATACACGTCATATCCGAAAGAGCCGGATGTATGCGCCCAACTTACTTTTCCGCCGGGTAAAATCACAATATTTGAAGCACCATTAGCAGGGTTTGGAGTTTCTGCACAATCAGGAGGTTCGCTAATATTCACTGCTCTAAAAATAGCTTCCCATCCGGAGTTTGCGATAATTCCATCTGAGTAAAAATGGAAAGTAATAGCACCGTCGTCATTTGTTGCCATAAATGTACCCGGAGAGTTAGTACCACAATATGTACCAATTAGAGGCGCTGTTGTACTTGTTCCGTTGTATATTTTCAGGTAATCCCAAGCACAAGTGGCATTGGCTTCAACATCAAAATGTAAAAACTCAAACTCAAGAACCGAGCCCGGATTCATAGGGTAGAATGTCATAATGATGTTTTCATTGTTTGAATAGTTTGCTGTTGGGCCGCCTGTATCGTAAAAACGTCCAATAGGAGCAGTAACTGTAGCAGACTGTCCCATCAGATAAACAGGAATAAGACCTATCACAATTTGTTTTGAGTCTTCAAATGTATACTCCCCTGTTGCAGCAGTATATAATAATTCAACTGCTTGTTCAATAGGGGTTTCTTCTAAAGCTGTAACATTAAAATTGGCTTCAGCAGCTTCTCCTGGAGCCAAAGAGCCTAATTCAACAGCTTCAAGAGTATTAACCGTTACCCAAGGACTTTCAGTATCAAGAGTAACTATAATTTCCAAACTTGTTGCATGTCCGATATTTTTAACATTTGTAATTATATCAGCAGTTTCGCCCGGGTCAAGAATTCCCGGAATACCCATACCACCATCATCAATTACTAATCCCTGAAAAACTAAAACAGGAGCATTAACAGTAATATTAAAAGTAGATTCCCAAACTTCATTTCCGTCGGTCATTTCAATTGTAAATCTTACTCTCTCTTGATCAGGGGTATTATCAGCAAAAGAAACTGTAAAAGCAGCGTCCAACAGTGACAATTCGCCGGCTTCAATATCACCCCAAGCGCTATTACCATCAATAATATTGACATATTCGTTTTCAGAAGTTAAAGTAGCTGTTATGTTTTCAGCATTTTCAACTCCAACATTTTCTAAGGTTACATTAAGTAAAACTGTTTCGCTGTAATCAGCCAATCCGTTATTATTTTCTGCAGAGTCGTCTATTGTAAGGCTTTTGAAAACCACATAAGGACCTTCCGGAGGAATAATTCCAAGTTCATCATTAATGTACGTTACTTTGTTGTAAGCAGTAATTGCCAATGTAGCAACACCAGGAGATTCTATTGGTTCAACAAATTCAACCAGAGCTGTACCGCCATTAACAACAGCAGTTCCTAAAATAACAACTTCCTGAGTATCTTCATTACGCCTTGTAATAGAAACAACTGCACCTTCCGCATTATCAACATTTACTTGAAATGTGCTTAATCCCAGCAAAATAACCGGATTGTAGGATGCTGAAATAACTTGAGGTACATCTGTTCTAACCATTAGAGAAGGATCTCCGAAAAGGTTCCAAGTAACATGTGTTTCAGTACCTGAAGCACCGTGAGCAGCAATCATTACCATACTTCCATTAATAGAAAGGCCACCATAAGTTCTTTTGATGTGACCTCTTTTTTCAGCAAGAATAGTAACCATTTCATCCTGACCTGTCATAGGAGGTTGCCATGCCTGATTTATTGTAGACATCAAAGTTCCAATTGCACCGGTAGGCTCACCATTATGTGTAGCTCTCATCCATGCTTCCGCAAAACATGTTATAGAATTAAAGTTTCCATTCACACAAGCAACAGCCCAAATAAAAGGTAGTTTCCCAATATTAGTAAGAGCATTTACATGGCTTGAGTTATAATCAGCAACGCTCCATCCGGTGTCTGAGCCGTGATTAATATAATTAATTATAGAAACACCACTGTTAATTTTCGAAGAAATACTTGAGGCTGTAGTATTAGGAAGTCCGGGTACATTTCCGTCATATTCCCTATGAACTGCAGAATATGTATAATTTAGTAAAGTATCTCTTATAAAATCGGCATGAACATAATCAGCTTCTCCGCCATTATGACCATTTCCGGCGCCTTCATTTCTGGCTACACCCATGCCAACATTTAACCAAGTATCCGCAGCTGTGATATCTCTTTCATAATGTATCATTCTTTGAACCTGAGTTTGAACTTGGGCAACACTTTCAGCAGAAAAACGTCCAACAATAATCTCATTATATTGATCAGCTCCAACTATAAAACCATAAGCATTATCAGAATGTCCCCAGCTTGTGCTGTTTGTAGGAATTTGAGGAGCATCACCAACTATAAGCAGATATGTAAAGTCATCATTTTCATTATAATAATTCGTTACGAAGGTTTTAATTGCGGCAGCGGTAGTCCCGGCGGTTGACTTAGGAACTATCGTTGTTTTTCTTCCAATGGTTCTTTTCCAATCAACGAAAGGTTTCATTGCATTCATATAATCATCAAAACAAATAATCAGCATGCTTCCTTCTTCCTCGATAATAGTAAAGCTTTTATCAAATGATTTATTGTTAAGAAACATTCTGTTATAAATATGATTGAATTCCGGGTCGATTTTAACAACATTATCACGTCTGGAAAGAGTATTTTTCCCTATGTTTCCGGTGCTATATATTTCAAGTTCAATATCATAATAAACACGAAGAGTTTTTGTTACAGCATTATATTGAAAAGGAAAAATTGTAACTGTTTGACCTCTTACATCACGCATAATAAAAGGGTCTTCAAGCTGCGCAATGTTGCCCGGCCAAAAAGCATCTTTTGAATAGACATCACTATATTCAAATGGCACATCTTCAGGGTTTACATTTCTGTATAAATGTCCTTTTGAAGGAGCAATATCAATTCCCTTATAATCAACAAATTGAGAATTAACAATTTTAATTGCCATTTCATCAGTGTCGGGAATAATTATTGAAAAGAACTCCTTACCTAAATCTGGCGCCCCCTTCTCCATAATTTGCACACCATCATATAAGCTTAATGTTTTCTCAATTCCTTTTGGAGTTGAAACCATTGATTCAACAAAGCCTTCAAGAGAAAATTTAACCTGACTACTTTGAATATCACTTTTTACAAGGTTTGTTTCAGCGGCTTTTTTCTTTGAACTGCTAATTCCAACCCAATTTGTTTGAGCATTAACGACAATAATCGATGCCATTAATACAATTGTTAAGAATAGTTTTTTCATTTTAAATAATTTGGTTAATGTTTGGTTAATACAAGCAACAGAAGGTCGAAAAAATAATTTTCGACCTTCATGCTTATGCTTTTATCTCTTATTGTATAACAATCTTTCTTATTATTGTATTACTTCCTGATTGTATTTTCAGATAATAAATACCTTTTGACAAGTGTTGCAGATTAAGTTTGTATCTGCTGCCTAAACCATTGCTCTCAATAGTTTGAGTCTGAACAAGTTGTCCTTGGTAATTTACTACTATTAGCTCAATCTGCCCTGAAATATCAAATATTTCAACATTAAATACTCCTCTAGACGGATTTGGATAGATTTTAACATTACTGTCAATTTCAGTAATTCCAATTGTTTCATCTTCTAAAACTACATTTATTGTAAGATCTTCAACAACTGATGAAATAATGTCACTGGCTGGCTTGAAGCCTTCGGCTGATACTGTATATTCATAATCTCCACTTGCCCATACTTCATATACTAATCCACTTCCACTCCATATTTCTCCTGCATTGTCATTGCCATCATAAGTGTCAAATTCAACTGAAGCACCTGTAATTACATTACTGTCTTCATCTTTCACAACGAAAGTAACAGTGAAGGTTTTTACAATCATGTTTGTATTGCCATATGCATGATTGCCCATATTAAATTCTATTCTCCATGGATTATCATCAGATACATTATGATCTGCTTTATTCATGTCAATCTCTGATGCAAATATGGTTAGAGTGGCTGTTCCATCTCCATGATCTTCTAATTCATACCACTCCGATGGAACGTCTGTCCATTCTTCGCCATCCTGGAATTTAAAGCCCGATAAACTTACTGCATCATGCCATAAAATCTCTATCTCCTTGTCTTCGTTTGGCCAGTTAAGATACATATCTATCTCATCAGGACTTATTGTGGCTGATATGAAATTTACTGTTACAGTAATATATGCATGCAATTCGCTTAAATTCGATAAGCCGTCTATCAACTCTAGTGAGCCCTCAAACTCATACACTCCCGGAACACTTCCATCATAAGCCGGAGTGCCATTATCCCAGTCAATATCCAAAGTTACAGTTGTTGCATCTTCCAGTGTAACCAAAACATCTGCCGGAAGATTCAAGTCTATCAATGCTGTGTTATAATTCACTCCTATAGGTGCAAATCCGGCAACTGAGGTAATGTTTTTATTTACAACTATTACTGTTACATATGCTTTAATATCCTCATCGTTTAGGAAGCCCGGGATAAGTTGGATTTCTCCTTCAAACAAATAAGAATCAAGAGTAGTTCCATTATATTCAGGAGTACCTTCGTCCCATACTACTTCGAGATATAATGAATAGTCATCGTCAGTTGTTACCATTACTTCGGTTGGTAATTCTAACTGACCTAAAGTAGTACCATAGAACGCTGATATGTTTTCAAGAGTCTCGGAAGATGCAAGTTGTTTTTCAGAGTCGAATACAACAACATTTATTGTTGCTATGAAGTTTGATGGATTGATAACCTCAGGGGTTTCAACAAGAGCTCCTTCAAAAACATAAGTATCAGTTACATTACCATCATAAGCAGGAGTTCCTCCATCCCATATTACAGGAACATCTGCATAAGATTCATCAGAAAGCTTAACAACTACATGTTCAGGTAAATTGATATTGTCAATCTCAGTTCCAATGAATACCTGAATATCGCTTAAAGCAATTACTTCAATAACCTCTAAAGCATTAGTTTCGCATGAAACAACTGCAGACCAACCGGGTTTTACAACAGAACCATCAGAAACAAATCTGAATGTTAATGCTCCTTGCGTGTTATCGGCAATAACAACCCCCGGAGAATTTGTTCCACAATACTTTCCAATTAGAGGCGAACTTGTGTTTGGACCATTAAAAATTTCTAAATAATCCCAAGCGCAAGTAGTATTAGCTTCAACATCAAAACTTAAAAATTCAGTTTTTATAAAATAATTATCCTTGTTTGGCAAAAATGTATAAACAAAACTCTCACTATTGTTATAACTTGAGGAAGGCCCCCCAGAATCGTAAAACAATGCATTGCACGTTGCCATACTTCCATTTTGCATATTTACAATATCAGGTAAATCACCGGTAGAGAATGTCCATGTAGGACAATCAATAGCTTCACCAGCCGAATTTTTCGCAACGACTTTCCAAACGTAATCTGTGTTTGGACTTATAACGAAATCGTAAGAATTTGTTGCCACATTAGCAGTAACTTCAGCAGGCAATGTATTCACTCCAATATAAACATCATAAGAAAAAGCAGCAGGTACGCTACCCCATCTTAGTTTTCCATCCTGAAGAAGAGCAATATTATTAGCTCCATCAGCAGGAATTGGGTTTTGAGCGCAAACAGGTGGTTCGCTAATATTAACACATCTAAATAATGCTTCCCATCCTGCTGCAGTTACAGAACCATCAGAAGAAAAATGGAATGTTATTGCTCCTGCATCATTAGTGGCTAAGAATGTACCGGGCGAATTAGTGCCGCAGTAAGTCCCAATCAAAGGAGCTGATGTGCTTTCTCCGTTATAAATTTTTAGAAAATCATAATTACAAGATGTATGATTTTCCACCGCAAAACTTGTAAATTCGAACTCTAACACTCGTCCTAGTTGAGCAGGATAAAAAGTCATAATAATGTTTTGGCTATTACCATACTCTCCCGAAGGACCACCTGTATCATAGAATTTCCCAATACAAGCCTCGACAGTAGCAGTTTGTCCCATTATATAAACAGGTATTAATCCTACAATTATAGTTTTTGTATCTTCAAACACATACTCACCGGTTGCTGCCGTAAAATCAAATTCTACAGGCTGCTCTAGCGGTGTATCTATAGAAGCTGTAACATTAAAAATTGCATCAGCAGATTCGCCCGGAGCCAATTGAGTAAGCTCAACCACATCCGTTGTATTTATAGTAACCCAAGGACTGATGGTCTCTGCTATAGCTTCAATGTCTAGTGTTGATGATGCTCCTGTATTTTTAATTGTAACTACAATGTCAGCCGTTTCACCCGGGTCTAATACTCCGGGAATTCCTTCTCCTTCATCATCAACAACAACTGTCTGAAACACTAAATTTGGAGCATTAGCAGTAAGATTAATTTTTGAAACCCAATCATTTTCGCCATCAGTAAGGGCAAGGTCAAACGATGCTTTATATTGATCCGGGACATTATTTGCAACAATAATTGTAAATGCATTTAAAACAGTTGCTGTATTGTCTTCTCCTGCATTAACATTTCCAAAATCGGCAGTGTTATTTCCTGACAAAGTAAAATAAAGATCATCTACTATAATTGTACCTGTAATACCAATTCCATCATCTGCCCCAACATTCTTAACAGTTACGTCCAACTTTATTGTTTCATTGTAGTCAATAAGTCCATTGTTATTTCCTTCATCATCATTTACAACAAATGAATCTATTACAATAAACGGTCCTTCCAAAGCAGCAGCAGGTATAAGTTGAATATATGGTATATGTTGTGGTTTTGTTACAACAATCATCACATCTCCCCCATCCAAAACCGGTGTAATAGGAACATTAACTTCTCCTGATTCCCCAACAAATGAGGCCCCGTGAAGAACTCCATCCTTTGAAATACCAACATATGAACCGGGAAGTGCATTTACAGTATAAAACTCCATACCAATAGGTAGTATAGGCATATGCGATACAGTATTTTCCTCTCCTTCAGTTAAATATATAACCGTGGAAGGGTCTCCGAATGTTTGGTATGCTTGCCAATAATATAAAGGGCTTGAATGTGTCGCATAACTTTGCAGATGTGCTTCAGTAACAGCAAGATTCCCAACAAATTTTAGTGCATCTACTGAAAAATATTCAGAAGCATAGGGTGCATCATAAGCTCCCAAAGAAGTTTCCGCTACAGTTGGTACATATCCATTATTATTGCCTGAAATTGGGAAAGCCCCAACCGACCAATAAAAATCTTCAAACCAATATGTATTAGGTGCGGAACCAATATATGCAACTCCACCTTTATTCTGAGCCCTAACCCAAGCCTCACCTATGCATTCAGCCTGACTAAACATGCCACTCTGGCAGCAGTTACCAACAGCTAATGGATATTTACCTGTATTTGTCATAGCGTGAACATCTGACACTGTAAGAGTTGGCCCTGCCCAGCTTGTTGGCGAACAATGAGCCGTAAAATTGATAAAACCAACTGAAATTCTTGCATTATCGTAGCATCCTGTGTATGTACTTAAGTATGCATTAACATTTGTAAATCCATGTGCAGTATTAAAATAGTTCTGAGTCCCATAATGAACTGTTGGCTGACCAACGGCAGGGTTCCAATAACTATCTGATCCGGCAATAAGAGTTACATCATTAAGATAAGTTGGATCCGTAAATTCATATTTTTGATAATACAAAATTTTGTCTAATTGGTTTTGAAGCTCTCCCGTATTTCTCGCAGAAAGCCTACCATAATATATATCAGGAAACATATCTCCATCTATACTTGCATAGTAAAGGTCTGTTACTTGTCCTGAAGAACTTCCGGTTGCTGAAGCTGGAACTTTCCCAGGATCACCCACTATTACTACAAAAGAAGGAGCAGGGTTTTCCGGAGTGGCTTCGTTATAAACGCCTTGTATGTATGTTTTCACTGCATTGGCTGTTGTTCCGATAACATCTGTATATGCCACTGTTACAAAAATTCCTTGCTGTGTTTTCCATTCAATGAATGAAGAAAGTGTTGCTTCAAAGTCTCTGTGAGACACTATCAGCATCTTTATAGGATTTTTTGTCAAATCAGGATGATCTTCGAATGCTCCTCTATTTGATATCGGATTTATAACCGTTCTTTTAATTATATCAAAATATGGAGAATATGTAGATGCCTTAATATAATTGGTTAACGCCACATCAGAGTTAGTGTAAACAATTTCTAAATCAATATTATTAACAACTCTAATAACTCCTTCTACAGGATTGTAAGAAACTGGCGCCACTGTGAGCCTTGCCAATCTCATATCTCTTAAAACACCTAATATCTCAACCGTTGCAATTTCAGGTTGAATAAAAGTGTTTTTTAAATAAACATCCTTTTCAAATTCAAATTTAATCTTGTCAATATCCTGGTCCTTGCGAATTGAAGGCTGAACAGGCATCAACATATTAACTATTCCTAAGTCTTTAAGCTTATACTCCTCAGTAGTGTAGCTCAAAATCTTAACTGTTACTTCTGCTCCGAATGGAATCTCGATAAGATTTTTTGCAGCGGGAAGCTTGGGAGTACCAATGTTTCCAATACTATAACCTTCGGGCATAATAAGCTCAGTAAAGGTCCCCTTGTCTGATTTAACATCCAGCACATTTAGTCCATCAAACACATAATTAACTCTGGTCGAAGTAATTGTATTTGACTTAACTTCAAGCAAACTCTTGCTTTCAGCAAACTCAATTCTTGTAGTTTGTGAATAAAGATTTGTTGATGCACAAACTAAGAGCATTATAATTAATGATATTAGTTTGCTTTTTCCAAAAAGTAATTTTTTTTCTAACATTTTAATCTTGGTTTTGTTTGGTAAATTTGATTGCTTCATTAAATTTTTTATTTAACTTTCTAATATAAAAAGGGTTTATTTTAACACTAAATAACAAATGTAATAAGTAAGATGTTTTTTATAATGTTCTTTTTTAACTGTAATTTACTGTTATATAATAACTTGTAAATTTAAGCATTTCGATTTAAAGGAACAAGAAATGTACCCCTAACTTGGCAGCAATGGGAAAACCTCAGAAACTACTATAAAATATAGGAAGACGGAAGAAACAATTGTTTAATCCTTGTTTTTTTGTGTTTTTTTAAGACTTTTTGGAGATAAGAGCTGAAATGTTTTTGACCGGGAATAATGAAGTTATTACTCCTATAATAATTACAGTAGCAGATACTAAAATGAAGTCCGTATAATTCATCGCAACAGGATAAGCTTCTATTATGAATGACCCTTCTGAATAAAGCGAAATAATCCCAAACTTCATTTGTATCCAACAGAACAATGCCCCTAAAAGCAACCCTATAAATGCACCTCCAATGCTAATCAATATTCCTTCAATTAAGAAAATCCTTTTAAGCAGTTTTTTATCTGCGCCCAGAAACCAGAGTGTTTTCACATCCTTACTTTTCTCTAAAACCAACATGGTTAATGACCCTAAAACATTAAAAGCAGCAATTAATAATATAAAAGACAAAATCAAAAAAATTGCCCACTTTTCAGATCTCATAATTTTATAAAGAAAATCCTGTTGTTGAAGCCTGTTTTTCACAACATATTTATCTCCAACCATCTTTACGATGCTCTTTTGTATTCTGTTATGATTTGCTTTTGATTCAAGCGAAATAAACAATGAAGTGATTTCTTCATCATACTCTAATAAAGATCTTGCAAGCCTTATAGGAACTATGATGTATTCCATGTCAAACTCAGACTGAATGCCAAAAACTCCTGATGCAAAATTAGAACTGGCATTAAATGCCTGTGCAGGATTTATTATTGCTTGCCTTCCTCTTTTGGGAACATATATAGTATGAAAATTCCTAATGTCATGAATACTTGAGTTTAACATATATGCCACTCCTTGGCCTAAAAGAATATAATCCCTGTTTCCTTCTTCAAGAACGATATCTCCTTCAACAATCATGGTATCTATTCCGGTAATATTGAAATAATCATTGCTAACACCTCTCATCTTTACTAAATGCTGGCGATTTCTATATGAAATCATAGCAGACTCCTCAACAATTTCACCAATATACAACACCCCGGGTATATTCTTAATTTCCTCGACTGGGATATCAGACATACTGAAGCTTTTGCCTTCAATAACAGTGATTTCAATATCAGGGTTAAATGCATCGAATAAAGAAAGAATCAGTTTTTCGAAACCATTAAAAACAGATAGAACAATAATTAATGCCATGGCTCCAACCCCCACTCCTGCAACAGAAATTAATGAAACTATATTGATAATGTTATGGGACTTCTTTGCGAACAAATAACGCCTGGCTATAAAGAATGGAAGTTTCATTATCTGATTAATTTTTTCTTGCTACAACAATTAAACCAGTTCCTTTTGAATTCTTAATGTTTAAATCAAGAATATTTAGCCAAAAACAAAAAGGGAAGAATAACAGATAATATACAGGTAAAACAACAAGGAATAGTTTAGATAAATTCAGCATGCTCAATGGATACTTAATCGATAATCTCCATGATAAACTACCGAATTTCCCATAGGAATACTTCGAATTTATTTCATTAAACCCCGCTTTTTCAAGCTTTTCATGAATGTCTTTTATAGAATATCCATCTCTAACATGTTCCGAAATGAAAGAACTGTCATCTTCCGAGTGAATATCAGAACCTCCCTGATCCGATGGCGTAGAGATAATCAGAACACCTCCGGACTTAAGACTTTTATATGCATTCTCCATTACCTTAATATCATCCAAAATATGTTCAAAAACGTCAACAGATAAAATCATATTAAAAGCCTGAGGATCAGAAAATTCTATTAAATCTTCTATGTCAAAGCTGACATTGTTGACCCCTGCTTTAGAAAAGAACTCTGAGCATTCTTTTACTTCTTTTTCTTTTATGTCAATTCCCTTTATTATCCATGATTTATATTTCCTTGAAATATACCATGAATACTGACCAAATCCACTACCTGCATCCAGCACAGTTATTCTTTCTGCACCGCTAAATGACGCTGCTATTTTTTTAATTTCACGATGAATATACCATGAACGAAGAAAAAGAACATCGAGAATGAAGTAAAATATTCTTAATGTGAATATATTACGTTTAAATATTATACCAAGATATGTTTTTATAGGGTCATACTCCATAATATTTATTCTTTAAGCAGCTTCTCAATGTTTTCAAGATAATCAAGACTGTCGTCAATAGAAAACCTCAGTTCAGGAACTTTCCTAATTTGGTTCTTTACTCGATCTCCAAGTTTTTTCCTAATCTGCTTATTATTAATTTCAATAATTCCTAATACAGCATTAGCATCTTTGCCAAATATACTTATATAAACTCGGGCTAATGACATATCAGCTGTAACATTAACCTTGGTTACAGTAATCATTGCACTTTGAAACCAACTTTTGGCTTCAATCTGAAATATTTCACCGAGGTCTTTCTGAAGAAGTCGTGAAATGCGTTTTTGACGATTTGATTCCATATTTGCAAAGATATAAACAAATAAGACAAGAATAAAAAAACTATCGTAGACGGATTTAGTGAACGAAACTTTTTATAATAAAACTTTGATATTCAATTTCTTTAGGTTATTTTTATGATGATTTTGAAACAATTCATTCATTATAAACTGGAATAATTATGGCTATACCGGATTTTATTTACCAAGACCCAATGCCACTTGGAGAAGATAAGACAGATTATTATCTGCTAACAAAAGAATATGTAAAAAGCTCTGAGTTTAATGGCAATTTTGTTCTTATTGTAGAAAGTGAAGGCTTAAAGCAATTGGCCGCCAGAGCAATGCGTGATACATCATTCATGCTCAGAACAGGACATATCAAACAGATTGCTGACATTATTCATGATAAAGAATCAAGTGAAAATGATAAATATGTAGCTGTTACTATGCTGAAGAATGCTGAAATATCAGCGAAAGGTCAGCTCCCTTTTTGTCAGGATACGGGCACTGCAACTGTTTTTGCTAAAAAGGGCCAGCAGGTTTGGACAAATGGAGATGATTATGAATCATTGTCTAGAGGTATATATAAAACCTATACTGAAGAGTATTTAAGGTATTCTCAGGTGATTCCTCTAGATATGTATAAAGAAAAAAACTCAGGAACAAATCTCCCTGCACAAATTGACATAATTGCCTGCAATGGAGATGAATACAACTTTCTGTTTGTTGCAAAAGGGGGAGGCTCTGCCAATAAAACTTCCCTTTTTCAAGAAACCAAAGCCTTACTTAATCCAGAAAATCTTGAAAAATTTATTATTGAAAAATTAAAGTCTATTGGAACTGCAGCCTGCCCGCCATATCACGTTGCTTTTGTAATTGGGGGAACATCTGCTGAAACATGCTTAAAAACGGTAAAGCTTGCAACTACTAAATATCTTGACGGCTTGCCAACCCAAGGAAATGATTTTGGACAAGCATTCAGAGACGTTGGACTTGAAAAAAAGATTCTAGAAGCATCATATAAATTAGGAATTGGAGCTCAATTTGGCGGTAAGCATTTTGCTTTAGATATTAGGATAATTCGTCTGCCTCGCCATGGAGCTTCTTGCCCGGTAGGAATGGGAGTTTCTTGTGCTGCAGACAGAAACATTAAGGCAAAAATAAATAAAGATGGAATTTGGATTGAAAAAATGGAAAGCAACCCCGGTCAATTTATACCTGAAGAATTTAGAGAATTAGAAGACAAGGGTGCGATAAAAATAGATCTTCAGAAACCAATGAAAGAAATTCTTGCAGAATTAAGCAGACATAAAGTTGGGACGAGATTATCTTTAACCGGAACCATTATTGTTGGAAGAGACATTGCTCATGCAAAGCTAAAAGAGAGACTAGATAATGGGGAAGATTTGCCGCAATACATTAAAGATCATCCAATTTATTATGCAGGTCCGGCGAAAACACCTCAAGGAATGGCATCTGGTTCTTTTGGGCCAACAACAGCAGGAAGGATGGACTCGTACGTTGACCTTTTTCAACAAAGAGGTGCAAGTATGATAATGATTGCAAAAGGGAACAGAAGTCAGCAAGTTGCTGATGCTTGTAAAAAATACGGCGGATTTTATCTTGGCAGTATTGGTGGCCCTGCAGCAATATTAGCACAGGAAAATATCACAAACGTTGAATTAATTGAGTATCCTGAGTTAGGGATGGAAGCAATTTATAAAATTGAAGTAAAAAACTTCCCGGCATTTATTCTAGTAGATGATAAGGGTAATGATTTTTACAAAATGTAATATTTGAATACTTAATTAAATAAAAAAGGCTGCTAATCAGCAGCCTTTTTTATTTAAATTTTATATACTAGTATTCCCAAAGATCAATTTCCCAATTCCTGATATCATTCTTGATTCTTTCTGCTTCAAGCAATGCATCAAGGCCTTGATAATACTGCGCAATAGTACGGTCATAAACGTTTGACTCTTTGTAAATATAGCTATTATACATTCTGCGTAAGAATAAATCATCAAATGAAATTCTTTGAGCATCATTATGTCTGTTAAATACTTCTGCATTTACAAAAATGTTGCGACAATGTGGATAGTAAACCCAGAACAGAGGTTCATCAACCAACCCAAGACCACTAATATCACGTTGCCTGATTGGTGATAGGCCTAACACTCTAACATCAAGCATAGATCTTTTGCTATCAACAAACCATACTTCTTTTATTCTAAACTTAGTAACTTCTTCAGCTCTAAAGCTAATAATAATTTCTTCTAATTCACCTGTTTCAGGATTTTCAAAAATGTCTATTCTTTGAAGCTTTTCTTGAATTTCTTCCGGTGTAAGAGGAGTAGTAAATTCATCATCTTCATAAGCAATGATAGCCCCTTCTCTAATTCCATCATAAATTACCTGCATAAGACTTCTTCTATTTTGAATTGGAGTTACGGGGTAATAAAGAGGTTGGTTAATTTTTTCCCTCATATCAATAACCTGCCATATAGTTCTAGCCCATTGCACTTCAACTTCTCTAACATAAGGAAGCTCAACAGGTGTCTTCTCTTCTATCCAAATTTTATCATAAAAATTATCTCTGGGAGGTGCATCAAGAACCTGAGAATTTGCTATAACTACAAAACCTGAAACAAGTATCAGGGAAATGAATAATTTTTTTAACTGAGTCATGTTTTTATCCTCCAATATTAATTAATTAGTCTAATTTAAGAACAACTGCTGAAAGTGGTCTGTTAGTATTATCAGGGCCTCTGGCAATTATATCACTAAAAGTAAATACCTGACCTCTTCTGCCACGACCAATAGCAGTAATCATCTCATTAGAGAAAGTACCGCCTCTTGCATTGTATGGTCTTAAATCACCAGCTTCAATAGTATACATTGTAAACGAAATAATTTCAAATTTAGCTTCAAAGTCAAACCCTT
This sequence comes from uncultured Bacteroidales bacterium, assembly GCA_964601515.1. GTDB lineage: Bacteria > Bacteroidota > Bacteroidia > Bacteroidales > UBA7960 > PWND01. Next base: position 6,755 of record CAZRNU010000001.1, on the reverse strand, counting down.
CAGGATCAGCAGTAACTCTTGGAACTGCTTGCAGCCTCTCGCGAGCAACTGATGCTCCACTATTTAAGCCTGCTACTTTTGGTGTTGGGTTTGGAATAGGTCTAACTCTGAATTCTGCACTACCCATATTTCTAGTGCCTCCATCAATTAAAGCACTTACCGTAATTTTCGCTTCCCTGGTTCCGCTATTCATTCTAACAGTAAACTTACCATCACCTCTGGGAATGAGCTGACCACCGCTAGAGATATTTGCTCTGATATTTTCACTTGCAATGCCGGGAACAGAAATTGTAACAGGGTTATCAACACCTATGTAAAATACATTCATGGCATCTGCGGAAACTGTAACAGACGGCCTTTGAACAATATAATCACCTTTAAAAGGATAAGGGGTCATTTGTCCTGAAACTGGGTGAGGCACCTGAATTTCGCCTTTAAAAGATCTCGACCCAATTGCACTAGCCGGGATTCTTAATTTTCCAACACCGTCTTTTGTTTCAATTGATCGTCCATCAACTACAATTGTAGGTTTTTGTTTAGTATCATAGGCTGCAACAAACACATCTGCTTCATAATGATCGCCTAACATTACAATTTGGCTTCGGGGAACAACTCTTGCTTCAATTTTGTCAAAACTAAAATCTTCAGCAGAAATTTCACTATATAGTCTTGAAACTACTTCAAATTCAGCGTTTTTTACTTCTGTAACAAGTCTACTTAAGTTTGTTGCAATTGCAATAGGAATAACCCTGTCAAACATAGCTCTTTGCCAGCTAATTTCTTTACCGTTATTATCTAAAAATGGTCCTTCAGTGTCAATCCCTAATTGAAGACCAGCCAGAAATCTTTCTTGTCTTTCTTCAGGAACAAGTTCTAGCAAGATATTTGTAACGTTTTGCTTATAATCTTCTATCATTTTTCTCAAAGCATAAGCTCTAGTACCTTGACCTCCATCAGCAAGCATATCCTGATTTCCATCTTTAATCCAATACGCTGAAGTTTTGCTGTACTGAGATTTAGTTTTAAGATTAAGAAGGCTAAGAGTATCAGCTTTTTCCATTGGAATTCTATCTAGACGAGATATCATATCTGATCTATGAAACTTAATAAAGGTAACAACAGAATCAGTAAGCTCTTGTACTTTTACAGCCCTTTTGTAATAAGGCTCAACTTTTTCAGGAGCTAATGCCATTTGCTGCCTAAACTCTCTATAAACATCCTCAACCCTTTTAGTAAAGTTTAAGTTGGTTTGTTTTATACCATCATCAATGAGTACAAATGAGTCCATAACAGTCACTGATACGTTAAGTGCCATCAGTGAAATGAACACCAGGTACATTAGCCCAATCATTTTTTGTCGGGGAGTTTGCTTGCCTCCTGCCATAATATAATAGTATTAGCTTTTACAAAAATTTATACTAACCGTTAACCTTACCAACACTCATAGCTGAAAGCATGTTTCCGTAAACATTGTTTAAAGCTCTGATATTACCGGAAAGCTGCATTAATTCAGTTTTTAGTTGTTCTGTATTGGAAGAGGACTCACTAATATTTGCAATAAATTGGTCCAAACTAGCTTTAAGTCTGTCAGTATTTGCATATTGTTCATTTGAGGCCTGTAGTTGCAGTTCATAAACTGCATTTAGAGCTGTAAGATTTTGAGTAGTTTTAGACATCTGCTCAGCATAAACCTTAGCCCCTGAAGAAGAACCTTCCATTGCCTCAACAGCCTGAGTTAGCAAACTTGCTGTTTTGCTATAATTTTCAGCCATTTGGCTTGAATAAACAGTGAGGTTCTTAATGCTTTCGTTATAGTCAACTGAAGCCTGAAGGTTTTCCTTAGCAATGACTGCCGTTCCTTGATAAGCTTCTTTCATCTCTCCGAGAGCTACAACAGTATTCTGAAGACTCTTTGCGTATTCTTCTGAAAGACTAAGATCATGCTTCAAATACTCTGCAGTGTTCTTATAAGACTGACTTAATTCTAAAACAGACTGAGAAGCCAACTGCATGTTTTGCACATATTGATTTGTTGCAATTGTAGCATTTGAGATATCAGCAAGTTTCTTAGCATTATCGCTTAAATTTCTTAATCCTTTACTTAAATCTTCAATAAGTTCAGGACCAATATTTGCTTCTTCAAGCATTTTATCAAGGTTTGTAGAAATTGTAACATTCTGAATATTTTGAGTAGTTACTCGTTCTCCTCCGGAACTATCTTCAATACCCGCTAATTCAGGATACACAAGAGTCCAATCCGGTTCATCATGAGGAGGTTCAAACCCGGACATGAAAAAAATTAAAGCTTCAACACCAAGACCAACAATTAGCATGATTTCTGCTCCAGGATAGTGGTTAATTTTGAATAAAGCTCCCAAAATTACTACAGAAGCACCCCAGCCATATAGTTTGGCCATAAGGTTTTTGAATGTTTTTGTGTGTACAAATTTCATAGGGCTTAATCTATAATTTATTTAAAATTTAAGATGTAATTTCAAAAAACAAAATACTTAATTACGTTTTACAAAGATATATAAAATATTAATATGCGTTTTTTAATAAACATTTGATGCACTGCCACCATCATTTCTATCACGGCCGAGGAAATCCTGAACACAACGGAATCCTATAAATGATTTTGCGGTGTCTTGGTACTCATAGGTTCTTGCACTAACTTGAAGAAACTGACCAATATCTTTCCAGCTTCCACCACGAATTACTTTACGCTTTTTCGTAATAGGGTCATCAGTTTGAGCCTCATATTGGTAGCTCATGTTCATGTCGTGACCGAAGATATAAAAAGATTCGTCGTATGCATCAGATGTCCATTCAGCAACGTTTCCTGACATGTCATATAAACCATAATCATTTGGAGGATAGTGACCAACAACAACTGTTTGGAAGCCACCATCATCAGTGTAATTACCTCTTAATGGTTTGTAATTAGCAAGGAAACATCCGTCAATATTTCTTGTATATGGACCTCCCCAAGGGAATGGGTTCAAATCCAACCCACCTCTAGCTGCATATTCCCACTCAGATTCAGAAGGAAGTCTAAAGTCTGAAGCAATAGAATTTCCCCCTCCGGTAAGGTATGAGTTTAAGAATTGTGTTCTCCAAATAGTGAAAGCTCTAGCTTGCATCCAATTAACACCGACAACAGGATAATGATCATAAGTTGGGTGCCAGAAATACATTTTTGTCATAGGTTCATTGTATGAATAGCTGAAATCATGTATCCATGCCAAAGTATCAGGATAAACAGGAGTTTCGTATTCAAGAACAAACTCTCTTCTTGGAGTATCTCTTTCAGCTCTTTTAGCTGCTCTTTGAAGATCTATCCTATAATAGCGATAAATTAGTTTTCTTGTATCTAGTTCTTTTCTACGGAAAAATCTTTCATGCTCAGGCAAGAATAATTCGGCAAGAAATTCTCTTTCCTCTTCACCTGTCCAGCGAATTCTCTGATTCCAGTTAATAAGCGGTGGTTCAAGATCTTGACCATACTCATCCTGTAAAATTAAATGACCTTCATCAAATTCGGACAATTTAAGATGAGCGAGAGAGTCTCTTACCCAGTATACAAATTGTCTGTATTGATTATTGGTAATTTCTGTCTGATCCATATAGAACGATGGCAAAGACACCGTTTTGGATATAGCATTATGTGTATATGCTGCATCCTGATCAGAAGGACCCATGGTATAACTACCAAGCGGAATATAAACCATTCCGGGCGGATCGCCGTAATAAAAACCCGGTCTGTCTACAACACCGGTAAGGTGGCCTCTGCCACTGTCACAACTATTTAACACAATGATAATAGAAGCAAAAAAAACCAATCTTTTCATAATAGCTCCTGTTTTATATGACCACTAAAAATATTTCTAAACTCTATTTAATTTAAACGAACAATTTTTTCTATAGTTACACCTTTTTTCAGATGTTATAAAAACCTTACATTTTTGTAGGGTTGATTTAATTTTTCAAATTCGAGATTGAAGCAATACTGCAGCATTATTTCATGACTTCCCCAACTTCTTCCGTTTCTTCCAAGCAGAGAGGTTGTTAAATCATAAGAATATCCAATACTTATCTGATCTAACCTCAACCCCAAAAGAAACACAACTGCATCATCCAACCTATAACTCACTCCTCCCCATACCATCTCTTTATAAGTTACCATTGTATTTAGATCTAACTGATAACTATTAAAATCAGATTTTAACAAGGCTGAAGGAGTTATAACATAGTTATTATTTCCAGGATAAACATAATCAAAACCACCTGCAAGATAATAATGTCTTTTATTCCGGTAATTTGCATATCCTATTTCGTTATTAGCTTGTCTTAATTGTGATACAGATAATCCAAACCAAGCACTTTCATCAGATTGATAGAATCCCCCTATTGCAAAGTCGAGCAAAATATTGCTTTGCTCATCTTTATCTGCAAGAACAGGGTCACCTTCATTAATTGGCTTAAACTGAGAGAAATCAATTCTTGAGTCTATAAAACCAATTTGACCTCCGATTCCTAGTTTTCCGTATCCTAACAAATAGTGATATGAATAACCCAATTTAACTCCGACTGCAGTTTGAAAACCGACTTTATCCTGAAGAAACCCAAGAGCTAATCCTCCTTTCAGCAAAGAAACCGGAGCATCAACATTTAGGCTGTATGTTTCAGGAGAAAGCTTTTCTCCTTCTTCAGTTTTAAAACCAGCCCATTGCTGCCTGAACAATCCTGTAGCACAAATTGAATTCCTAAGGCCTGCAAATCCTGGATTAATACCCATGTTATTAAACATGTTATGGCTAAACTGTGGTTCTTGCTGAGCTCGTAAGCCCGAACAAACAAGAACACTAAATAATAATGTCAGCCAAAAACTCTTCATTGTATTTTTCCTTTTATTTCAGAAAACGCAAAAAAATAAATAATATTTAATCAATTATAAATTTGTGTGTTTATTAATTAAGCGGGTAAAAATACAATAAATTTTTTATTAACATGCCGTTGTTAATAACTTCTCAAATCAAAAAATCAAAGAGCGTATTGATTATCAGCGAATTATATATGCCAAAGTAACTTTGGCATTTTACAAAATTAATTTACAAATCTAAACAATTTATCAGTAATTCTACGCAGTTTGCAATTATCACTGATTATTTGCCAAAATTCCACCCTAAAAGTAGTATTTTTTGTTAAACCAAAACTACTTTTCAAAAAAATCACAAAAATTTTTGATAAACCTGCCACCATCTTTCTGGTATTTCCTCTTGACACGCTGCCTGATAATCTTTGTAGGAGCATGGGACTAGGAATTGTCTTTCATATTTAATTTGCATTCCTGATGGACAAGGAACTTCCATCCACCATCTGTCGCTCACTTTACTTTTATAAAACACTATTTCATTTGTAAATTCTTTTATTGAGACCACGTACTTAATATAAGCACCCGTATCTTTTCTTTCTCTATCAGGGAAATCATTTTTTCTATGTGCAAATCCATCAAAAAAATACCATATCATTTGGGCCACCAGGTGAGCTGTTTGTTCTCCATTATCAAACGCAGGATTATGTTCATAAAACCCGATAGAAGAAAGCTTGTCGCTAAGACCTGCATATCTTACAATCTGGCATGCTTCTTCTCCATAAAACCCATTAGGAGAGGCGAAAGAATTCCCGGGGGCATCTGATTGTCTGATGCTGGAGACATCAAAAGAGAACATATCCGCGTTTCTAACAATAGGTTCAACTTCTTCAAGATTACTTCTAACAAGCCCTAATCTGTATACATCAAAAAACATTTTATTCATCAATTCAATTGCATCCTGATCGATAAAATAAGTTTGATATCCAATATTTGTGTAATTAAACAAAAAATTAGGTTTATGCTTGATTATATCACTTAAATAACTTTTATGATTAATTCCTGGATCATTGAGTCCGATATCAAAACCTGAATCTACAGAAACTATATTGATTATTTGCCCTAAAGATTCATAAGCTAGATAATTTGCATAAGTAATGTCCTGACTACCACCAATTAAAACAGGCACTATTTCTTTTTCAATAAGATCAGCAACCACAGTTTTAACGGCATAATAAGTATCTTCAGGTGTATGTCCGGGCTTAATGTTGCCTAAGTCTGCAATATTTATTTTATTAGGGCCTTGAAAAAGTTGATACAGATATTTTCTCACATAATCAGGCGAAAGTCCGCATCCTTGATTCTCTGGGGCATTTCTGTCTTCAGGAATGCCTATTATTGCAATTTGTTTATTGTTGAGGGATGGAAATCCTCCATCAACAAGATAAGAATCAATCAACTCCCCAAGTAAAAGCGGGTGTGACTTAGTTTTATTCTTAATTTTTGCAGGGTCAATTGCTTGAAAATATGCCTCAAGTTCCATTTTTTATTTCCTTATTTCTTTTTTTTGGAGGATTTAGTTTTTGCTGAGCCGGTGGCTTTGCTTTTAGTTGTACGTGATTTTTTTACAGAGGTTGCTCCGCTCTCACTTTTAATTTTCCAACAATCATCCAATGTTAAATCTTCGGCCTTGTAGCTCTTAGGGATTTTCAGATTCTCACCTTTAAAAGAGATGTATGGGCCCCATCTTCCAATCAGCACAATCACATCAGGTTCTTTCTCAAACTTTTTAATTATCTTTTTGCTCTCTGCATCTCTTTTATTAAGAATAATTTCGATAGCTCTATCAAGAGAAACTGTTAATGGATCATCCGTTTTGGGA